>CAZGCI010000139.1:0-7941 GCA_964524185.1 uncultured Thiohalocapsa sp. | reverse complement strand
GTGCTCGCACTGGATGCTCAGCGCAGCATCGGGCAGGGTTATGGGTAATGGTATGCTCTTTGGTCAGCAGAGAGTTCATCACCAGCAGGCTGTCCCCCGCCACCAGCCGGTTCGACCAGCCCTTTTCGTGGTGGTAGAAATCCAGCGCTTGGCGCAGCGGCAGGTTCTCAAACGGCGCCGCGAACAGGTCCGGCTGCCGCCATTGCGTCGCGGCGTCCTTGCCCTTCAGCCGGCTCAAAGCGTTGGCCAGGATCGTCGCCGGATCCACCCGTTCATGGACGTGCAGCGACACGGTATCGACCTCGACGCTCGTCCGCTCTGCCTTGCCCGTCCAGTTGAGATAGGGCGCCTGCAGCCGCTTCAGCTCCTTTAGCGCGTCCTTCATTTGTTCGGGGTCGTCGCTGGCCAGCGCGTCGTCGATGAGCCGTTCGATCCCGGCCCGCGCGCTGTCGAAGTTCAGCACCGGGTCGAGATGCGGGTCGTAGGCCCAGACCGTCTTCTCGCCATCCGGATCGGTGCCGGAATGGACCATCCCGACCTCGGGGTTGTTCGCCCGGCTCTGCCCATGGCGATAGCTCAGCACCTGCACCGCCCCCTCTGGTTGGCGGGTGGCCTTTTTCCTGCCGGAGGCCGGCCGTGGCCGAGGCGTCGGCTCAACGGTGAGGGTCAGTTTGAAGCCGTCCGCCTCGTCGTCAGCGTCCTCGTCTGAGCCTGCCTCGTCGTCGTCCCCCGCCGTGCCGCCCGCAACCCGCATGATTGATCCGCCCCGGCCGCGCCCGCGGGCCAGAAGCCCGTTATCGACGAGCGCATCGCGCGCAGCGAAATAGTCGTCGTCGGTGAGGCCCGGGATGCGCTCGCGTACCAGCGCCATCATCGGGCCATTGCCGATGGAGGAGCCGTCTTCGGGGGTAAGGGACAGGATCAGGTCGGTCAGACTGTCGGACATGCGGGTCGGGCACTCGCAAAAAGGGCTTGTTTTCCAGAACACTATCGCGCGAGTCTTTGTTTTGCACGCCCGATTCTGCCGCTTGCGCCGGACATCGACCTTCTTTGGCCCGAGAATTCATGCTCTACGACCGCATCATCAAGCAGGGCACCATCAACGAGCCGGACGGCAAGCCGGATCCGCAGTTCGCGCTCCCGTCGACGGTCAACTGGATGCGTGTGCTGCGAATCCTCGCGGAGGACGAAGGGATCGATTTCGGGACGGCGACTGCCTTCTACGGGAAGGAAGGAAAGCGGAAGATGGATGTCCGCGTCGAGAACAGCGTTCTCGAGCAACTCTTCCTGGGGCTCCATCATCTTTCTGCTCTCGACCAGTTCCGTGGCGGAACGACGGCCGCGGACTATGCGCGGGTCGGCGTGCTGGCCTGGTACTACGGCATCGCCAATGCAGCGAGTGCGATGACGGCCGCGCAATCCGGGTCTTTCCAGGAGGATCATTCGGGAACGGCGCGGCTATGGGACGAGCAGATCGCCAGCCGGGGCCTCGCCATGGCGCCGTTCAGCTGGAGAGTGAGCAGTCTCGTCGAGAAGACCTACAGGGCGGAGGTGGATGCGCTGCGGAACGGAAGCGTCGGGAAGCTTCAGGCGCGCCCGATCAAGAAGGATGACGCGCTGGGCGCAGCGGCAGCGTATCTGTCGGGATCGGCGAAGTGGTATGGGTGGAAGACGGAGCAGGATCTGAAAGGCAATCGCGCCTTCAAGGAGTTGGGCGTCAGCAACTTCCGCTCGAGAGCCGCGAGAACGCTGCGGGACAGTTGGCTCGAACGGAAGCCCGTGGGGTTTGTTCACCAGGCAGCCCGCTACCGCGGCAAGGCGAACTATCGCGAGGCGCTTTTTCTTGCATACGGCTCCGGCACCGAAACGCTCCTTTCCGGATACGTCGAAGACACGCACGCTGTGCTCAAGGCGTTTCTCGCAATGGCAGGCGCGTTCGCGCGTCGGAAGCTGGGCAAGGATTTGTGGTCTGAATTCGTCGCAGATGTCGACGCGAAGAAGGCCTTCACGACCCGGGCTGGCGATATCTGGGGGTGAACGCTGGAATGATGGAACCTGACCCTAGATGGCACTCGTCCCGAACAATGGGGCACAGTGCGGCCTTGCCAGGCCGCACTGTGCCTGTTTTCCCCCGTGTTTTCCCGTCTGTTTCCCCCGGGTGCCGTCAAGCGCTACCACTCGAGCGGCGGCAGCTCCCGGAAGACCCTGCGCGTGCCCTCGAGCCATTGCCGGGTCAGCGCGTCGAAGTAGGAGTCACCCTCGGCGAAACGGCGCTTCATCGTGACCCGCAGGCTGTCTCGTGCGTAGCACAGCAAGTCGATGGGCATGCCCACCGAGAGGTTGCTGAGCATCGTCGAGTCGAACGACACCAGTACGCACTTGGTTGCGTCCTCCAGTGTTGCGTTGGAGCGCACGCCGAGGTCGAGGATCGGCTTGCCGTATTTGGCCTCTCCGGTTTGCAGGAAGGGTGTGTCGGTGCCGGCCTCGATGAAGTTGCCCTCGGCATAGATCCGGAACAGCCGCATCTCCTCGCCTGCGATCTGTCCACCGAGGATGAAGGACGCGTTGAACTTCAGGCCGCCGGTCTCGAGGAAGGGGCCGTCGCGGCGCTCGATGTCGCGCATCGCATCCGCCACCAGATTGGCTACGTCGAATAGCGAGTCGACGCTCAAGATGTGTGGCGAGTCACCGGTGGCGCGCCGACGCAGCAGGTTGATCACCGTCTGTGTGGCGGCCAGGCCGCCTGAGCTCAGCAACACCAGCACCCGATCGCCCGGTTGATCGAACACCGTCATCTTGCAGAATGTGGCGTAGTTGTCCACGCCCGCATGGGTGCGCGAGTCGCTGCCGAAGATCAGACCCTCGTCAAGCTTGACGCCGACACAGTAGGTCATCGCGTTGCCACCTCGTCGGTCCAGACCTTGAAGTGCTCCAGGGTGTTTGGCCCGAAGGTGCTGGACAGCGCCACGTCGCAGGCGTCGCGGCCGCGGGCGATGAGCACGCGGCCCACGCGCGGCGCGTTGTTGCGCGCATCGAAGGTGTACCAGCGGTCCCCAAGGAAGGCCTCGAACCAAGCCGCGAAGTCCATGGTCCCGTGCGGCGGCTCGGTGCCCATGTCGCCGAGATAGCCGGTGCAGTAGCGGGCGGGAATGTTCATACAGCGGCACAACGCGATGGCGAGGTGGGCATAGTCGCGGCAGACACCCCGCCCTTCCTTGTACGCATCCCAGGCCGTGCGTGTGCGGCGTGCATGCGAGTAGCCGAACTCGATGTGCCGGTGGACGAAGTCGCAGATCGCCTGCACGCGCGCCCAGCCGGTTGGTCCGGCGCCGAACTGCTGCCACGCGATGTCCGACAGTTGATCCGTCTCGCAATAGCGGCTGCCCAGCAAGTAGACCAGGGTCGATTCCGGCAGATGCTCCACCGGCGTCTGGCTGGCCTCTGGGGCCACTACGTCGGGCAGCCCGGTATCATTGACCAGCGCATCGGTGCGCAGCACGAAGCGCCCAGGCGGCGCGACCAGGCGACTGCACCAATTGCCGAACAGGTCGCGGTAGGCGGTGACCGAGACCGCGGGGCGCGTGACCAGATGATCCGGTCGCACAAGGTCGGACGCACGCGAATAGTGGATGTTGAGCGCCAGAATCATCGGCGTCGGACCGGGGCACTCGTACTCCATCTCGAAACCGACACGAATCTGCATGTTCGTCGCCGCTCCATTCCTGCTGACCCGGTTCGCAAGTCAGACGCCCCAAGCGCTGCCTGCCTTGCGCTGCGCTGTCGGGTCGAGGGATTCCGGCGGACCCCCGGGTAGGTTCACCTTGGTTGCCTCGAAATCCGCCTGGGAGGCGCGGCCCGGTCGACCGCGCCTGCACAACATCAGTGTAGGCCGAATTGGGCGCCGCGGGGTGCCGCGTGGATCAGCCCTGCCGGCGGCAGCCGCGGTTATGGCGGCTTCTCCTGATCCCACACGGGCGTAATGCGTGCTTGTCTCGCTCCGCTGTGCTGTCGCCGCGCCTGCGGTGACTGAGGAACAGGAGCATCTCTGACTGCCGCCCCTTGGCCGCCCCTTGGCCGCCAACACCAGCCATCGCCTTGGACCGCGCAGCTGCTGGCGCCTATGGTTCCTAAGACCTCTGGCTCGCCCCGGCCACCCTCAGACGTTGCATGACCAGGCAGACGGTCCGCTTTGAGACGCCGCGGATTGCCGCGTTGTCCCGTGCGGCAGCGCTGCTGTTGCCCGAGGCACGCCAGGCTTCGCTACGCTGCCGGCGGCGTCAGCGTCATCCTGTCCTGTACAATCGCGCCGGTGGCGGGGCGTCCCGCGAGCACAGGGTTCCGGCGCCGGCGCACCCCTCATCCTGGCGACGGCTTGCAACTTGGTGGGTTGATGATGGAGACGCGTGACCGAGTGGCCTCGTGCCTGCTGCTCTGCGCTGTTGTCGCGCAGCTCCTCGTCGCCGGGGCGCTGCGGGCGGACGAGCGGTGGACCTGGGCGCCGGCGTCCGCGGAGGCCTCGGCCAGGGCCTGGATACCGGCCACGGGGCGAGCGGATCTGGTGCTGGAGATCGCCTTTCCGGCGGCCCGCGGCTGTTACACAGCCGACCTGATGCTGACGGACGGTGACGGGCAACGGCTGCCGAGTCAGGGCATTGCGCTGACGGCCGATGGGGCGCAGTTCGAGCTGTCCCAGAGCCCGAGCAATCGCGTTGGGGTGTTCGAGGCACCACCGCCAATCTTCCAAGCGCTCAAACGCGCGCGCACCTTGCGTGTGACAACCCCGGACGGGGAGTCTCTGTTCAGCCTGGCGGGGAGTGCGGCGGCCATCAACTCGGCCTGGCAAGCCTGTAAGGATGGCGGTGAGGCCGCCGACGCCGAGGACGGAAGCGCCGAGGACGTGAGCGCCGGGGACAGCGCGGCCCCGGCGGCACAGCCAGAAGGCAGCTTCGGGGACATCATCGACGGCGATCCAACAGCCGGGGCGTCACCGCAGGACAGGGCCGATGCGGTGCCTGGAGCCGGGGCTGCCGTCGGGGCGTGGGTCACACGCTACGCGTTCCCCGGCCTCTTCCTGATCTTCGCGATCGGGAACGGCTTTCTCATTCGCAGCGGGATCGCGAAGGCGTTCTCACTGCCTCGCATGTCACCGCCCGCCGCAGGCCGCTGGCGCCGAGGCGCTGCGCTCGGGGGCGCACTCGGCTGGTGCGTGCTGCCGCTCATCGCCCATGCGGCCTTCGGTCTCCCCGGCGCCCTTCTCGCACTGGCGGGGTATCTGGCTGCGGGGCTGATCATTGCGGGGATGATGGAACCGGCCGCCGTACGCTATGCCGCAGTTCGTCTCAGCGACTGGCTTTGGGACCTGAGATTTCGCGCCAGCGGCGGGCCCCGCGGCTCACGGCTGATCGTGGAGGGCTATCGGCGGGCCGCGCGTCGGCACGCGTCCGCACCGACGGCAAAGACCACGGATGCTGAAATCTTGACGCTGTTCGAGCGCGTCGGGTCCGCCTTTAAGTCCGTGGCCTATCAGCGCGGAGAGTCCCTGCGGGCGCCGCGGATCAACTTCATCGTCTGGAAGTTCTTGCAGGCGCACGAAAGGCTGAGCAGCGATGCCTTTGAGGCCCACCTGCAGCAAGAACTGAGCATCTATCGCAAGTCCGGCTTGCCGGCGCCCTATCGCGACGAGCTGAAACTCTGACGGACTTCCGCCCGCCTCGGTGCGCGGGGCCGGCGCTGCGCTTGCCTGCCGCCAACCTCGGCTCCGAACTGGCGTGATGCGCGGCGCGGAGGTCTTGAGCGCCACCCGCCTCTCCACCCAAAAAGATCCATGTCGCAACCCGCGCGGCGAACACCCAACAGCTCAGCCATGGGGGCCGCAACGATCGGCGCCTGGCACACGACGCCGCGTGGGCAATTTGGCGCATCTGTAAACATCTGGCGTGGTGAAGCAATCTAAGCCAGCTTGCGGCGTTCAGCAGGGGTTCAGGTAAGATCGGCTAGGCTCACCTGCAGAGACATCTACCGCCGTCACTCGCCCGTGTTTCGTCCGCGGACGTGGGACGCCCATCCGTCATCACCGAGATCGATCATGCCCGCCGGCCCCTCCCAGGCCCTGCCGCCTGTCCCATCGCACCCGGCCGTTGCCACCGCTAGCGCTCGGCACCCCGTCCGATCGCTGCGCCGCGTGGCCTGCTGTCTGGCCCTGCTGCTCCTGTGCGCTGCGGGCTCCGTCGACACCCTCGCAGACAATGGCAAACGCGGCTCCGGACAGGGTCAGGGCAACGCGCGGGGGCTGTCCGCGGATCAGGCCGCCGAGCGTGTGCGCAAGCAGACCGGTGGGCGGGTGCTGCGGGTCGATCAGACCGGCGACGGCTATCGGGTCAAGGTCTTGACGCCCGCCGGTGAGGTCCGCGAGATCACCGTGCCGGCCGGACGGCGCTGAGAGCCTTGCCATGCGTGTGTTGGTCGTCGAGGACGAGCCCACCCTGTGTCGGCAGCTCGACGCCCGGCTGACACAGGCCGGATACCGGGTCGAGACCAGCGGCGACGGCCGTGAGGGGCTGTATCTGGCCCAAGAGTTTCAGTACGACGCCGCTGTCATCGACCTCGGCCTGCCCAGCCTGTCCGGACTCGAGATCATCCGCCGCCTGCGCGCAGACGGCCGTCTGCTGCCGATCCTGGTGCTCACCGCGCGCGGCCGCTGGCAGGATAAGGTGGAGGGACTGGAGGCTGGCGCCGACGATTATCTTGCCAAGCCCTTCCAGATCGAGGAGCTCCAGGCGCGGCTGCGCGCGCTATTGCGCCGCGCCGCCGGCACCGCCAGTCGCGAGCTGCTGTGCGGCCCGTTGCGGATCGATCTCGACAGCCGGCTGGTGTGGATGCAAGGACGTCAGGTCGATCTCACCGCCTATGAATATCGCGTATTGGAGCACCTGGTGATGCAGCGCCCGCGGGTGATCTCTAAGCAGCAGCTGACGGAGCATCTGTACGCGGATGCCGACGACCGCGATAGCAACGTGGTCGAGGTACTGATTGGGCGGCTGCGGCGCAAGCTCGACCCAATGAGCACGCTGCATCTGATCGGCACCCAGCGTGGCCAGGGTTATCGGCTGGCGCTCGGGGATACCGCCAACGCCCAACGTGCCGGCGACGCCTGACAGCCGCCAGCGGCGGCAGCGCGCCGCCGCCACGGTGCGTGCACAGGCCCACTCGCCGCCTGACCCGGCGCCTGACACGCCGGCCAACCCGCCGGTCCGCCCGCCAATGCCCCCTCGGCACCATCCTGCAGCGCCGGCAGGCGCGGACGTGGCTATGCTGCGGCGCTCCCTGTCTGCCCTGTCGCTGCAACACCGAATCCTGCTCGTCGCCGCGGCGTTGCTGGTGGTGTTCGTGGTGCTGACCGGCTTGGTGCTGGAAGGCGCCTTCCGTGACAGTGCGAGCTCGGCACGCGAGGCGCGTCTGCTTGGCCAGCTCTATTTGCTCATGGCCGCCGCCGAGAGTGAGGACGGGCAGTTGCAGCTGCCCAGCGTGCTCGAAGAGCCGCGCTTTGGGCTGCCCGGCTCCGGGCTGTACGGTCAGATCGCCGACGCGGGTGGCGAGCCAGTTTGGCGGTCACGCTCGGCGGTGGGTCTGCAGGTCCCCTTTCTGTCGCAGCTCCGCCCAGGCCAGGGCCAGTTCCAAGCGCGGAGCGACAGTGTAGGCAACGCCTTCTTGGTGCAGGGCTTCGGCGTGTTGTGGTCGACCGGGCCGGTGGCCCGTGCCTACACCTTCAGCGTCGCGGAGGATCAGACCGAGCTCCGGCGTGAGCTGGCGCGTTTTCGGACCACCCTGGCTTGGGGCCTCGGGCTCATGAGCACGTTGCTGCTAATCGCGCTGCTGGTGCTGCTGCGCTGGGGCCTGCGGCCGCTGCGCCGGGTCGCCACCGAGATCGCGGCCATCGAGACC
>CAZGCI010000138.1:6073-8040 GCA_964524185.1 uncultured Thiohalocapsa sp. | reverse complement strand
CCGGCACCGTGATCTCCGCGGTGATGGTGTAGGAGGTATTGAGCAGGTAGGGCGCATCGCCTTGCGGAACGCCGGTCATGGGCCGGGTGTAGACCAGCTCGGTCAGGCCCGCGGTGAGACTCGGGCGCGGCGCGGCGACCCTGGCCGCCACCGAGGCATCGAGCGGGAACACCTGATACTTCCTGGCTTCGGCGATGAACAGCTCGCGCATCTCCTTTACCTTGTCCGGATGCTTGGCGGCAATATCCTCGGACTGGTTGAAGTTCTCGGTCAGGTTGTAGAGCTGCAGGACCTGATTGTTGAGCGGGTCCGGATTGGCCGGGCCGAAGGCATCCCAGGGCGCGCGGTCGACCTTGGTGCTGAGCAGCCAGCCGTCGTGGTAGAGCGCCCATTGGCCCATCATCTCGAAGTATTGGGTCTTGTGCCGGGATGGGGCCTCGGCGTTCGCGGCGTCGAAGGTGTAGGCAAAGCTGGTGCCCTCGATGGGCTTCTGCTCGATGCCATCGACATAAGCTGGTGCCGAAATGCCGGTGACCTCCAGGATCGTCGGCACCACATCGATCACGTGCATGAACTGCTCGCGCAGCGCGCCCTTGTCCTCGATGCGCTTGGGCCAGGAGATGGCCATGGTCTGGTTGGTGCCGCCGAGCCGGGAAGCATTCTGCTTGAACCAGTCGAACGGCGTGTCGAAGGCCCAGGACCAGCCGGCGGACATGTGGTTGTAGGCGAACTCGGTGCCCCAGGCGTCGTAGTACTTCATCTGCACATCCACCGGCGGGCGCACGCCGTTGAAGAACGCGACCTCACTGAAGGTGCCTTCCGGGCCGCCCTCGGCGCTGGTGCCGTTGTCGCCGTTGATGTAGATGACCAGCGTGTTGTCGAGTTTTCCTAAGTCCTCGAAGGCCTGGATCACGCGACCGATCTCGTGGTCGTTATAGGCCACGTAGGCGGCAAACACCTCCACCTGACGAATGTAGAGCTTCTTTTCCTCGTCCGTGAGCTGGTCCCAGGGTTTCAGGACATCGGCCGGCCAAGGCGTGAGCGCCTCATCCGCGGGGATGACACCGAGCTTCTTCTGGTTCTCGAAGATGCGCTCGCGCAGCTTCTCATAGCCATCATCGAACAGGTGCATGGCACTGATCTTGTCGACCCATTCCTTGGTCGGGTGGTGTGGCGCGTGCTGCGAGCCCGGCGCGTACTTGATGAAGATCGGCTGGTCGGGGTTGGTCTGGTGGATGCGGGTCATCCAGTCGATGGCGTCATCGGCCATGGCGGTGATCAGGTTCCAGGAAGACTCCTCACCCGTGACCGGCCAGATCTCCGCCTTCGGATCGGAGCGATCCATCTGCAACGTGCTGGGGTACTCGTTGAACGGATAGATCTGGGTGGTGTTGCGGAACAGGTTCGGCTGCCACTGGTTGGCGTCGCCGCCGACGAAGCCATAGAAGTAGTCGAAGCCCAGACCGGTGGGCCACTGGGTGAAGGGACCGGCCTGGCTGGCCTGGTAGGTGGGCGTGTTGTGGTCCTTGCCGAACCAACTGGTGGCGTAGCCGTTGTCGCGCAGGATGCGCCCGATGGTGGCGTTGTCGACGCCAATCACGCTGTCGTAGCCGGGGAAGCCGGTGGCCTGCTCGGCGATGACGCCGAAGCCCACCGAATGGTGGTTGCGCCCGGTGATGAGCGCGGCGCGGGTCGGCGAGCACAGCGAGGTGGAGAACATGCGGTTGTAGCGCAGCCCCTCGTTGGCGATGCGGTCCATGCTCGGCGTCGGGATGACGCCGCCGAAGGTGCTGGGAATGGCGAAGCCGGAATCATCGGTGAGGACCAGCAGGATGTTCGGCGCATCCTTGGGCGGCACCACGGTCGGCGGCCACCAGGGTGTCGATTGCAGCGCGTCGTCCTTGATCACGCCGCCGAAGGCCGGGGCCGGCGGCGGCAGTTGCTCGCCGTCGATGGTGGCCTTGGCG
>CAZGCI010000138.1:0-5973 GCA_964524185.1 uncultured Thiohalocapsa sp. | reverse complement strand
TTCAGCTCGGCAACCGAGCGCCCGAAGCGCTCGGCGATGGCGGCGAGGTCGTCGCCTTTGACGACCTGGTAGCTGGCGTTGGCCGCGTCGTAGGCGCCTGCTGCGTGGCGCCGTGGGCCCTCATCGCCGGCCACCGCCGCGACCGTGAATGCGATGCAAGTCACGGCCAATGCCACGGCCACGGCGGCGACAATGTGCCGCGCGGGTGCTGTTTGTAATGGCGGGAACATGATTGGGTCTCCTTTAACGTGAAACGGGCGTGTCATCTGTCAGGGTCGCACGACGCCATGAAGGTTGCGTTGATGCGGAACGGCAGGTCGTCATGGCGCACGCTGGCCCGCATCGCAGTGCCGCGGTGCGAGGCCGCGTGCGCCTCGTCGACCTAGGGTTGGTTCGGGATGTAGGCGTAGGCCTTGGGGACGTCCATGCCCTTGATCTGAAAGGCCTGGGTGTTCCAGAAGCTGCCGAGCTTTACGGTCTCGCCGGCCGGATACTCGCCAATGCGGCCGTCACCGCTGCTCACGACCTCGTAGGTGCCTTCGCCTTCGGGCATCTTCAGGTAGACCGTGCACGGGCTGGAGTCGCAGGTGCCGGTGTCACCAGGTGCCAGCGTGATCTGATCGAACCCGGAGATACTGTTGTCACGGCCTTGCACGATCGGCGCGGATGCGATCAGTGCACAAAGGAGACAGGCGGAGACCGCGCCCGCAAGCATCGGGCGGCGATCAGGGGCGAGGCGATCGGGCTGCCGCGTGTTCATGGTCTGTCTTCTCCGTCTCGGGGTGGAGTGGTGATGCCCGCCGCTCATTGCGGCTTAGGCGCCTGTTGATCGAAGAATCTGATGACCCACGGACCCAGCTGATCGCTCGCCGGTGGCTGGTGCTGCCAAGGATCCGCGCTGCGGCCCAGTCGTTCGCCGGCCGCGAAGACGCGGCGCATTTCGGCCTGATCGAAGGCCAGCGGCTTGCCGCTGATGGGCACAGCGGCCGGAATAGAGACCATGTTGAAGCCATAGCCGTGGATGCGGGCGCCGGCGTAGGCCAGCACCAGCGTGGTGTCCATGCGGCCGTTCAGGATCGCATCGACGGCATCGGCGGCAATTGCACCCAGCACATCCGGCACTGCATCCGGCGGCGTATCGACTTGGCCATTGACGATGACGTACACCTGCCCTTGCTGATCGTGCGGGAGTTGACGCGGCGGCCCGGCGCCAAGGAGCCCCATCAGCAGCAGGTTTTCGCGCACCGCAGCGTCACCGAAGAGGTGGCCATCGATCTCCACCGGTGGAAACACGACAGGTGGCGATGCGGCGGCATAGAGCACCTTGCGGTAGAGCTCAAGTGCTCCCGGACCGCCGTCCTTGGCGATCTTGCTCAGCGAGAAGACCCAGACCTGGCTGTAGTCCAGGTTTGTCGCGGCAACCAGCAGGCGGCGGTTTTTGTCCCACTCTGCGGCGACCCGCGCCACGACGTCCGGCGTGATCGTCTTTTGGATCAGCGCCCACATCGGATCGGTGTTGTTCAGTGCCGGACCGCCGAACAGCGCCCCAAGGGCGGCATCGCGATAGATGTCGCGCCGGTCGATGCCCGTATAGAGCGCATTGAGCACCGCATCGTCTACCGGGGTGCCAAGAAAGGCATGCGTCGCCAACAGCGCGCCGGTGCTGATGCCGGTGACCAGGTCGAATTCGGGGCGCGTACCCGATTGCGTCCAGCCGTTCAGGAAGCCGGCCCCGAAGGCGCCATATTGGCCACCCCCCGAAAGCTCGAGCACCATGATCGGACGGCCATTGAGGGCCTCCATCGCGGCGATGACACCCTGACCTGCAATCTGCGGATCGACGCGGGCTGGGTTCGTGGGATTGGCGCCGGTGGTCAGGAAGGCACCGAGCGGCGCCGTATCAGACAGCACCCGTTGTTTCGGGGCAGCACAAGCGCCCAGCAGCGCTGTCGCGAGCAGCACACACAGCGGCGGCAGAAGCCGCCGTGCTCGCCTTGCCGCGCGTGCCGAGGGCGTCATGACTGGACCTAATACAAGGCTCTCCGGCGCCACATACGGCGATTGGCGCCGGCAAAGGAGACAGGCGACAGCGGCCTCCCGATAATGTCGATGAACAGCGACGCTGCGCCTCCGGTCGTCGGCGGCTTACCCTCCAGCAGGTCGACGCGGTAGCTCAGGTCGCGCCCTTGCAGACGCGGTTCGTGCAATGTCAGCACGACATTCGCGTTCTGGCCTCCCTCGAGCACGGCGAGATCGGCGTTGGGCGGGGTCTTCTCGAAGCTGTCGTCGCCTTCACTCCAGAAGGGTACGAAGGCCTCCGTCAGCATCTGCCCGGCAATGCGCTCGGGTCGGTCCGAGAACAGCACGGTGACGGGGTTGACATCGACCAGTGTCAGCTCCCCGTTGGCGTAACGCATGCGCCGCGCACTCTGGACAAACAAAAACTCGGCCTGCTTGGTCGCGTCCTCGGTCGCGGACAGGTCCGCGCTCGACATCACAACGGGTGCGACCGCCAGGCCCATCAATACGTCGCGTCGTTTGGTCATTGGGCGTTCTCCAGCGATGGTGAGTGATTGGATTCTTGTTTACCAACTGAAGCCGATGCCAAGCCCCGGGCCTGCGAGCGTTAGATTTGCGTCGTCCTTGTTGAAGTCGTAGCCGAGCGCCCGGTAGGCGAGCGTGATGTCGCCCCAGTCGAAGCGATAGCCGACACCGAGCATGGCCTGCCAGGTCCAGTTGGAGCCACCGCTGCCGACGTCGGCGTAATAGGGCACGAACCAGTCGGAACCGGGAAACAGGAGCTCGCCGCGCAGACCGACGATGCCGTCGAAGACGTCCTGATCCAGCGAGGCCTCATATTGGCGGAAGAAGCGACCGTCCGTGCCCTGCAGCGTCAGTTTCAGGTCGCTGTCCATGGTCAGGTAGCGGAAGCCCGCCATCAGGTCGAGCGTGAGCTCGGGGCGCGCAATCACCTGGTAGCCGCCGGCCAGCGTCCAGACCGTCGTGCTGAGGTCGGTGCGGGCCTGGCCGTTGATGTCGGTGCGCAGGAGGCCCGCGGGGCCGGTCACGTTGCGCACCGTCGTGTCCTTACTACCAAAGCTGGTGTAGAGGAGGTCGGTGTAGATCGACCATGGTCCCTTGCGCGCCTCGCCCATGAACATGAAGGCCATGTCGAGATCGCTCAGATAGTCGTCCGGCGAGACGTCGGCGTTGAGGTTGACCGGGCCGATCTGGGTGCCGTCTGCGCGCGGCAGCCGGGGAATGGTCACATCGGCGCTGGCATCGACGGTTGGCAGCCACAGGTAGGGGACGACGCGAAAGCGCCAGCGCCCGTCGTCGTCGGCTGCCATCGCGGCGATGGGGCAGGCGCTCAGCCCGGTCACGATCGTCAGTGCGAGCCAGCCGGCGCGGAAGCGATGCCTGATCATCGATGTTCCCGTGTGCATGAAGTTGAAGGGCGGTGCTGCGCGGCTGGCAGTTGCAAGAGCTAGGGGGAAACGAGCAGCGACCAGCGCCGGCACCGAGCCGGGGACCGACAACACCCCGCCGTGAACGAGGAAATTACAACGCGCTCAATCTGGGCGCCTGATGATTCGCGACAAAATGCGCGGCGCCCGCAACGCTCAGCCCGCAGCTGGACTCGCCGCGCTGCCCACCGATGATTGCCGACCATGCACCGCGCGCCAGGCGGTCGCCGTGGTGCCTGTCCAAGCGCGAAAGGCATGACAGAAAGAGACGGCCTCGGCGTACCCGAGTATGCCCGCGATATCGTCGACCCGCAGCCGCGTATCGCGCAGCAATTCGCGCGCGATGTCGTGGCGTGCCGATGCCAGCAGTGCGGCGAAGCTCGTGTCTTCGGCCCGCAACCGCCGGTTCAGCGTGCGCGGGTGGAGTGCGAACAGCGCTGCCACCGCGGCGCGATCGAGTGGGGCCTCGCGCAGCGCGGCACCGGAGGCCATCAGCCCACGGAGCACGCGCAGCACCTTGTCCGCGAGCCCGCAACCGCTCGCGGCATCCAGCGCCTCGAGCTCGCGCAGCGCGGCGGCATATCGGTCCGGATCGGCGGTCACCGCCGGGCGCTGAAGGTCGGCTGCCGGAAAGACGACGCCGGCCTGCTGCGCCCCAAAGCGCAAGCGACCGCAGAAATGCGCGCGAAACGGCGCAAGCTCCTCGGGCCGGCCGCGGAAGAAGTGGACCTCGGTGGGGCGCCACCCCGGCCCGCCAAGCTCCTGCATGAGGTTTTGGGCGATCGCCAGGGCGCCGTCGTAGATGTGGTCCGTGCCGGGGACGTCGCTGCAGTACAGGGTGTAACCGAATAACGCCTGCTCGCCGCTGGTCCAGAGGTAGGGCACCGCACCGCGGTCGTGCAGATGCATGTGCAAGATCAGGCAGCGCAGCGCGGTGCCGACATCGGGCGCCAGCCGCACCGCGCGACCGACGGCGCCGAGCGTCTCGATACCCCAGTGCCGGCCAAGCGCCAGCCCAGGGTAGCGACAGGGCGTGATCGCGGCCGTGTGCGCCAGCAGCTGGCCCGCGGCACTGAATTGAATCGTCTGGTCGACGTCCGTGAACAGCGTCGGGTCGCATCCCTGCCCCTGGATCACCGCGGTTGGGTCGAGCCCGTGCTCGCGCAGCAGCGCCGGTAGACCCGTGAGCGGTGCGATACGCAGCGAACCCTCGCCGGGCAGGCCAGGCGCCGCCCGCGGGCATGGTTGGGCGTCACTCGTCCTTGGCATCGGCGAGCGTCGCGAGCAGCGCAGCTGCTTGCGGATCATCCGGATGCGCGCGCGCGAGGTCCTGCGCATAGGCCAGTGCGGCCTCCAGTTGACCGGCGTCGCGATGGATGGTCGCCAGCGCAAGCAGCAGGTCCGGATCTCGCGGATGGTGATGGCGCGCCGCTTCGAGCACAGCGAGCGCAGGCTCCGCGCCGGCAGTCTCCTTGAGCGCCAGCGCGTGGACATAGGCCAGGTACGGGCGCTCCGGGGCCAGTGCCGCGGCCCGACCGAGGGCGGCGACGGCCTCGGCGTACCGATCGGCCCGCACCAGCGCCAGACCGAGGGCATGGTGCAGGTCAGCGGCCGCCGGCAGCGCCGCGGCTGCCTGCGTGAGCAAAGCGATCGCCTCGGCGTTGCGCCCCGTCATGCGGTAGAGGTCCGCCAGATTGACGTAGGCCGGGACGAAGTCCGGGGCGAGGCGCAGCGCCGCACGGTAGGCGGTCTCCGCGGCCTGCGCGTCGCCGGCGTCCGTCTCGATCAGGCCGAGGTTGAGCTGCGCGGCCGGTCGATCGGCATTCACCCGCTGCGCCGCGCGGTACTCCTCGACCCCTGCGCCGATGGCCGCGTGCAGGCTGGCCGGGAGTGCGGCGCCGAGCAGCGGCGCCAGGCTGCGCGCCGCGTCGATGCGGACCAGTCGCACCGGATCCTCCAGCAGCGGCAGGCCGAGTCGCAGCCGGGTCTCGCCGTCGGCGTGGGCCAGACGGCGGGCTGCGGCGGCGCGCACCAGCGGGTCGGGGTCGCCGAGGAGGCGCGGTGGGCTCATCGCCTCGGCCGGCGCCCGCGGCTCCCCCGGCAGCTCCCCGAGCAGCTCCCCCAGCAGATCAAGCGCGCTGGCCCGGGCAATGGCGGGCTGGCTGGCGTCCGTCGCGAGCGCGAGGAGCCGCCGCCCGGCGTCCGGTGTCCCCTGGCGCCCGGCGTGCAGCGCCTCCCCGAAATGGGGTGCGAGACGGTGACCGGGGCCGGCCCACCCCGCGATGGCGTCCGCCGCCCAGCCGGCGTCCCGATCCGTGTGGCAGCCATTGCAGGCGTTGGGCGTGTCGATCGACAGGGTCAGGTCCGGGCGCGGGACCCGCAGGCTGTGGTCTGCGCGCTCGTCCACCTGCATGTATAGGCGCTGCGGCAGATGGCAGGCGACGCAAGTGGCCCCTGGTGTGCCGGTCTCGTGGTGGTGATGGGCCGGGCTGTCGTAGCGCCCGGC
>CAZGCI010000137.1:0-8126 GCA_964524185.1 uncultured Thiohalocapsa sp. | reverse complement strand
CGACTCCTTCATGTCGCGGCGCAACACCATGGTCGTGCCCGGCGGCAAGATGGGCTTCGCGATGGAGATCATCCTCCAGCCCATCATCGAGCGCATGATGGACGCCCGGCACGTGTGACGGCTGCCAACGCCCTTCGCCGCGGGCCGTTCGGCCCGCGGTGCCGCGGGGGCCGCTGCCGTGCAGAGGCGCACCCATCAGTCTGATACCCGGTCCGCTTGGGATGTCCGCCTAGCGCGGACCCGTACCGCCCCTGGCGTCGCAGACGCGGGAAGATCCTCGTGCCCATGGGCCGGCAACGCAGGTCGCTGCCCGCTCTGTTAGACTGCCGTCCTCGTTCGAAGCTGACGATTCATCTAGATGAGCCATGACCCTTCGCCAAAAAGACATCGACTTCATCAAGGACAACCTCAGCACCTGGCTTGAGGAGCTGTCTCTGATCGCTCCAGCGCGAGACCAGCGGGACTTGGTCGAGCGTATCGACGCAATCGATGACGCCCTGGAGCAACATCGCCGACTGCTGAAGGCGCAGAATGAGCAGCTCGAGAAACGCTTCTCGTCCGTGCAGCAGGCCATCGAGCGCCAGCAGGAAGGGATCGAGGCGCGTTTGACGAACATCCGCGACGAGATCGAGCTACGCTTAACGCGGCTGGATCGGCGTATCGAGGCCGTGGATAAACGGACCCAAACGCAGGAACAGCGATTCCAACAGTTGCCGGAGCAGCTGCAGGAGGAGCTCAAAATCATCAATCGCCGCGTCGGCCGCTCGGTGTTGTGGACGTTCTTGATCTCGCTGTTCATCGGCGCCCTGGTTGTCGGTTCATTGGTGTTCCTACTGAGCGGAACACTCATCTGAGCGGATCTTTAGGCACGCCGCTCTCTTGCGCTGTTCCATTGCGGCGGTGCGTCAGATACACGTGGGACCGAGTGAGTGATGGGACAGCGAATTGCGATTAGCCCGGGCACGGGAGCTAGTTACCGACCGCCGCGCCGCCGGTAACGACTGTTCTTCGGTCGCTGCTATGGTGGGCTCTGCCGGCGTCCGACACACGGCGGCGGAGCCTCGCAAACTTGACGCACCTGCAACTGCTTGTCGCCGTCAAGCAAGTCTGATCGAACCGCATTTCTGCAAGTCGCCCTTGGCTCCGTCCGACCCCCGTCCCTGGGCATCGCTTCGCCCGCCGCGCCGTGTGCCCAGGATCCTGCGGGGCATTGGCGGGTTGCTGCTGATCGTCACGATCATCGCGACCGTCCTGGTCTTCTGGATCCATTTTGAGCCGCAGGGCTTTTCTGAATGGAAGCGCGAGGCCGGGCCGTTGCCGTTCTTCGCTGCCCTCGCCCTACTGCCGGCCGTCGGGGTGCCGCCGACGCCCTTCTTCATTCTCGCGGGCGCCACCTTTTCCGGCTGGGTCAATCTGTTCGGGATCACATTGGCGCTCGCCTTCAACGTGGCCCTGTCCTACGCCATCGTGCACAGCGTCCTGCGCGGCTGGATCGAGCGTCTCGCCACCCGCGCCCGGCTCCGGTTGCCAACGCCGCAGCCCCATCATGCACTGCGCTACGCAATCCTGATCAAGCTTGCCCCCGGGGTGCCTATGTTCTTGAAGAACTATCTGGTGGGCATGTGTGGGGTGAGCTTTCCCCAATACTTCGCCGTCTGCTTCGGGATCTCCGCCGCCTATGCCGCTGTGTTCGTGTACCTTGGCGAGTCTCTGTCGGAACCGCGCCTCGGCAATATCCTGGTGGCGCTCGGTCTGGTATTGGTGTTGATACTGCTTTTCTGGCTATTACGACGCCGCTTTGGGGGCGAGGTGGTCGCAGCCGGCGGGACGCTGCCGGCCCCGTTGGTCACGGACCAGTTGGAGGCAGGCGCTGAGGCTGGGTCGGGTGACGCGCCGTCCGCTGGCACGACAACGCGGGTTGAGACTACTCCGTCACGCCAACCAGGTCGCGATAGGCATACCAGCTAGCGTAGCCGAGTAACGGGAAGATCACGATCATGCCGACAAACGCGGTGAGCGCGCCAACCAGCATCAGGCCAAGAATGAGGCCAGCCCAGCGCAACATCGGCCACGGATTCAGCGTGACGGCCCGCCAGCTTGCCTGAACTCCGGCGACGGGGCCGGCATCACGGTCGACGATCAACGGTACGGCAACGACGCTAGCGGCGAACACTGCCGCGCCTAGCAGCGCGCTGCTCGCCAGCATGAACAGCGTCATCAGCGGGTCCATCCCGCCGCCCAAGAGGGTCACGTAGCCGCTGGAAGTTGGCGCCAGCGTGGTGACCTTGATGGCAAAGATCACGGCGGAGGCCATGGTCCAGGTCGCCACGACGAACACCAGGAACAAGCCAAACAGCGCAAGGCTGGAACGGCGCTGACCGTACAGCGCGAAGCTGGCGCGAATCCCGATTTGCTCGCCCGCCAGATGGCGGCGTGCCGTGACATAGAGCCCTGCAGCCAGGAACGGCCCCAACAGCAGGAGGGCGATCAAGAACTTCACCGTCAATCCGGGCATGGCCCGGCTCATGCTCAGCGCACCGAACCCGGCGGCGGCGCACAGCGTGCCGTAGAAGAGACTGACCAAGGGTGTCTTGAGCAGCGTGTCCCATCCCTGCGCAAGCCATTGGATCGGCGCGTTGGGCTCCACCCGCTGAATGGGTAAGGTACTACCTTGAACCACGTCCTGATGAGTGTCGGTGGTGGGCAGGATCATGGACTCTGTGTGCATAGCGGAAACTCCGATGGATCTGATGACGGCCGCGGGCGACCGCTCGACGTTGTTGAGCAGCGCAGCCCAGGCTGTGGACCCGTCTGCATAGTTTGGAAAGTCAGAATATAAGCAATTTCTGATATAAACGCAATGCCCAATGCCCGGAACCTTGCCCCCGGGGGCTTACGTACGGCGGAGAGATACGCTGGTCGCTAGGGTGACTGCAGATCAGTCGGCCCGGCGTGCCGCCAACCGTTGAGCCGGCTTGTGCGCTCCGCTGGGCGGTGGCATGTTCCGGGTATCGGCCCAGCCATTACGACCATCCAGCGCCCTCGCCATGTCTGTTCGAGCCCTTTACCGAGCCGCCAAGGTCCGCACGGCAGCCGCGCCGTACGACACGCTCCACCTCAAGGTCTTCTATCCCGCCAATGACCAGGCGGTCGACGCAGCGGCACGCGAGTTTGGCCAGATTCCGCCTGATACGCGCCGCGCTCCCTTTCCGGTGGTGCTCTTCTTCGGCGGTATCAACTGCCACCCCGAGGGCTATCGCTGGCTCGCCATGTCCCTGGCCGAACGTGGCGTCGTCGTTGTGACCTTCGCATGGATCGCGCAGGACCTGCCCGGCATGGTTGCGCTGAGTCCCGGGCTCGATGCGAGCCGGCTCACGCCGGAGGCCTACGGTGAAGGCCCCACCGCTGCAGCGCTGCCGGCCCTGCTCTCGGCACTCGCCGCGCTCCAGGCGGAGGGCCCGCTGGCTGGACTGCTCGACCTGGAGCGCGTGGTGCTGGGCGGCCATTCCGCCGGTGGGCGCGTCGCCATCGAGAGCGCAAGCCGACGCTGTGCGCCGCAGCTCGCCGGTGCCTTCGCCTACGCCGCCCACACGGCTGGCTTCGTCCAACTGGGCTTCCCGCCCGGCACCTTCCTGGCGCTGCCCGACGAGCTGCCGCTGCTGCTCCTCGGCGGGACCAACGACGGGGTCATCGCCAACAGCGCACAGCGCTACGGCACCGAGTGGGCCGACGCCGCCACCCCGCTGCGGCGGACGTTCAATGAGGCCATCGCTGGTGGTCGGCGCGACAGCTGGCTGCTGCTCATCGAGGGCGCCAACCACTTCGCGGTGACTGACCCGTTCGATCCCACCAGCGGTCGCGCGTTCCTTGATCAGCCGCTCGTCGGCCCGGCGGCGCCGATCCGCGCGCTCATCGCCGAGGCGGTCGGTCTCTTCCTGGACGCCCAGCTCCGTAACGATCCCGATGCCGGTCAGCGCCTTGGGCGCATCGCAGCGCACCCGCTGATCGCCCACGCCGAATGCCGGTAGGCGCCGTCCGAATCTTGTCCGCGTCTAGGGCGGGTGCCGGGATGCCGGCGGGTGCGATGAACGACGGGCTCCGGGAATTGCAGGGGCGCCCTGCCTGAGCTCTCAGCGCACGAACGCGTGCAAGCCCACAGCGGGCAATGCCGGAGAACCCAGTCGCAGGCGCGCTATTGGACCGCCGCGTCTTCTGCCGCGCTCGCCATCGACCGGGCTCCGCGATCGTCCTGCGATCTGTCGCGGCCGCGAAATGCCAGCAGGCCGAAAATCAGCCAGCCGATCATCAGAATGGCCGTGCCCACAAGCACCGGCAGGGCGCCGAGTTCATGGATCAGCGGCAGCGACATGGCGGTGAATAGGCCGCCACCGACGATAGGCTCGAACAGCAGTTGCTTGTAGCCGAAACTCTCCATCGCGCCTGTGCGGTTGTCGGGGTCGGCCATGCGCACCAGCAGCAGGCCAACCACGGTCATGCCAAGCCCCTGGCCAAAGTTGGCAAGCCCCATGGGAACCCAGTCGCGCCGAAACATTCGGGGCGCAAGGACGATGAACCCAAACAGGTTCCAGGCGATGCCAGCGATCGCAAGAATGAGGAACGGCCAGATATGCGCCCCCACCGCCGCCAGCGACAGGGTCGCCAGCGCCGAGGCGATCAGCACGTCCAGGGCCGCCCCCGAAACACGGTTGATCATGCGCCGATCCAGTGCGCGCGCGTGGCCCATGCGCATCAGCGCAACCTGCACGATGACCCCGCCCAGCATCGCGAGCGGGAAGAGCGGGATGTGGGTCATCAGCGCCAGCCCGGTGCCATCGGCGTTCCAGGTATGGGCCTCCAGTAAGATCAGGCCCTGCAGCAGGAGCCAGCCGAGGGCGATCGCGAGGGCGATGAAACCGAGGTGGATCGACAACGGATCGATGGAGCGGGTGCGTGCGAGCCTCGGTGCTGGCTCCCGCTCGTCATGCTCGCTGAGGCGCTCAGCATCCAGGTCCCGCGTGGGGTCGAGGTACAACCGGCCGGTGCGCACACTCCAGTTCACCAGCAAGGTGCCCAGCAATACGCCGGCGACGATGCCGATGGTGGCGAGTCCAAGGGCGAGGTCCGCACCGCTCTCGAAGCCGAGCTCCCGGAAGGTCTCGGCCAAGCCGGCGGCCGTACCGTGGCCGCCCTCGAGCCCGATCTCGATCAGGGCCCCTGCCATGGGGTTGATACCGAAGACGGGAGTCAGCAGCACCAGCACCAGCGTCAGGCCGATGACGTACTGACCCCAGGCCATGGTCTGCCCGTGGGCCACCATCGGGCCCGCGCGCTTCCAGATAGCGCGCGGGCCCGGAAGCATCTTGCCGAGAAAGAGCGACGCGAAGACCACGTTGATCAGCAGCCCGGGCAGGCCGGACCACACCTCGAGCAGTGCTGCGGGAAAGAGACCGCCGGAGAGCCCTGCTGCCCCGTCCGGAAACCGCTCCGCCACTCGTCCGAGCACCTGCGGGCCGAGCAGCAGCGCGATGACGCCTGCGCTGATGGCGCTCGGCAAATAGAGCTGCGCGAAGATCCCAACCCGTTGGCGCAGCCACTTTCCCAGCAGCAACAACAGGCCGAGCACGATCAGCGCGATGAAGGGTTGGTCGAGATCCAAGGGCCGTTCCTCCAACATCCGGCGTGCAACGGAGCAGACAGGAGAACACTGACCGGACGACTGTATCAACCAACCGGATCACCAATTCAACTGAGCCCCGCTGTTCAAGGCTGTCCGCTTAACGCCGAGGAACGCGCACGGACGCAAGGCATGAGGTCTTACGACCCCTGGTGATTGCACTGCCACTCGAGGCGGGGCGAGTAAGCCCGGGCGCCTGCGGAGATGTCGGAGGTGGCGGCGGATATCGGGGCGGCGATGGACGAAGAACGCAAGCGGTGCAGCCGCTGACGCACCCCGCGTGGACGGTGCGCGCTCGAGCAGCGCGTAACCCGCTGCCGTCTCGATGCCGCCGCGGCGTTGAGTCTCAATCTGCCGCCGTGGCCGGTGGGCGGACCGTCAGGAGGTGCACGCGCCGGCTGTCGGCACGCATGATGGTGAAGCGGAAGCCGTCGACCTCGGTGTGCTCGCCGCGGGTGGGCAGGCGGCCGAAGGCGCTGACGACGAGGCCGCCGACGGTATCGAGCTCGCCGGCCTCCAGGTTGCTGGCGAAATACTCGTTGAAGTCGTCGATGCTGGTGCGGGCCTTGATGGTGTATTCGCCCTTGCCGCGCTTGAAGATGAACGCGCCTTCGTCGTGGTCGTGCTCGTCTTCAATGTCGCCGACGATTTGCTCCAATACGTCCTCAATGGTGACCAGCCCGGCGGCGCTGCCGTATTCGTCGACGACGATGGCCATGTGGTTGCGGCTGGAGCGAAACTCTTTCAGCAGCACGTTGAGACGCTTGCTCTCGGGCACGAAGACGGCGCCGCGCAGGTGGTCGCGGATGTTGAAGGCGCCCTGGTGGCGGCTCTCGGTGCAGTAGCTCAGAAGGTCCTTGGCGAGCAGGATGCCGATGACCTCGCCCTTGTCCTCGCTGGTGACCGGGAAGCGCGAATGGGCGGAGTCCACGGCGATCTCGACGATGCGCTCCAGCGGGTCGTCGCGGCGCACGCTCACCATCTCAGCGCGGGGGATCATGATGTCGCCGACGCGCAGGTCGCCGACTTGCATCACGCCCTCGATCATGCCAAGGCCGTCGCGGTCCAGCAGGCCTTCGCGCTCGGCATCCTGCAATACTTCGATCAGTCCGGCCCGGTCCTTGGGCTCCCGGCCCAAAAGGCGGCAGATCCGTTTGCGCCAGGGCATGGGTTGCGCGTGGTTACGCGCTTGGTCGCTCGTCATGAGGCTCTTCGGGGACCTCGTAGGGTGTTGAAAATCCTAACCCGGCGAGGATGGCGGTTTCCAGGGCCTCCATCCGGTCGGCCGCATCGGGCTCGATGTGATCAAAGCCCAGCAGGTGCAGGGTGCCGTGCACCACTAGGTGTGCCGTATGGGCGTTGAGGGTCTTGCCCTGTGCCGCGGCCTCTTGGCGCAGCACCGGGGCGCAGATGACCAGGTCGCCCAACTCTGCGCCCAGCTCCACGCCCAGCTCCTCTGCCAGCTCATCCAGCGCCTCTGGGGGCAAGCCCGCCGGCGGCGTGAATGGAAAGGAAAGCACATTCGTGGGGCCGGTTTTACCCCGGAAGCGTTGGTTCAGGGCGGCGCCCTCGGCGGCGTCGACCACGCGCAGTGTCAGCGCCGCCGTGGCATGTTGCTCCGCCGCACCGACGGAGAGAGCCGCACCCACCCACGCCGCAAGATGCGCATCGTCGGGGAGATCGGCCGCGTCGCAGGCGCGCTGGACGTTGAGTTGAAGGTGGGGTGCCCCGGGTCTGGGAGACGGAGGCTCCCCGTCTTGCGCGCTCGCGGATTGGTCGGTGGTGCTCACGTGTCGTCGCCGCGCTGGCGGGGCTCCGAGTGGCTCTGGCGGTGGTGCTCGCGGCTGTCCTGTTGGCAATCATGTGCATCGTAGGCATTGACGATGCGCTGCACCAGGGCGTGGCGCACCACGTCGCGGGCGCCGAAGTGGGTAAAGCCGATGCCCGGGACGCCCTGCAGTACCTTGAGCGCCTGTTTGAGGCCGGAGGGCTGCCCGCGGGGCAGGTCGATCTGGGTGACGTCACCGGTGATGACGGCCGTGGAGCCGAAGCCGATGCGGGTGAGGAACATCTTCATCTGCTCGGCCGTGGTGTTCTGGGCCTCGTCCAGGATGATAAAGGCGTCGTTCAGCGTGCGCCCGCGCATGTAGGCGAGCGGTGCGACCTCGATGACGTTACGCTCGATGAGCTTGTTGACCTTCTCGAAGCCCAGCATCTCGAACAGGGCGTCGTACAGCGGGCGCAGATAAGGATCGATCTTCTGCGCCAGGTCGCCGGGCAAAAAGCCCAGCCGCTCGCCGGCCTCCACCGCCGGGCGCACCAGCAGAAGCCGCCGCACGCGATCGCTCTCCAGCGCCTCGACGGCACAGGCAACCGCGAGATAGGTCTTGCCCGTACCGGCCGGGCCGACGCCGAAGCTGATGTCGTGGGTGACGACGGCGTGCAGGTAGGC
>CAZGCI010000136.1:0-8515 GCA_964524185.1 uncultured Thiohalocapsa sp. | reverse complement strand
CCCTAGCCCCTAGCCCCTAGCCCCTAGCCCCTAGCCCCTAGCCCCTAGCCCCTAGCCCCTAGAAGCCATGCTTCACCCCACCGCCATCGTCGAGCCCGGCGCGGAGCTGCATCCGAGTGTGCAGGTCGGTCCGTATTCGATCATCGAGTCCGGCGCCGTACTGGGTGAGGGCTGTGTGGTGGCCAGCTGTGTCAGGATCTATGGCCAGGCCCGCCTCGGACGCAATAACCGGGTCTACCACGGCGTGACCCTGGGCGCGGAGCCGCAGGACCTGGGCTACAGCACCGCTCAAGCCACACCGCTCACCATCGGCGACGATAACCAGTTCCGCGAGGGCGTCAATATCAGCCACGGCGTGAAAACCACTGCGGGCACGCGCATCGGCAGCCGCAATTTCTTCATGGCCTACAGCCATGTGGGGCACGACTGCAGCGTGGGCGACGACAATGTCTTCGCCAATGCAGCAACCCTCGCTGGCCATGTGCAGCTGGACCACCACGTGTTCGTCTCCGGCCAGGTGGCGGTGCACCAGTTCTGCCGCATCGGCGCCCATGTGATGCTGGGGGGCGTGAGCGGGGTGCCCAAGGATGTACCGCCGTTTGTCATCGCCAACGGCCAACGCGCGCGCCTCATTGGCCTCAATCTAGTTGGGCTCAAGCGCCAGGGCTTCGACGCGAAGCGGCGCGCACGCATCAAGGCCGTCTACAAACTCCTGTTCCGGTCGGGCTTGCGGCTGGTGGACGCCCTGCCGCTTGCCGAGCAGGAGCTGCCCGGACCGGACACGCAGACCATCGTCGCCTTCTGTCGTGGCTCAGAGCGCGGCATCACAGGTTTTGCATGATTCACACCTTCCGCGTACGGCAACGCGCATGGTCCGCGGTTGCAGCGGGAGTTGCGCCGGTGCGCGCCGTGCCGGCCAACACCCGATCGACGCGCCGCCGCTGACGGCCGCCGCAACCATGAACAACAACGCGTCGCGCCATTCCAAGACACCTGATTAGGAGCCACCTTATGGCAGCTGAAGAGCCTTACCGCATCGAAGTGAGCGCGGTCAGCGACTACATCGCCGAACAATCGGACCCGACCGATCATCGCTTCGTCTTCGCCTACACCATTACCATCCGCAACACCGGGCGGGTGCCCGCCAAGCTGCTGAATCGACACTGGGTCGTCACCGATGCCGACGGCAAGGTGCAGGAAGTGCGCGGCGCGGGTGTGGTCGGCGAGCAGCCGCACCTGGAGCCCGGCGAATCCTTCCGCTACACCAGCGGCACGCAGATCGCCACACCCGTGGGCAGCATGCATGGCAGCTACGCTATGCTCGCCGACGACGGTACGCGCTTCGATGCGGAGATTCCGGCCTTCTCCCTGGGCGACCGGGGGCGGCTGCATTAGCCGCTCAGCAGAGACACCACAACGTCCGGTTGCAACGCGCGCCCACGCGCGCGACGCGCGTGGTGGTTGCGCCTGAACCCTGGCCCATCAGCGCATGCTGAATGCCAACTGTCCCGTTGTCTTGACTCATGGCCACCTACGCCATCGGCGACATCCAGGGCTGCTACGACGAGTTGCGTCGGCTCCTGGACCACATCGAATTTGACCCCGCCACGGATAAGCTCTGGTCCGTCGGCGACCTGGTAAACCGCGGACCCGGCTCACTGTCGGTGCTGCGCTGGTTCCAGGCGCTAGGCGAGCGCGCCATCGTAGTGCTGGGCAACCACGACCTCCACCTTCTGGCGCTGGCGGCCGGGCGCAAGCGCCAAGGGAAGAAGGACACCATGGACGACATCCTGACGGCGCCGGACCGCGACGAGCTTTTGCATTGGCTGCGCCATCGTCCCCTACTCCACCACAGCGACCACAAACGCTTCGCCATGATCCACGCCGGGTTGCCGCCGCAATGGGACCTGGCTAAGGCGCGCGCCTGCGCCCAGGAGCTGGAGGTCGAGTTGCGCGGACCCGGCCACGCGGACTTTCTGCAGGCCATGTATGGAAACCAGCCGGATCAGTGGTCCGATGCCCTGGCCGGCATCGACCGGCTGCGCTTTATCACGAACTGCTTCACGCGCCTGCGTTACTGCACCCCCGACGGTCGCCTGCTGCTGGACGAGAAGGCGCTTCCCGGCACGCAGCCGGAGGGCGCCCTACCCTGGTACAAGGTGCCCGCCCGCGCCAGCCGTGAGACGCGCATCCTGTTCGGCCACTGGTCCACCCTGGGTTACCTCGCTGAGCACAACGTCTGGGCACTCGACACGGGCTGCGTCTGGGGCCGCAACCTCACCGCCGTGCGCGTGCGCCGCAAGGGGCCCATCAAGGTCTACGACCTCGACTGCATCGCCCATCAAACACCGGGCTGACCGGACTGCTCTTGCTGTAATGGGCAGCACGTCCGCCAGCAGCCCCCACCGCGTCGCAAAGGTATGCCACAGACCGCCGCTGATGCCGATGGCCCCTAGCACCAGCGCCAAGCGCCACAGATCCCAAGCGTAATCCCAAGCGCGCCTGGACAGACGCCTCAGCCGCACGGCCATCAGCACCGCCGCGGCGATGTGCAGGCGGTCGAGGTCGCCGTTGGGGCCCGTGTCCTTGTGCATCATCTGGCGCGCAGAATTGATGATGGCGCCGAGCTCCTGGGCGGTGGTGACGCGCTTGGCGGTCTTGGTTCGGGATGGGATGGTTCAGCGGGCGAGGACCTTAGTTGAGGTCTTTGTCGTAGGTCTCGACCGGTAGTCCTTTGGCAATAGCCATCGCAGCGATCAGGGCATCGAGGAAGCTGACATGGGCCTCGGCATCGAGCGCGAGGGCGTGGCGCAGCAGGGCGATCTGCTCGCCTGAGATTCTGCCGAAGCCGAGCAGGGGCGTAAGCTTCTCGGCGAGCTCCGGGCGCGGGACCTTGTAGACGCGCTGGATGACGTAGACGCGCCCGACGACGACGCTCTCGGCGACATAGGCACCGCCCCCTCTCCGGCGCGGACGCCGTCGAAGAATGCCTTGGCCATGCGCGACAGCTCCGGATGATCGCCAAGCAGGTAGCGCCGGATGACGTTGGCATCACAGAGACGTGAAAACACCCTGAAGCGGGCAACTGCTCTTTTTTTAGGATGATTGGTCTCGCCGTGCACCGCACCCGCTTGCACCACCGGCGAGCACCGTCATGTCGCTGACGGGATCATGTCTGATCTTCAAACCCCGCCGAGTTCCGCATAGCGGGTATTGCCATACGCGCAAGGCCATGTGGACGGCCTAGCGGTGGTCCGTCGAATGTCGCAAGGGCAGGCCCTACCCGCGGACCTGGCGAGGTCCCAGTCGATTCGGTAGCGGTTTGCAGCGGCGGGCGCTGTAGCATCATCTTCGCCGCCTCGGGATAGCCTCTTGGGCAAACCCAAACAAGCCGCGAGCGCGGGGAGTGGTTGATATCAACGCCAACATTGACTACGCTGCTGCCAACCTGGTTTAGAGCACGAGAAGGACGCGTCCATGGCAACGCTGAACGTCCGCAATCTTCCCGATTCGGTCCATGCAAGCCTGCGTGTGCGTGCGGCACGCTCGGGTCGCAGCATGGAGGCAGAGGCCCGGGAGATCTTGGCCAACGCATGCCGGCAATCGAACGGCGCGCAGGATCTCACGGCGCTGCAGGGAATGGTGGATGATTTGTATGGCGCGGACAAGCCGCCCCATGTCGTGGATGACCTGATTGCCGAGCGACGACGCGAGGCGCAGGGCGAATGATTGCCTTAGACGCGTCGGCGCTGCTGGCGTTCCTATTTCGGGAACCGGGACATGAGATCGTGGCCAAGGCGATCAATGATGCCTGTATCTCGACCGTCAACCTCTCCGAGACGCTGAGTCGATTTGCTTGCGATGGACATGACCCGGAGCCCATCGCGATGCGGTTGGCCGACTCGCCGCTGGAGATAGTGCCCTTTTCGTCGACGCAAGCCATTCTTTGCGCACGCTTATTGCCGCCTTCGCGCGTCCTCGGACTATCGCTTGGCGATCGCGCCTGCCTCGCCGTTGCTATGGAGCGCGGGATAGCAGCAATGACAGCGGATACCGTTTGGCGGGAGATGAAAGTTGCTGTGAAGATTGCGTTGATTCGCTAAAGACCAGACCCGGAACCCTTGTACGCCAATTGGGCCGCCTCGCCGATCACGACACCGGACTAACGGATAACAGGAGACGCGCTGATCAAACTCGCGGGGTCGGGCTGTTAGAGGAGGTCCCAGTCCGGCATCACCTCCGGCACATCGTCATCGTCCCAGGCGGGTGGGTGAGCTGCGCTGAAGCAGCCAACGACCAATCCAGGACGGTTTGGGCTGGTACCCAAGCGGAGGAGGATAGCGCAGCGCCGGGGCGTTGCAGACAATGCTCATCCTTCAGGGTCCTGGGACTTGGCCGATGCTGGCAGCCGCGACAACCGTTCGCGACGCCAGACACGAACGACGCGCACGCGCGACGGGTCCCGGCGGTAGACGATCCGGAAGGGCGGATGGATCAGCTCACGCAGGAAGGGCTGGTCAAACTCCGGAATGGTCCGTCCGATCTCCGGCTGGGCGGCAAGCGCCTCCACGCGTTGGCAGATCTCGGCGACAAGCCGGCCGCCGACCTCCGGCACCCCTTGTTCGTTCTACCATGCCTGGATGCCTGTCAAATCGCTGAGCGCCTGCGGCTCACGCACGAGGTACCAGCGCAGCCGTTTGGGCTCCGAGAGCCTTGTTCAGAATTTGGCCACTGACGCACCGGCAGCGGCGGGGAAACGTGATCGACCAGGTGCGCCGCGGTCTTACGCCTTAGGCCGGGCGTTGCACGACGTGCACAGCCCACACCCCTGACACGAGAACGCAACGCGAAAATCATGCCGACAGTCCAGGCAGCGGGCGCGGGCGAAACCCTAGGCGAGAATGCCGCACCCGAGGTCACGACGAAATTCGCGTTCGACATAGGCCGGCACGCGCTGCGCGGCGTCCCAGTCGTCCTCACCTGCGGGTGCGCGATAGGTCTCCAGGTCGGCGCTTGTGACTGCTTTGTCTGCTGGCCTGCGTCACATTGCCTAGGACCCGCCGGCGGGCCGCGCACGCGCAAGCGCGTCCAGCAGCAGGAACAAGAGCGCGGCATTGAGCAGGTGCCACAGGAAATGCGTGCCCATCGGCAACACGCCGCACAGGGTCGCATCCAGTGTGCGGAACGTCAGCGAAAGCGCGAATAGCCCCGCAGCGAGCGCCATGGTCAACGCCATCCGGCCGTCACGACCACGGAGCCAGAGCGCGAAGCCCACGAGGAACGCGAGCGCAGGCAGATAACCGACGGACCCGTTCAGTGCATCCGCCGGCACTGCCAACAAGAGGCCCACAGTGCCCGTCTGATAGCCCAGCCACAATAACGGCAGCCCCACCCAGCGCAGCCTGAGCATCCGCCAGCCGAAGGCAAGCAGGTAACCGTTGATGAAGACGGTGATGGGCAGCACGTCCGCCAGCAGGCCCCACCGCGTCGCGAAGGTATGCCACAGACCGCTGCCGATGCCGATGGCCCCCAGCACCAGCGTCAAGAGCCACAGATCCCAAGCGTGACCCCAGGTGCGCCTGGGCATGCGTCGCAACCGCAGCGCCATCAGCACCGCCGCGGCGAGGAAGGCCAGATTGGTCACCGCGTTCAGCGGCTCGGCCCAGAGACCCGCGGCGCCCGCACGCTCACAGTAAACATCCAGCATCACGACCACCCCAGAGCGACTCATGCCGTAAGTCTAGCGAGGCGATGCCTCAGACCGACGAGCGACTCGAGCGCCGGCAGACCAGGGGGTCGTTTACTGGCCAGGGCCGAAGGCCAAGGGCCAAGGCTTGGACGCCCAGTCCTGGTATCAGCGCCTGTGCCCGGTACCGGCAAGCTCCGCCTTAATCTGACACCCCACGGGCCAAAAAGGCCGGTGAAATCTTTCCGCAGTACTCAGCTCAACGTACGAGGATGGCTTGTGCATGAGCCACCGTAACGATATGACAATGTTATGACGGCCTGGACTTCATCTCAGTCAGCGGCATATGACAGAACGATGACGCTTCGATGACGGGCCCGCGGTGGCAAGACGCAGAATTCGGGCCCTATACTCCGCCGCCGGAGCAGAGAACAAGACCCCTATCGGGGCTGCCGTACCCTCTGCATTCGTCGCGTTATCCCGTCATCACCTTGGAGCCGAGGACCAAAACATGCCCCATACCCGTCGCCCAACGGCCTGGCTGCGCCATTTGTTCATCCCCGCGTTGCTAATTGCATTCATTGCCCCGGCGCAGGCCGAAGAAGGCGAGCAAGACACGCTCAGACTCCTCGGCACCGGTGCCAGCTTCGCTGCGCCACTCTACTTGCGCTGGTTCCGAGACTATTACCTGGCCCATCCGAAGGTCCTCGTGGACTACCAAAGCATCGGCACCGCAGGAGGTTTAAGGGACTTCATTGGTGGCCGTGCCGACTTCGTCGGCTCGGACCTTCCGCTCACCGAGCAACAAGCCGCGCAAGTGCCGGGCGGCGTGCGCGAGCTCCCCATGGCGGCCGGCGCCATCGTGGTCGTCTACAACGTGGAGGGCGTACCGGAACTGAAGCTGAGCCGTGAAGCCCTGGTGGGAATCTTCTCCGGCACGGTTGCCAGCTGGAACGACCCGAGCATCGCGGCAACGAACCCGGATGTGGCCCTGCCGGACATGTCCATCGTCGTCGTAGCACGCGCCGATGCCAGTGGGACCAGCTACAAGTTCACCCGCCACCTGGGCGCACTGAGTCCGGACTTCGCGGCGGCCATTGGCGCCAACATGAAGCCGGACTGGCCGGATGCACTCAAGAACCGGGGCGGCTTGGTCCGTTCCCCCGGCAACGGCGGCGTCGCGGCCACTGTACGGGCCGTCCCTGGCAGCGTCGGCTACGTGCAGTATGCCTGGGGCTTCCTCCCCGGGATCGAGATGGCGGCGTTGCAGAACCGCGCCGGTAACATGGTCGCTGCGGGTACCGCCGCATCCGCTTCCGCCCTGAGCTCCATCATGGCCGAGCCGAGCTTGCAAAACGTAGCCGATCCGACGGGCGAAGACGCCTATCCCATTGTCGCGGTCTCCTGGCTAATGCTGCGCGAAGCATATGACAATCCGGCCAAGCTGGCGGTGCTGAAGGATGTCATCGAATACGCGATGGGGCCGGGGCAGGCGGTCACCGAGCAGCTCGGGTATGTGCGCTTCCCAGAGTCGGCCATCGACTACGTGCGCAAGCAGCTCGAGTAGCCGCGTCGGGCTGCAAGTGCGCTGCTTGGCCCTCGGCCCTCGCCAGTGACCGACACGCCAATGTGCCAGCGCCGCGGTTGTTTGGGTGCGACCTCCCGCTAATGTACGCTGTCATTCGAGGATGGCACTTTTGGGCGATGCGAAACTGCGAAACACGCGAAAGGCACGAAAGTGATGATCAGGGAAATCCTGTTCCCGGGGGGAGGCAGAGCCGTCGAATCAACTTTGGCCACTGCCCGAGTAAAGAGACGGTGGGGTTCGTCAACCGGCGACTCTCGCGTGTTTCGCCTATTGCGTAGTTTCAATGAGTGGTCAGTGGCTTAGCCCACATGATGTAGCGGCCGCACCCGGTTGTTTGCCCATCCGAGGCATCGCCGCGCCAAGGCTCATTCCCTGCCGCAGAGCGGGCGTTCAGCGTCCGCAACGTTGCGCCAGTCCCCGCGTCGCCCTCTATGGCCCGGTGGCGGTGTCAAACTCCCAACCGGTCTGCGGGGCTCCATGCTCGCCAGGCGCCTGTTATATAGCCTGGATGCTGCCATCCATGAATCGTCATTGCGCGGCCACGATGCTGCAACACGCCGCTGTTAGTCTTGGGGGCATACGGTGTTAACGGGAGATCCCCAATGACTGCGATTCGCGAGCATCAAGTCAGTACTTTGGCCCATCGCATGGGTTTGCGGTTGGTGCAGCCGGTGAAGCAGGGCGGCGAGTCCCTGTATCGATTGGTGGAGCCCTTTTCCATGCAGCCAGTCTATCCGGGCGGGAATGAGCTCGGCGTCGGGCTGGACGAGCTGGAAGACTGGCTCGCGTTCCCATGGGAGTGACACCCGCAACACACGCCGTGGCGCCGAGCTTAGCAGCGGACACGGATATCCCAGACCATTGGGCAGCGGCTGCGTTGGCGGCAGACTTCGGCCAGCGGCAACTGCCGCGGGCGCTCGGCCTGCACGCGCAGGTCGCCGCCGGCGAGCCCCTCACCGCGGACGATGAGGCGATGCTCGTGGATATGCTGGAGGCGCTTGCCAGCGCTGGCATCCTCTTCGGGCATCCGCCCGAGATCGACGCCCTGCATCGCTGCGCACTATCGCTGTACGATGACATCATGACCGAGGCCTTCGTGCAGCTGGCTTCGAAGCGCCCAGTGTTCTGAGGCGCAGCCTCGCTCGCATCGGTGAAAGGCCACTCCTCGGACGCTGGCGCCCGGCATCGGCGTCAGCGCCCGAGGAATGCCCCGATGGCGGTGTAGGTATCCTGGCAGGCCT
>CAZGCI010000135.1:0-8546 GCA_964524185.1 uncultured Thiohalocapsa sp. | reverse complement strand
ATGTCGGCGACATCTTCGGCCGGCGCTACACCGTCATCGACTGCGTCGAGCGCCTACCCGAACGTCTGCCGCAACTATTCATGACGCTGACGCGTTAGTGCATCGCTGGAGGAGTTCCAATACCGGTCGGCCTCGTTGTCGTCATCGAGCGCCCGGAGTCAACGACAACCATCCCGGAACGGGCTCGCGATGTTTGTCCTGTTGCACGATCGCGCTCCGCCAAGCCCATTCTCCGGACCGTTGCAGTGCGGTTGCGAGCGCCGATTGCCGGACGATAGCCTGATAGGTCTTTCGTACCCAACATCATTTTCGACCCGAGCCGGCCGCTGAGCCCGCGACGGCCGCGAGGCCGGAGGCAGCACCCCTAACTGTCGAAGAGGCTCCGGATTCTGGCGCAGCGGTTGAACAGTCGAAAGAGCCAACCCCGGCGCCGGACGCGCGCCAGGCGATGGCCTTCGACCCCGCCCTGGTGGGCTTACGGAGCTGCCGCAGCCGATGCGCTCGGCTGACGACTTTGAGAAGACGTTGGGGCTGATCGATGCGCGCATCGCCGAGAAGACTGCAGCGCTCGAGGCGCTACGTGCGCAGGCCGCCGATGCCGCTGAGCGCAGCGCGCCTTGGAAGCCGAGCAGGAGGGTATTGCCGATGCGCCTGCGATGCGCAGAATACCGACGCGCCACGATCCAGCGCCGCCGGCGCGGCGTTGACGGCGCTCGAGGCGCGGACGGCTGCAGTCGAGCAGCGCATCGAACTGATACGTGAACTGCGCCCCGCCGTACAACGCAATGCCACCCTGGCCGACCGCATCGAGCAATCGGAGCGCGAGCTTGCCGGCCTGCAGGCGCGCGCGGAGTCGAGCCTGAAGGCGTCACTCTTAGAGGTCGCCGAAACGCGCGCTGCGACCGCGAAGCAGCGGCTTACGGCGGCGGAAAAGGCGCTTGCCACCGCGATCAGCGCAGGGCGCGCGGCGGTCGGAGAGCAGCCGAACACCCGCTTCGATCGGGCGCACTTCGCGGAGTTCGGCGACTTCGCGCTCATGTTCGAGGTCGTCTACTACGTGCTCAGCCCGGACTTTGGGCTCTACATGGATAGACAGCAGGGCATCAACCTGGGTATCCATCGGCGCTTCGAGGAGGCCGGCATCGCCTTCGCCTATACGACGCAGGAGCTGATCCTACGCCGCGGACCCCCACTGTCCGCCACCGGCGATCCCGCGCCGGCAGCGGGCTAACCCGGAAGGCTAAGCGGCCTGCTGCTCGGCCTCGACCCCCATGTGCCGAGCCGGCCCAAGCGGATCGGCTCCGATGATCCCAACCAGGGCGTCGAGGTAGGCCGGCTCCTGCACCCGCGCCAGCTGGGCCTTGGCGCGCGCCAGGCGTGCGGCGGCGTCGAGCCGGTCGGCCTCGTCGGCGTAGTGGCGCAGGTCCATGAACTGCTGCAGGTTGAGCACCATGCGGCGGGCGAGCTGAATATCGCGTTGCTGCTTGACCTCCAGGCGCTCGCGGTACCAGTCGGATGCCAACAGCGACTCGCGGGTGAAGAGCTTGCGAATGGCGGGATCACGGATCGAGCGGCCCTGGTAGTGACCGTAGGCCATGATGTGCAGCAGGGCCGCGAGCGGCGGACAGGCGTCCTCGATGCTGCCGTCCTCGAAATAGCGTCGGGCGACGCGCTCCTGGGCCTCGCAGATATTCTCGATGCCGTCGACGAAGACCTCCAGGCTTTGCGACTCCGGGCGCAGGATGGCCGAGGTGAAGACCGCGCGCGGGTTGTCGAAGATCTTGCCCATGAAATGGGCGACGAAGCGCTCGGTGATGCGGTAGCCGAGCCGGCTCGCCAGCACGGTGCGGCCCTCGTAGTCGAAGTCCTCCAGCGGCTCAAGATAGTCGTTGGCGATCAGATACTGCGGATCGCGCTCCTGCTCGGTGAGACGCGCCCAGACCTCCGGGATCAACAGGGACACATCGTGGGCGACCTTCACGTCCGGGCCGATGTGCCCAGCGGAGCTCGAGAATCCGGCGAAGCCGGTGAGGATGTAGGACACCAGCGCGTTGTTGAGATCCACGGTCGGGCGCACGGCGTTGAAGGGCGCCTTGGTGAGCGCGCCTTCGCTGCCGGCCCCGGTGGTCGACGGCGATTTGCCGGTGAGCGAACAGACGAAGTCCATGAAGAGCTCGGGCAGCTCTTGGTAGTGGATCGGGTTGTAGACCGCGAGCGCCCGGATGCCGGGCTCCGGCGGGTTGTTGCGCCGGCCGGTCAGGACCGCGTCCACCGGGTGGGAGACCGGGACGTCCAGCGGCAGCTTGCGATGCAGCCGCGCGCCCATGTCGGCCACATAGCGGCGCACCGGGTTGACCAGATCCGGGCGGACCTGCAGATAGCGTGGATTCTTCGACGGCTTGCCGTCCACCAGCCGCGGGTGGGCGGAGGAAACCACGGCAACGCCATCGCGCGCCGCCTGTTCGAGCCGCGCGCGCATGGGCGGGGTGAAGGTGCAGAGGGTCAGCACGTCGCCGATGACCGCGTCCAGCGTCGGGCCCACGAGGGGCTCGTAGTTGGCCATGAAGTTACCGTCCTGCGCCATCTCGAGCTCGGTCTGCTTGTCGAAGCCGGGGAAGATGGCGTCGTCCGGACGCTGGAATAGGCGGTACTCGCAATTGCGGGCGAGCTTCAGGCTGTGCTCGCCGGCGCGCGCCGAGGCCCGGTAGCCGCTGACCGAGCCCGGCGGCACCACCACCGAGGCGGTGATGTCGTCCTCCATCTGGATCTTCTCGGCGGCGATGAAGTCCTGGCGCAGCTTGAAGGTGCGCCACTTGCTGTCGAGGTCGAAGCCGACGCGCAGGTAAGTCGCGACGATGCGCCGCCCGAAGGCCTTGAGCTCGTGCCCGGGTGCGCCGTCGATTTCATCCACCGAGAAGCGGTCGCGCCAGTCCTCGCCCCAGCTCGGGCGGTACAGGCGCTTGATCATGAAGGTCAGGGCCAGTAGGCGCGGCGGGATCAGCTTGAGCCAGGTGTTGTATTCGCGCGTATGGCTGGGCGAGGGCGTCAGCAGCTTGATGACCGAGCCTAGACTGCGCTCCGGCGACAAGGGCTTGCGCCCGGCGTCGTGGTCCTCGTGCTCGAAGCCGGGGCGGAAGCGGCCGCGGTAATCGCGGTCGAAGATCTCCTGCACCCGGTCCAGGTCCTGATCCAGGTCGTCGACGAAGATGGGGCCGTAGAGGACGGCGTCTTCCATCGACTTGGAGATCTCGGACTTGCCACCGCCCGAGACGGTGCAGGGCTTGTGGCAGAAGGTGCCTTCCGGCTTGGTGCCGATGAGCCGCCAGGACGGCGCGCCCGGGTGCTTCTGCATCTCGATCTTGTAGCCGTTGGGCTGCATGTAGATCTTGTTCGGCTGCAGCCGGATGGACCGGGTCGTGCCCTCATGCTCCCAGGTGATGCGCTGGGCGGGCAGATCCATACGCAGGTTCTGCGGCACATAGACCACCTGCGGAAAGGCCTTGTCGATGCCATAGCCCTCCGGCTGCAGATGCATGAGCTCGCCATAGCGCGCGGCGACCTCGGCGAAGTCATACCCGGGCTCGCGTGTGGCCGGATCGACACCGAACTCCTCGCCGTGGTTGAAGCGCGCGAACGCGAGCGCCCCGCCGGCGTGCTCCTCCTCGGCCAGGCCGAAGAGGTTAGCGGCGAAGCTGATCTGGGTCTTGACCTCTTTCTTGCAGTAGCCGAAGTAATTGTCCGCCAGGATGGTGATGATGACCCCGGAGGCATCGCGCGCGGTGATCTTGAAGGCGTTGCCGTCGTTGTAGCGCTCCTCGGGATCAGCCCAGCACATGCCCTCCGCACGCTGGCGCTCGGTGGCCTGGTCGACGTGCGGCAGACCCAGTGCCTGCTTGGTGAGCTGCGTCAGGTGCGGGGCGAGCAGCACGCAGCCGGTGTGGCCAGTCCAGTGATCGACGTCCAAGGCGGCGTCGAAATCGGCCAGATAGGGGTTGCCGCCGTTGCCGAAGATGCTCTCGACGAAATCCAGGTTCGAGACCAGATTGCCCGGCGCGAAGAAACGAATCTCCATCTTCTTCTCGGGCTGGACTCCGGGTATCTCCGGGCAAACCAAGGGGCGCAGCAGCAGCGAGACGAACATCCGCGCCGGTTCGCTGTGATTGGCCGTGAAGGGGATGGTCAGCAGGTCCGCGGGCGGATCGAACGCGGCCCCGAGCAGCTTGGCGAAGACGGCCTTGGGCACCGCCTTCTTGTCGCCCGGGATGGGCAAGCCGCCCTCGGCGACGTGGAAGGACCCCGCGGTGGTGCGCCGATCGCTCGCCGGGTTGTGCAAAACGCCCTGCGCCACGCGATAGCTGGAGATGATGTCCGAGGTGAAGACGTCGCTGTCGACCGGCACCGAGAGCTCGCGAGCCAGTCCGTGGCGATCCAGGATGAAGGACTGAAAGGGCAGCGTGGGGATTCGATCCAGTTCCAGATCCTCGAAGTAGCGTCCCAGAAAGTCCTGGATGCGCCGATCCACCGGGCAATGGTACGTCGACAGCAGCCGATTCTTTTCGCGATAGCTCAGCAGCAGGTCGTGGGCAATCTCGATGAAGCCCTCCGTCGCCGCTGTGCCGCAGGGCGGTTGGCCGGAGGAAATCAGCTTGAAGTTGATGTAGAGATGCAGCTTCTGCCGGTCCTCGGCCGACAGGCGCGGGTGGGGTCCGTCAGGCAGGGCAGCGGACGCATCGGTGTGGAGGGCATCGGTGTGGAGGCCAAGCTCACGAATGAGATCGATCATGTCGGAGACCTGCGGTGTTGGGCGGGGGCTGCCGCGGCGGCACGGTGATCTTGGACGCGACAAACCTGCGGGGCGGCGTATGACGCAAGAGTCAAGCACAAACCACGCCAGGCGACACACGCCCAAACCGGGGGATTTTCCATGCTTGATCTGTCGGGTTGCGCAAGCGCACCCGGCCGCTGCCGCAGCGCTGGGATCTGCGCCCTGCCAGGGGCGACCGCCCGCCAGACCCACGTCGCTCGGACGAAAGCCGGCGTGACGATCGGCACCGGGCGGCGAACCGAGGCGACGACGGCAAACGCCGCCGCTGCATTGTTCCGGAACGCCCCTCGATCACCCGTGCATCGTCCTGGTGCAGCGCGAACCCAGTTACGACCAATGATCCTAAAAAGAGCACTTGGACGGTCGTCAGGGTGTGTCCCGCCCAGTCGTTGGGATCAGGCTGTCTGGCAAGGCACAACGACGAGGAATAGTGGCTCTATTGCGAGGCGTTGTCAGAGGCCAGGCGCCCCGCGGGGCGTGCCATTGCGTTTGTTGCGGCCTTGACCCGGTGGGTGACTTGAAGCACGCACCTGAAACACAATCAGGACAGGCACTTGCAAACACGCTGAAGCGGTCAACTGCTCTTTTTGGGATTATGCTCCCGCCAGCACGCCCTGAAGGCGAGCGTCAATCCGGCGCTCTGCGTGGAGCAAACAGCCCGTATGGACAAGCGCAGCCTCACCGAACGCGATATCTGCACCAAGTTCATCCTGCCCGCCATCGAGCGCGCCGGCTGGGACCGGATGCTGCAGATCCGCGAGGAGGTCTATTTCACCAAGGGCCGCATCATCGTCCGCGGCAAGCTGGTGACCCGCGGCCAGGGCAAGAAGGCCGACATCCTGCTCTACTACAAGCCCAACATCCCCATCGCGCTGATCGAGGCCAAGGACAACAGGCACGGCCTCGGCGACGGCATGCAGCAGGGGCTCGACTATGCCGAGACGCTGCACATCCCCTTTGTGTTCGCCTCCAACGGCGACGGCTTCGTCTTCCACGACCGCACGGGTGCCAGCACGCCGCGCGAGGCGACCCTGGACCTCGACGCCTTCCCGTCACCAGCCGAGCTGTGGGCCCGCTATCGCCGCTGGAAGGGCCTCAACCCCGCCGCCGAACAGATCGTCCTGCAGGATTATTACGACGACGGCAGCGGAAAGGCCCCGCGCTACTACCAGGTCAATGCCGTCAACGCCGCCATCGAGGCCATCGCCAAGGGGCAGGCCCGCGTTTTGTTGGTCATGGCGACCGGCACCGGCAAAACCTACACGGCGTTTCAGATCATCTGGCGTCTGTGGAAAGCCGGCCGCAAGCGGCGCATCCTGTTCCTGGCCGACCGCAACGTGCTCATCGACCAGACCATGGTCAACGATTTCCGCCCCTTCGGCGGGACCATGGCCAAGCTCTCCACCCACGCCAAGACCATCGAGCGGGCCGACGGCAGCAGCGAGGACCTGACCCTCGCGCTCGACAAAAAGCGCCGCATCGACACCGCCTACGAGGTCTATCTCGGTCTCTATCAGGCCATCACCGGGCCGGAGGAGCACCAGAAGCTGTTCCGCGAATTCTCGCGCGGTTTCTTTGACCTCATCGTCATCGACGAATGCCACCGCGGCAGCGCCGCCGAGGACTCCGCCTGGCGCGAGATCCTCGACTATTTCTCATCGGCCACCCAGATCGGCCTCACGGCGACGCCGAAGGAGACCGAATACGTCTCCAACATCGCCTATTTCGGCGAGCCGGTGTTCAGCTATTCGCTGAAGCAGGGCATCCGCGACGGCTTCCTCGCGCCCTACAAGGTGGTCAAGGTCCACATCGACCGCGACATCGAAGGCTACCGCCCGGAAAAGGGCCAGCTCGACCGCATCGGCGAGCCCGTCGAAGACCGCATTTACAACGTCAAGGATTTCGACCGCACCCTCGTCATCGACGAGCGCACCAAGCTCGTCGCGCAGAAGGTCACGCAGTTCCTGCAGGAGAGCAACGACCGCTACCAGAAGACCATCGTCTTCTGCGTCGATCAGGAGCACGCCGCGCGCATGCGCCAGGCGCTGATCAACGCCAACGCCGACCTGGTCGCCGAGAACCCGCGCTATGTCATGCGCATCACCGGCGGCGATGCCGAGGGTCAGGCGCAGCTCGGCAACTTCACCGACCCGGAATCTAAGTGGCCGGTGCTCGTCACCACCTCGCGGCTGCTCTCCACGGGCGTGGACGCGCAGACCTGCCGGCTCATCGTGCTCGAGCGCGAGGTCGGCTCCATGACCGAGTTCAAGCAGATCGTTGGCCGCGGCACGCGGGTGCACGAGGACACGCACAAATACTATTTCACGCTCATCGACTTCCGTGGCGCGACCAGCCACTTTGCCGACCCGGACTTCGACGGCGAGCCGGTGCAGATCTACGCGCCGACGGGCGACCAGCCCATCGACCCGCCCGACGCGCCACCGACTGACGAGGACGGCCTGACGCTGCCCAAGGAACCCGGCGGGGACGAGACCATCGTCGATCAGCCGGGCCTGCCGCGCCCGCCCACCGGCGGCCCGCGCAAGAAGGTCTATATCGATGGCGTCAGCGCGACCATCGTCGCCGAGCGGGTGGAATACCTCGACGCGAACGGTAAGCTGGTCACCGAGTCGCTGCGCGATTACACCAAGCGTGCATTGCGCAAGCGCTTCGCTAGCCTGGATGACTTTTTGAAGCGCTGGAAGGCCGCCGAGCGCAAGCAGGCCATCCTGGAGGAACTGGCCAGCGGGGGCCTGCCGCTCGATCCCATCATCGAGGAATTGGGCCGCGACCTCGACCCCTTCGACCTGATCTGCCAGGTCGCTTTCGACGCCAAGCCGCTGACCCGGCGCGAGCGCGCCGAGAACGTCAAGAAGCGCGACGCCTTCAGCAGATACGGCGACAAGGCCCGCGCCGTGCTCGACGCGCTGCTCGCCAAATACGCCGACGAGGGCGTGCTCAACCTCGACGACGCCAAGGTGCTCAAGATCGCGCCCTTCTCCAGCCTCGGTACGCCCGTGGAGCTGGTTCGCGCCTTCGGCGGCAAGCCCGGCTTCGAGCAGGCCGTCCACGACCTGCAAGCTGAGCTCTACGCTGACATTCAAAGGGATAGCGCCTGACCCATGTCCGTCCGCACCCTCGTCAAATCCATCCAGGACATCATGCGCCAGGACACCGGCGTCGATGGCGACGCGCAGCGCATCAGCCAGCTCTGCTGGATGTTCTTTCTGAAGATCATCGACGACCAGGACCAGGAGCTTGAGCTCCTCAAGGACGGCTACCGCTCGCCCATCCCCGCCCGCCTGCAATGGCGCGCCTGGGCGGCCGACCCCGAGGGCATCACCGGCGAGGACCTGCTGACCTTCATCAACGGCGACCTCTTCCCGACGCTGAAAGACCTGCCGATCACCGGTCCCCGCGCCCGCACCGTCCGCGATGTCTTCGAGGACGCCTACAACTACATGAAGTCCGGCCAGTTGATGCGCCAGGTGGTCAACAAGATCAACGGCATCGACTTCAATAACCTCAGCGAGCGCCAGCACTTCGGCGGGCGCGAGGAGGACGGCATCGAGTCCAACTTCCCGCAGCATTTTCGCACCCGGGAGACCGCCGACCTGTTCCTCGCCCTGATTATCCGCCTGCTGAAGCCCGGCGGCCGCGCGGCCGTGGTCCTGCCCGACGGCTCGCTCTTCGGCGAGGGCGTCAAGACCCGGCTCAAGGA
>CAZGCI010000134.1:0-8554 GCA_964524185.1 uncultured Thiohalocapsa sp. | reverse complement strand
CAGGCGCGGCCTGCGGGGCGACTGTCCGGCGTCACGATGTGTTGTCACGATTCGTGCTGCAGGTGTTGGAGGGGTTGTCGCAGCAGGAGATCGCCGCGCGCGGCGCTTGAGGAGTGGGCGTGCGAGGGGCGGCGACTGGCCGACTGTGCTGGCGCCGCTGGTGCTGACGGCACTGGAACTGCGGGCGACCCGGCTCTACCTCGTCAGTTAAGGCGCTAGCAATCCGCGTCGCAACGTCGAGGTAGGGGGTGAAGATAATGGACCTGCGCAGCCTCTCCGGGTTGGCCCGCCCCGTGGATATGTCCTACGCCAGCAATCGGCGCGTCGCCATGGCGAGCGCCGGCGTGATGATTGCGGCCTGGATCATCAGTGGGCTCGCCGGTGCGGGATGGCTGTCGGCGCTCGGCACTGGGGCGCTGGCGGCTTTGGGCTTTTTCCTGGCCTGGGCCCTGGGCCGGGAGCTGGATCCTGACCAGGACGGTGCCGCCCTGCTCGCTGCTGCCTTGACACTGCCCGGGCTCGCGTTAGCCGGGGTGCCCAACGTCGGCGCGCTCTTTTTGATCCTGCTGGGCGTGCGGGTGGTAAACCGCACCACGGGGTTGGCGGCCACGCCGCTCGACGTGGGCCTACTGGTGGTGCTGGGCCTGCTGGTGGCCGCGCCGGTGCAACCGGTCTACCTGATCGCCGCCGGCATGGCGCTGGTGGTCGACGGCGTCATCTCGCCGCCCAGCCGACGGCGCGTCATCATCGGCGTCGGCGCCGCCGTCGTGGCAGCCGCTGGACTGATCGTGCTCCTGCCCGACGGCCCTCGCCCGCAGCCGGGCCTCTGGCCAAGCCTGCTCGCGTTGGCCATCGCCGGCGCGTTTATGCCGGTGATCCTGGCCCAGGCAAAACTCACCAGCCTTGCCGACGACACCAGTGAGCCGCTGTCCAGGCTGCGGGTCCGGGCTGGGCAGCTGTTGGCACTCGGCACGGCGGTCGCCACCGCGTTGTGGCAGGGCGATGCCGGCGTCACGGCATTGTTGCCGCTCTGGGCAGCGCTCCTCGCAACGGCCGCTTGGCGCCTGCGCAGAGCTGGGCCTGCAGCAGGGGATCGGTGAGCAGTAGGCAGCGCGACACCGTGAGCAATCGCGGCGACCCGATAAATCGGGCCTTAATGCGGCGTCGCACCTATTCCACGGTGACCGACTTGGCCAGGTTTCGCGGCTGATCCACGTCCGTGCCCTTGAGGGCCGCCACGTGGTAGGCCAGGAGCTGCATAGGGATGGTGAAGACAATGGGATCGATGAGGTCGTCGGTCTCGGGCAGCCGAATCACGGTGATGCCCGGGGCTTCTTGCATGGCCACCTGGGTGTCGGCAAAAACATAGAGCTCGCCGCCGCGGGCGCGGACCTCTTCCAGGTTGGACTTGAGCTTTTCCAACAGGGCGTTATTGGGTGCCACCGCCACCACGGGCATGTCCTCGTCGATGAGGGCCAGCGGACCGTGCTTGAGCTCGCCGGCTGGATAGGCCTCCGCGTGGATGTAAGAGATCTCCTTCAGCTTCAGCGCGCCCTCCATGGCGATGGGATATTGCTCGCCGCGGCCGAGGAACAGGCAGTGGTGCTTTTCCACAAAGCGCTCCGCCAGCTCGGCAATGCGCCCATCGATGGCGAGCACGGCCTCCAGCTGCGCCGACAGCCCACGCAGCAGTGCGACCGCATGGGCCTCGGCGTCTGCGGTCATGCCGCGGGTACGGGCCAGATTCACGGTGAGCAGCAGCAGCGCCACCAGCTGGGTGGTGAAGGCCTTGGTGGAGGCAACGCCGATCTCGGGGCCGGCGTGCGTCAGCAGCACCAAGTCCGATTCCCGCACCAGGGAGCTTTCGGGCACGTTGCAGATGGCCAGGGTCTTGGCATAGCCGCTGTCCTTGGCGATGCGCAGCGCCGCGAGGGTGTCTGCCGTTTCGCCGGACTGGGAGATGGTTACGAACAGTGCACCCGCGGGCACCACGTGCTTGCGGTAGCGGTACTCGCTGGCCACCTCCACGTGGCAGGGCATCGCGGCGAGGGACTCGATCCAGTGCCTGGCCACCAGCGCGGCGTGATAGCTGGTGCCGCAGGCGACAATGGTCACAGCCTGCGCTTGCGCCAACACCGCTTCCGCCTCCAGGCCAAAGGCCTCCGCCAAGACGCGCTCGGCACCGAGGCGGCCCTCCAGGGTATCGGCGATGGCCCGCGGCTGCTCGAAGATCTCCTTCTGCATGAAGTGGCGATACTCGCCGCGCTCGGCGGAATCCGCCGCCACGGTGGACTCGCGCACCGGACGCTCCACCACCTGGCCGGCCCGATCCCAAATGGTGACACCGTCCAGGCGCAGCTCGGCGAGGTCCCCCTCTTCGAGGAAAATGAAGCGGTTGGTGACCGGCAGCAGGGCAAAGACGTCGGAGGCGATGAAGTGCTCCTGGAAGCCGACGCCAATCACCAGCGGACTGCCCTGGCGAGCGGCCACGAGGCGGGTTGGGTCCTGCACGTCGATGACGCCCAGCGCGTAGGCGCCGTCCAGCCGCACCGTCGTGCGTCGCACGGCCTCGGTGAGGCAGTGGCCGGCGGCTAGCTCATCGTAGACGGCGTGAACGACGACCTCGGTGTCGGTCTGGGAGCTAAAGCTGTGACCGGCAGCGAGCTGCTCCGCCCGCAGGGTGGCATGGTTTTCGATGATGCCGTTGTGGACGATCGCGCAGCGCTCGCCAGACAGATGCGGGTGGGCGTTGTCGGTGGAAGGCTCGCCATGGGTAGCCCAGCGGGTATGGGCGATACCCAGGCCGCCCTCTAGCGGTTCGGCGGTGAGGGCCTCCGCAAGCTTCGCGACCTTGCCGAGGGTGCGCAGGCGCTGCAGACCGCCGGCGGGGCTGAGCACGGCCAGGCCGGCAGAGTCGTAGCCGCGGTACTCCAGCCGTTTCAGACCTTCCAACAAAATGGCTGCAACGGGCCGCTGGGCGATGGCGCCGACGATGCCGCACATGAGCTGAAGCCTCCGCGGTGGATGATGGACAGAGCAGGCCCGCGCACCGGCGATCGAGAGCGCGACCCGATCAGGGTTTGGGGTGTTTCTCGGGCCGTCGCCAACCCTCGACCGTCACCTGCCGCCCGCGCGCCACGGTCAACTGTTCCGCTGGCGTGTCGCTGACGATGACGGAGCCGGCACCGATGGTGGCACCGGGGCCAACGGTCACCGGCGCCACCAGCGCCGTGTTGGAGCCGATGAAGGCATCGTCGCCAATGCGGGTCAGGTGCTTGTTGGCGCCGTCGTAATTGCAAGTGATCGTGCCCGCGCCGACGTTGACCCGGCTGCCAATGTCGGCGTCGCCGATGTAGCTCAGGTGATTGACCTTACTGGCCTCTGCGAGACGGGCCTTCTTGACCTCGACGAAGTTGCCAACGTGGCAGTCGCGCCCGATGTCCGCCTCTGGGCGCAGGCGCGCAAAGGGGCCGATGCGCGCGCCGGGACCGACCCGGGAGCCCTCGATGACGCAATGGGCAAGCACCTCGGCACCCGGGCCGATGTCACAGTCCTTGAGGACGCAATTCGGACCGATTCGCGCTCCGGCGCCGATGCGCACCGCGCCTTCGCAAATAAGGTTCACGTCCAACACCACGTCCCGGTCGCATTCCAGGGTGCCGCGCACGTCGATGCGGGCCGGGTCCATGATCGTCGCGCCGCGTCGCATCAGGCAATCCGCGGTGCGGCGCTGGTGGTAGCGCTCCAGCGCCGCGAGCTGGACCCGATCATTCACGCCGGCCACCTCTTCCAGGGTCTCGGGCTGGGTCGTGATCACATCGACGCCATCGCCCGTGGCGAGGCCGATGACGTCGGTGAGGTAGTACTCGCGCTGCACGTTGTGATTGTCGACGCGCCCAAGCCAGTCTTGGAGTCGCTCGCGATCCGCGACGATAATCCCCGTGTTCACCTCGTCGATGGCACGCTCCGCGGAGCTGGCGTCTTTCTGCTCCACAATGCGCAGCACTCGGCCGGCGGCATCCCGAACGATGCGGCCATATCCGCTCGGGTCGGCGAGCGTCATGGTGAGCAGGCCGAGGGCGGACTCGCTGCTGTCGGCGATGAGGCGGTTGAGGGTCTCCGCCTCGATCAGCGGCACATCACCGTAGAGCACCAGCACGCGGTCCACGTCGCCCATCGCCGGGAGGGCCTGCTGCACCGCATGCCCCGTACCGAGGCGCTCCGCCTGTTCAACCCAGGTACACTCTGCGTCCGCTAGGGCCCGCGGGACCGCGTCGCCCCCGTGGCCATAAATGACACAGACCCGCATTGCGCCAACGGCCTCGGCGGCATCGAGGACGTATCGCAACAAGGGACGGCCAGCGAGGGGATGCAGCACCTTCGGCAGGGCGGAGCGCATGCGCGTGCCCTTGCCGGCTGCGAGGATGACGACGCCAAGGGTCATGGGGCAGCAACCTAAGAATGGACGCGGGCAGCGCGCGCTCAGGGCACCAGGACGACGCGGTTGCCGCCAGGGGGTCTCCGAACGCCTGGGCAGCGGCCGGCTCGCGCAAGTTCGGGAAGTCACGCAAGCGCAGGTCGCCCGCCGCGATCAGTTGCCCGGCCGCAGCGCGGACGCTGGGGGTCGAGGACGCGGGCTGACCCTTGGCGACACGGGCGGCGGGACGGTGGATCATGCGGTGCTGGACGCCGGCTGCGCGGGGTCTCGTAACGGAAGTGTGGGCAGCAAGCATAGCGCAACCCAGCGCAGACTCGAAGCGGTGGCCGCGCGACACCAACGCCCCTGGCGGCACTTGCGCCAGGGGCAGCTGAAGGGGTACCACTTAGCTGCTGCGCATCTTGCGCAGCTTTTCGATGGCGCGTAGCTGAGCGATGGCCTCGGCGAGCTCCGCCTGCGCCTTGGCGTACTCGAATTCCGCGGTCTGGCCGGCCAAGGCGTCCTCAGCGCGGCGCTTGGCCTCCAAGACCTTTGCTTCGTCGATATTTTCCGCACGGATGGCCGTGTCGGCGAGCACGGTGATCACGTCTGGCTGCACTTCGAGCATGCCGCCGGAGACGTAGAAATGCGCCATGTCACCCTTGTCGTCCTCGACGCGGACGTCCCCTGGCTTGAGGCGGGTGATGAGCGGTGCGTGGCGGGCGGCGATGCCGAGCTCGCCCATCTCTCCGGGGGCGTAGAGCATGACCGCGCTGCCGGAGTGAATCGCACCCTCAGCGCTGACGATGTCGACGTGGACTTGCATTGCCATGTTGGCGGGCTCCGATAGTGATCACGGGCCAGGGACAGCAGTGAGTCGCGCTGCCCCAGCTGGCGGCCTCTTACATCTTCTGAGCCTTTTCGACGGCCTCCTCGATGGAGCCCACCATGTAGAAGGCTTGTTCTGGCAGCGCGTCGTGATCGCCGTTGACGATGGACTGGAAGCCCGCGATGGTGTCCTTCAGCGAGACGTACTTACCGGGCGAGCCGGTGAACACCTCGGCGACGAAAAATGGCTGCGACAGGAAGCGCTGGATCTTACGCGCGCGGGCCACCATCAGCTTGTCGTCGTCTGAGAGCTCGTCCATGCCCAGGATCGCGATGATGTCCTTCAGCTCCTTGTAGCGCTGCAGCGTACCCTGCACGGCACGGGCGGTGTCATAGTGCTCCTGACCGACGATGTTCGGGTCCAGGATGCGGCTGGTGGAGTCGAGCGGGTCGACGGCCGGGTAGATGCCCAGCTCCGCGATCTGGCGCGACAGCACCAAGGTCGCGTCCAAGTGCGCAAAAGTGGTCGCCGGCGACGGGTCGGTGAGGTCATCCGCCGGCACATAGACCGCCTGGAAGGACGTGATGGAGCCGGTGCTGGTGGACGTGATGCGCTCCTGCAGGGCGCCCATCTCAGAGGCCAGGGTCGGCTGATAGCCCACCGCCGAGGGCATACGCCCAAGCAGGGCGGAGACCTCAGTACCCGCAAGGGTGTAACGGTAGATGTTGTCGATGAACATCAGCACGTCGCGGCCTTCGTCGCGGAAGAACTCGGCCATGGTGAGGCCGGTCAGGGCGACGCGCAGGCGGTTGCCGGGGGGCTCGTTCATCTGGCCATAGACCAGGGCCACCTTGTCCAAGACGTTGGACTCGGTCATCTCGTGGTAGAAGTCGTTGCCCTCGCGGGTCCGCTCGCCGACGCCCGCGAAGACCGAGAAGCCGGAGTGCTCGGCACCGATGTTGCGTATCAGCTCCATCAGCGTCACGGTCTTACCGACGCCGGCGCCGCCGAACAGGCCCACCTTACCGCCCTTGGAGATGGGCATGATGAGGTCGATGACCTTGATGCCGGTTTCCAGGATCTCGGTCGCCCCGGACTGCTCCTCGAAGGTCGGCGGCTTGCGATGAATGGACCAGCTCTCCTCGGCGCCGATGTCGCCCTTCTCGTCGATGGGCCGGCCGAGCACGTCCATGATCCGCCCGAGGGTCTTGGGGCCGACGGGCACACTGATGGGGGCGCCGGTGTTGGAGACATCGACACCGCGCTGCAGTCCATCCGTCGAGCCCATGGCGATGGTGCGAACCACGCCGTCGCCGAGCTGCTGCTCGACCTCCAGCGTCAGCCCGTTCATGTCGATGACCAGGGCATCATAGACCTTGGGCATCTCGCCGCGCGGGAATTGGACATCGACGACAGCGCCGATGATTTCCACGACTTTACCGGAGCTCATAGTGTGTTCCTCGTCTGCTGCAACGCGCCGCGGCGCGAGGCGAATCGGACTGTTGGGTGAGTAATGCTTGTTGAAACTGGGCGCTACACTGCCGCCGCACCGCTGACGATTTCGGCCAGCTCCTGTGTGATCGCTGCCTGCCGGGCCTTGTTGTACACCAGCTGTAATTCGTCGATGAGGCCACCGGCGTTGTCGGTGGCCGCCTTCATGGCCACGCGGCGAGCGGCCTGTTCGCAGGCGCCGTTCTCGACGACGGCCTGATAGACCAGGGATTCGATATACCGCGACAACAGGTTGTCCAGCACCAAACGGGCGTCGGGCTCATAAATGTAGTCCCAGACCGGGCCCGTCGGGCGGTCTTCGTCGTCGGCCACCAGCGGCACCAGCTGTCGGATGGTCGGCTGCTGGGTCATGGTGTTGACGAACTCGTTATAAGCGACATAGATGACATCCACCTCCCCGCGCTCGAAGGCATTCAGCATTGCCTTGACGGTGCCGATGAGGTCCTCGATGTGTGGCTTGTCACCGAGGTTCGTCACCTGGGCTTCCACCTTGCCGCCGAAGCGCCTAAAGAAGCCAAGCGCCTTGCTGCCGATGGTGCAGAAGGTTGCGTCGATATCCGCGTCCCGATGCTCGCGGATCTGCATCACCAACTTTCGAAACAGGTTGGAATTCAGGCCGCCGCAGAGACCACGGTCGGATGACACAACGATATAGCCGACACGCTTCACCTCCCGCTCCGCGGCGAGGAAGCTGTGGTGGTATTCGGGCGATGCCTTCGCCAAATGCCGAATGACCTGGAGCATCTTCTCGGCATAGGGCCGGGATGCACGCATGCGGTCCTGCGCCCTGCGCATCTTCGACGTGGCGACCATTTCCATGGCCTTGGTGATCTTCTGCGTGCTCTTGATGCTCGAGATCTTGGTGCGGATTTCTTTGGCGCCTGCCATGGGGGGGCTCCGTTAGGGGCGGTGCCGATCGGTCGGCGGGCGCCCGTCGTGCTGCTCGATCCGGTACGCTTCGGGTGCTAGGTGTTAGGGGCTAGGGGCTAGACGGTCGGCGCCTAGCCCCTATCCCCTAGTCCCTAGCCCCTCTTTTACCAGGTATTGTTTGCCTTGAAGTCCTTGACCGCAGCGTGTAAGCCTTCCTTGATCTCGTCGCTAAAGTCCCCGGAGGCGTTGATCTTGTCCAGCAGCTCCTTTTGCGACGAGGCGGCATAGCTCTGCAGTGCCTTCTCGAAGTCGACGACCTTCTTGACTTCGACGTCGTCCAGGTAACCCTCGTTGACCGCGAAAAGCGACAGGGCCATTTGTGCGACGCCCAAGGGGGTGTACTGCATCTGCTTCATGAGCTCGGTCACACGCTCGCCGCGCTCGAGCTGCTTGCGTGTGGCCTCGTCGAGATCTGAGGCGAACTGCGAGAAGGCCGCAAGCTCCCGGTACTGCGCCAGCGCCAGTCGGATACCGCCGCCGAGCTTCTTGATGATCTTGGTCTGTGCGGCACCGCCAACACGCGAGACCGAGAGGCCCGCGTTGATGGCCGGACGGATACCGGCGTTGAATAGGTCGGTCTCCAAAAAGATCTGACCGTCGGTGATGGAGATGACGTTGGTCGGGACGAAGGCCGAGACGTCACCCGCCTGGGTCTCGATGATCGGCAGCGCCGTCAGCGAGCCTGTCTTGCCTTTGACCTTCCCGTCGGTAAGCTTCTCGACTTCGTGCTCGCTGATGCGCGCAGCACGCTCCAACAGGCGGGAGTGCAGATAGAAGACGTCGCCGGGGTAGGCCTCGCGACCCGGCGGACGGCGCAGCAACAGCGACACCTGGCGGTAGGCCCAGGCCTGCTTGGTGAGGTCGTC
>CAZGCI010000133.1:0-8638 GCA_964524185.1 uncultured Thiohalocapsa sp. | reverse complement strand
GCGACACCGCCAAGATCCTCAACCGCACCATCGCCGACGCCATGCAGGCCGGCGCCCGCGGCCCCCGCCGAGACCTGATCCTCTACACCCACGACTGGGGCCTCGACCTCTCCGCCATCCGCCTGCCCATCCGCATCTGGCACGGCACCGCCGACGGCACCGTCCCCGTCGGCCACGCCCGCTGGCTCGCCGCCCAACTCCCCAACGCCACCCTCACCGAACTCCCCGACGAAGGCCACTACTCCGTCGCCATGCGCCACGGCCAGCGCATCCTCACCGAACTGCGCACCGCAGCCCAAGCCCACCCCGCCGCGACCGCCAGCGGCCCCGCCAGCGGCCCATCGTAAAGACCAACCACAACCGCAGCCCCCCAGCCGCGCCAGACGTTTGCAGATGCGTGAAATTTCCCACGCGGCGTCGTGTGCCAGGCGCCGGTAGGGGGAAAGGGCTGAGGGGCGAGGGCCGAGGGCCGAGGGCCGAGGCGCAACCGCTAACGCCGGGACTGTGCGTCCGCGCCTTGGCCCTCCGCCCTTGGCCCGCACCCGACCAAGCCCCGCATCCCAAGCCGCGCAGCCCCCACTGCACAGCCCCTAACCACCCCGCAAGCTTGCCAACCCGGCGTCAACCGCAGCTGTCAGCAAGGCTACCGGCTCCACAACCAAACCCGACGGACGCTCAGCCCGAATCGGCCAGCGCAACGTCGGTCCAACACAAGGAGCCGCATCCATGCCCGCCTACACCAACCTCGCCACCCTCTTCGCCGCCACCGCCCTGCCGCTGCTCGCCGGCTGCTCCACGCCGCCCGACAAGATCTCGGCGAGCTACGTCTCGCCCATGCAGTACGCCGACCACTCCTGCAGCCAGCTGGAAGCCGAGATGGGCCGCGTCCAGCGCCGATTGGTGCAGGTCACCGGCGCCCAGCAGAAGCACGCGGACAACGACGCCGTGGCCATGGGTGTGGGCCTGGTTATCTTCTGGCCCGCGCTGTTCTTCTTGGCCGGCGACGACCAAAAGGAGGAATTAGCGCGCCTCAAGGGCGAGTACGAGGCGCTCCAACAGGCCGCCATCCGCCAGGACTGCGGCTTCGCCACTCAGCCACGCGGCCAACGCACGTCAAGCTGAGGCCCCGCCAACAGCCAGCAGACCTCGGCTGCGCACGGCGTGCCGAGCACGGGCCTCGCCACGGGGCGAGGTCGCGTGCAGCGCCCTGAACGGACTGTCAGCACGACTGGCGCATCCACCAGCGGGCGACTGCTGCGCACCAGCGCCAGCGCCTGCGCAGCATAGTAGTGAGGGTAGTTGCACCTCTCCGTAATCGAGAAGCGCACCGCGCGAGGGGTCGGTAGGACTTTGGTGTGCCGCCGCGGACTGGATGCCGATCGGCCACTGCATCAGCCCGTCAGTGCCTGCGGCCGCGGGCGCAAGTCCGCCCAACACAGTAGGAGCGGCGCCCACGCCGCGACGGGCGCCCAGGCACCCCACACCGCCATCATCGCGCCGAGGGCGGCGCTCCCACAGCGGGGTAGGAGCGGCGCCCCCGCCGCGACTGGCAGCCAGTCGCGGCAAGGACACCGCTCCCACGGCAGGAAGCCTCTGGACGGTGTAATGATCCAGCCCCTACCTGCCATACCTACGATTGCCCCATAACGCGACCGGTCAAAGAGGAGCGTGGAACTAGCCAACCTCCTGGCGGTGCTGCGGTTGCCGCCTCGGCCGCTGCGGCGGGCCAAAAGCCTGTTCCGACCACGCGTCCCCGAAGACCGCGGCCTAGCGCAAGCTCGCCGCTACGGCGCTGACGAGCGCCAGCAGATCACGCGTTAGGCGACGACGTGCGCCCAGATTGGCCGCCGACGCCTGGCGAAGGTACGGCACCAGCCTGCTTCGCAAGCCGCTTGATGACCAGCTCGACCAGATTCGCATCAGCGTCCGAGAACTGGGCTTCCACACCGGCCGGCGTCTGCGTCGCCTTCTGCTTCAGCTTGGCGATCCGGTAGACACCATAGCCCAAGCCGAGTGCCACACCACCGGTGGTGAGCGACAACCACACCGGCGCCGTCAGCAGGCTGACCACACCGGCGCTCGCGGCGCCGCCCGTCAGCGTGGCCGTGCCCGCCAACGTGGGCACCGCGGCGCGCGCCAAGCTCGCACCGATCACCCCCTTCGCGGCGCTCACGGCGAGGGCCAAGCCTGAGCCGACGGCCGCCGTCGCCACAGCCAGCACACCGCCGATCGCGACCGTGCTGAGATAGGTGCCTGCGACGTACCCGCCCGCTGCGGTGACGATCATGCCACCCGCCGCGTGCGGGACCAGGGTGCCACCCGCTGCCAGGGCGGTGACGATGGGAATCAACGGAAAGGCCATGCTCTGTTCCTCCTAAGAATCATCCGGACGGCCCGCTCGGGCGCATCGACAGTCGGTCCACTGCACGCGCCGCTGAGGCAAGCAGTAACCAGAAGCCAAGATGATCCACGGGAGCGCCGGCCCGCGGGCGCCTCGCAAGCTTGCGGCGCCCAAGATACGTGCACGGGCCTCACTGCACCGCTCACCAAGACCCAATTCCGCCCCGCCAACGCCTGCCGCCCCCGCCGCCGTAGGAGCGGCGCCCACGCCGCGACCCACACCATCCACCCCACCGAAGGAGCGGCGCCCCCGCCGCGACGGGCGCCCAGGCACGATGCGTCGCCATCGTCGCGCCGAGGGCGGCTCCCAAAGCGGAGTAGGAGCGGCGCCCCCGCCGCGACGGGCGCCCGGACACTACGCGTCGACATCGTCGCGCCGAGGGCGGCCCCCAAAGCGGAGTAGGAGCGGCGCCCCCGCCGCGACGGGCGCCCGGACACTACGCGTCGACATCGTCGCGCCGAGGGCGGCGCTCCTACAGCGGCGCACGCCCTGCCCAAGCTCGCCACCATCATCCGTCAAAATCCCCTTCTGATCGGGTCATTGGTTCGGACGCAGAAAATGAGAAAAGGTAACGTAATGTCATCGTCTTAATCCCCTTCTGATCGGGTCATTGGTTCGGACGTCAGATGGATAAAACATCCGGAAGTACTCTGCGTCTTAATCCCCTTCTGATCGGGTCATTGGTTCGGACCCGAGGTCATCGTCGCAAACAAGCCGTTTGTGACGTCTTAATCCCCTTCTGATCGGGTCATTGGTTCGGACGTCAGCCTACGGATGGGCAAGCTGGGGCCAGCAAGGTCTTAATCCCCTTCTGATCGGGTCATTGGTTCGGACGACTACGATCTGCTGGGCCATCGACGCAGCCTGGGTCTTAATCCCCTTCTGATCGGGTCATTGGTTCGGACGCACAAAACCGAGGAAATTATCATGGGATTCATTGTCTTAATCCCCTTCTGATCGGGTCATTGGTTCGGACCAAAGAGGTGTTTATGCCTGACGAGCAAAGCGTCGGTCTTAATCCCCTTCTGATCGGGTCATTGGTTCGGACCCTAACCGACCCGCAAATGGCCGCAGAAATGGGCTGTCTTAATCCCCTTCTGATCGGGTCATTGGTTCGGACACATCTACTCCGCACTCCTCCAAGCGCAGGCGTCTTAATCCCCTTCTGATCGGGTCATTGGTTCGGACAGTGGCACTCAAGACAACACCCGCGTGTTAGATAATGTCTTAATCCCCTTCTGATCGGGTCATTGGTTCGGACACGGAACAATTAATGGTACGCAACATTTATCAGGTCTTAATCCCCTTCTGATCGGGTCATTGGTTCGGACCGCCGATCTCAGTGAAGCCAACCTGCAAGGCGCCGTCTTAATCCCCTTCTGATCGGGTCATTGGTTCGGACACGATCCGAGCCTTGAGAGGGGCGATGAGGATCAAGTCTTAATCCCCTTCTGATCGGGTCATTGGTTCGGACAAGCCGGAGTCGCTGCGGCAAGCGCTGGCGCTACGTCTTAATCCCCTTCTGATCGGGTCATTGGTTCGGACATTTTAGAGCATGTGTGCACACGTGATCAAGTAAGGTCTTAATCCCCTTCTGATCGGGTCATTGGTTCGGACGTATCGAGCGTTGCCGTACCAACTTCATTACAACGTCTTAATCCCCTTCTGATCGGGTCATTGGTTCGGACAACTACCCACGTTACAACAGCGACTCAGCTCAAGGGTCTTAATCCCCTTCTGATCGGGTCATTGGTTCGGACACGACTGTCATCAAGGTTATGGCTGCCCCGGCGTCTTAATCCCCTTCTGATCGGGTCATTGGTTCGGACAAGAAAGGTTTGGACGCTTACACGACCGAGGGCCAGTCTTAATCCCCTTCTGATCGGGTCATTGGTTCGGACACATCAACGAGACCACACTCTGCTTGGCCATCGTCTTAATCCCCTTCTGATCGGGTCATTGGTTCGGACACTTGCGTCAAGGTATCCTTGGTGACAAGACCTAGGTCTTAATCCCCTTCTGATCGGGTCATTGGTTCGGACAATACAAACAACACCCCTTCAAGGTCCTGTGCCGTCTTAATCCCCTTCTGATCGGGTCATTGGTTCGGACACGATCTTGAGTTGACCCCTGGCAAGGTCATGGGTCTTAATCCCCTTCTGATCGGGTCATTGGTTCGGACAAGACATTATCTGGGCAAGGAAAGCCAACGATCGGGTCTTAATCCCCTTCTGATCGGGTCATTGGTTCGGACAGAGAACATAGCCTTAGCCGCTGTCAGCTCCGAGTCTTAATCCCCTTCTGATCGGGTCATTGGTTCGGACAAGAAGGGCTAGACGCTTACACGACCGAGGGCCAGTCTTAATCCCCTTCTGATCGGGTCATTGGTTCGGACTGCCCGGCGGCAGTAGGCGTTTCCGCTCAGGCGCTTAGGAGGGCGGTTGCCAAGTTTTGCGGATGTATGAAAGTTCACGTGCAAGCCAGCCGGTTACGCAGTCGAACAGGTCAACGCTAGAGCACGGCGTGCAGGAACGTCAAGCTGCTGCGGTCGCTCAGGCAACGCCCGATTTTGGATGATCGGGGGTCTCAGACAGGATCAGGGCGCCGATCTGTCCATCTGGCCCTGTCCCGAACCCCGCGGGGAGCCACTGCCGCCCATAGTGTTCCACGTCCAAGACACGGGGCAGCGGATAGACGCGGATGTCGTCTTCCGCCGGTTCAATAATCCCGTCCAGCTCTGCCAGCAGCGCATCGATGGCGGCTGCAGTGCCAGGGATCAGGAACACCGAGTACTGCAGCGGCAGGCCGCGGCTGCGCACGGTGCGGTGTACCTGGGTGAGGCGTTTGGGGTTGGCGATGTCGTAGGCCAGCAGGAACAGGCGCGTTTGATTGGCGGGCATGGCGGGTTAGGCCTCGGCGATGAGCCAGCGGTGCAGGCTGTTGGTGATGTCTCGGCCGCGCTTGCTGATGCGCACGGCGCGCGATTCGAACAGGCGCACGGCGTCCAGATGCCGGGGCAGGCGCAGCGGCTCGCGGCGGTGTCGGGCCGCGTCGAAGCGCCGGCGCAGCCAGCCGATGCGGGGCGGCTCCAGATACCACATCAGCAACTCCGCCAGGTCGCGGGCCAGGCTCGGCTCCCCGGCCTGACCCAGCTCGGTGTTGTGGCCGAAGCCGAGGTCATTGAGGTGTGCCGACATCCATTGGTAGGCGAGCGCGCGAAGCCACTGCCGGGTGCGCTCGGCGCCGCGTCGGCCTGCGTACTGGGCGGCTTGGTGCTCGATCCAGGCGCGGCAGCTGCGCGGGTCGCGCGCCTCCGGTGGGGCTTGCAGCCGCGCACCGGCCCAGTGGGCGATGCGGCCGCGCATGACGCCGAGCCAGTGGGCATACATGTCGCCGGCCTGCGGCAGCAGCATGAAGTCGCAGAAGCGCAGCAGCAGCTCATCCCGCTCACCGGGACGGCCCAGCAGGCGCGCCTCCACCTGGCCGTCGTCGCTGACGAAGAGCACGCCAATACCGCGGGCGGCGCAGGCCAGTAGCGCCTCGGTGCTCCAGACCACGCGCAGGCTGGAGTGCACCCGGGAGATCCGCCCCAACGGGAACAGTTGCTCCGCGCGCGCCTCTCGCCGGACGCATAGCGCCGGGCCATCGAGCACGACACGGGTGTCGGTGCCGGAGGCGATGTACAACGGCCGCGCGTCGGTGGGGATGGGCGGGCGCCGCGGCGCGTGACTGTCGGCGGTGGTATGCACAATCATCAGGTCGCCTCCCCTGCAGCTTTGCCCGCTGTCGCCTTGCCCACGGCAGCGAAGCCCGTCGCAAGCTTGCGGCAGAGTCGGCGCAGCAGGCGCCGGTGCGGCCGCACGAACACCTCCCAGTCCCCATAGAACCGCTGCCGGCCCGCCTTGCCGAGCAGGCAGGCGCCGTCGCTTTGGGCGAAGTCCTCGGCGCGCAGGCGGCGCTCGCGGAAGTGTGACCAGACCCAGCCGTCGACCAGCGGGCGCAGCGGCTCGATGAGGTCCGAGGCCAGGGAGTCGCGGCCGAAATCGAGCTCGTGGTAGTAGCCGATGATGGGATCGAGCCCGGCGCCGTAGCAGGCGCGCACGGCCTCGTAATGCAGCAGGGTGTAGCCGAGCGAGAGTGCTGCATTCACCGGGTCGCGGGGCGGACGGCGGTTGCGGCCGGTGAAGTTCAGGCCGTCGGCGAAGAGGGTACCGAAGGCGCCGAAGTAGGCCGCCGCCGCGGCGCCCTCGATGCCGCGCAGGGAGTCGATCTGGGTCACCAGCGGATCGGCGGCGCGACGCCGCGCCTGGCGGAGCTGCTCGCAGCCCTTGGTGAGCGCGAGGCGCTGATCTGGGCGTGCTGCGATTGCCGCGGTGAGCAGGCGCTGCTGGCGGCGTAGCTTGCCGCCGACCAGCCGCCGCGCCCAAGCGAGCCGCCAGCGGGCGTCGTCGACGCGCCGGTACTGGCCGATGCGCCGCGCGCCGTCGTTGTGGCTGCGCCCGTGTACCAGGGCGAGCTTGGCGGCGTTGCGCCCGCCGAAGGCAACGACGCTAACACCGGCGTCGGCCAGGCGTGCGAGCAAGGTGCTCTCCAGGGTGACGGCGGCGCGCATCACCACCGACTCCAGCAGCTGCAGCGGCACCGTGCCCTGCCGCTGGTCCTCGACATAGATGGCCAGCGCGCGGCCTTCCAGTTGCAGGCGGGTGGCGCGGCGATCGAGATAGAGGGTGGCCATGGTTGAGCTCCCTGGTGAGCCGGACCCGGCAGCGCCGGGCCAAACAATGCAATGGAGGGCGTGGATGGGTGTGGTCGTTGTTGTGGTGTTCGGCGTCGGCTGGAAACCGCAGACGACGCAGCGCGGCCGAAAACCGCGGGCAGGGCCTTTTGGCCGGCGCCAGGAGGCCGATCAGCCGACGTAGAACCAGGGCGGATCGACGGGCGGAACGGCCTTGCCCCGCACGCGGGTCTTGCCGCGCGGCTCCAGTCGCAGCAGCACAAACCGATCTTCCACCGGGTCCAGCAGCACCTGGATCTGGGCGAGCAGGGCGCGGCGCTCGGCCGCGGTGAGGAAGCACTCGAACACCGACTTCTGCCGGCCGCTGGCATAGCCCTTGAGGATCTTCAGCGCATCACGCAGACGGCGGTCGTCGGAGACGTCGTACGCGGCAATGTGCAGGCTCCGCTCTGTCATGCCCGCAGACTAGAGCCAGCAACGCGAGCTGGCGCAGCCGGCAACCTTGCCGCGTAGGAGCGGCGCCCTCGCCGCGACGGGCGCCCGAACACCCCGCACCGCCATCGTCGCGCCGAGGGCGGCGTTCCCACAGCCGCGCGCGTAGGAGCGGCGCCCCCGCCGCGACGGGCGCCCAAGCACCGCGCGTTGCCATCGTCGCGCCGAGGGCGGCGCTCCTACAGCGGCGGTGCGGGGCTCCCACCATGGAGGGCCGTCAAATCCAGGCGGCATCCCAGTGCGGGTAGTCGGCGACGCGCGCGACCAAGCCGGCGCGCAGTGGGTTGACGATGATGTATCGGGCGACGGTGCGGAGGTCTTCGTCGGCGCGCAGCGCATGGTCATGATAGCCAGGCTGCCAAATCGATCGGCCGATGTGGTGCGCCGACACGGATTTCACGCTGCCAACCACACGGGCAAGACTGCCCTGACGCAGCTCCATCAGCCAGTGCAGGTGATCGGGCATGAGCACGAACGCCCAGGTCTTGGTCCAACCGGCCGCGTCCGACTGCTGGAGGCTGCGGACCACACAGCGGGCATGCAGCAGCTCGCGAAAGACCTGCGCCCGGTCTTTGGTGGCGGCGGTGACATGGTAAGCCCGGCCGATCTCGGACCAGCGACCCTTGCGGAGATCTTTGGCATGCGGCGGCCGGGCGTTCTCCCGCCTTGGTCTGGAAGAGGGGGCATCGGCCGGCATAGAGTCTCCCGGTCTTGCAGATGCGAGCGGTAAGGAGGCGGGTTCGAGGGGGTCAGGCCAGGATACACCGCGCCAGTCGCGCCGAGGGCGGCGCTCCTACACCGTCGTAGGAGCGGCGCCCTCGCCGCGACGGGCAGCCAGCCACCATTGCACGTTGCGAGCGCCAGTCGCGCCGAGGCCGGCGCTCCCACCACCAGTAGCAGCGGTCGTAGGAGCGGCGCCCTCGCCGCGACGGGCGGCCAGCCACCGCCGCACGCCGCGAGCGCCAGTCGCGCCGAGGCCGGCGCTCCCACCACCAGTAGCAGCGGTCGTA
>CAZGCI010000132.1:0-8810 GCA_964524185.1 uncultured Thiohalocapsa sp. | reverse complement strand
TGGAGCGGGTGATGGGAATCGAACCCACGTCATCAGCTTGGGAAGCTGAGGTTCTACCATTGAACTACACCCGCACTCGGGGTTGATTGTAGGCGTGTGTCGGTCGCGGCGGCAAGCACCCGAGGGCAGGGACCCGGAGGCAGGCGCCCAGAGAAACTCAGGTGGCTCGGGACTCCACTGCCTATCCGCGCTCGCCCTCATACATCCGCTCCACCGTGTCGCGGTAGCGCTCTAGAACCTGGTTGCGCTTGATCTTCATGGTGGGAGTTTGCAGTCCGTTGTCGATGGTCCAGGCCTCCAAGGTCAGCCCGACGCGGCGGATCTTCGCATAACCCGGGAAGTCCGCCAGGGCATCACGCATCCGGCGCAGCATCTGCTTGTGCAGCTCCGCATCCTCCAGACTCGCCGGGTCTTCCGGTGCCAACCCAAGCTCACGAGCGAGACCCGGCCAGAGGTCCGCGTTGAGCACCGCCAAGGCGCTCAGGTAGGAGTGCCCCTCACCGACGACCATCACCTGCTCGAACAACGGGTCCATGCTGAGCGCCAGCTCCATGTCCCCCGGGGGCACCTTCTCGCCGTTCGAGAGCACCAGGATGTCCTTGATCCGTCCGGTGATGTAGAGGTAGCCGTCTTCGATGCGGGCCTGATCGCCGGTGCGCAACCAACCGTCAGGGCCGATGACCCGGGCCGTCGCCGCATGGTTGTTCCAATAACCGAGCATGTTGCAGGGGCCCAGCACTTGCAGCTCGTCTTCCGGGCCGATGCGGGCGCGGATGCCGCGCAGCAGCCGGCCGACGCTCTGCGGGCGATTCCCCTGCAGCGGATTGACGGATATGACGGGGCTGGTCTCCGTGAGGCCGTAACCCTGCAGCAGCGGCAGCCCCAGCCCGATGAATACACGCGCCACCTCGAACGGCAATGCGGCACCCCCGCTTACGGCCGCGCGCATTCGCCCGCCGAGTCGGGCCATGACCGGTGCAGCCACCTTGTACTGGAGTAGGGGCCAGAGCAACAGCAGAGGGTGCCAGCTGCGCCGACCTTGGCGCACCTCGAAGCGCAGCCAGCCGACATGCACGGCCAGGGCGAACAATCGCCGCGCGAGCTTGGAGCGCTCCTGAAGCTGGCCTTGGATACGCTGGTAGACGCGCTCAAACACCCGCGGCACGGCGATGATGACCGTCGGACGGATGTGCTGCAGATCCTCACCCAGCTGGGTGACGGAGCGTGCATAGGCCACCTCTGAGCCCGTCATCATCGGCAGAAACAGGCTCGAGGTGCGCTCTAGCGTGTGCGAGAGCGGCAGAAAGGACAGGAAGATGTCCTCCTGGTACACGTCCGCCATGGTGACGGCGCCGTGGGCATTGCTGAGAATATTGTGGTGGCTCAGCATCACCCCCTTGGGCCGCCCGGTGGTGCCGGAGGTGTAGACGATGGTAGCGAGCGCCTCGGGGTCGCCGTCGCGCTGCTCCGCTGGCCACGCAAGCCCGGCGTCCAGTGCCGGCAGCCACTGCGCTGCAGCCACCGCGCGCGCGTCCGCAGCGCCGGGCTGCGATGCGCCTTCCCGGCCGTCGACGATCACCACCTTCTGCGGCCAGGGATCATCGCCGATCGCCTCCGCGAGGCGGCGCCAGCGGTTGGCGTCTTGGATGCACAGCAAGTTCACCGCGGCATCCTGCAGGATGTAGGCGGCGTTGTCCGCGCGGTCGTCGGTGTAAAGGGGCACCGTCACCAGGCCAAGCGACAGGGCCGCCTGGTCGATGATGACCCATTCCGGACAGTTGCGCAGCAAGATGGCCACCCGATCGCCGGGCTGCAGACCCTCGGCAGCCATGGCCTCGCGCCAGCGCGCCACCTGCGCCGCCGTCTCCCGCCAGGTGAGCGCCCGCCAAGCATTGGACTGCCGGTCGAACCAGCGGTAGGCCACGCGCTCTGGCGAGCGGCGCACGCGCTGGTGGAACAGTCCATCGAGCGTACGTGCGCCCTCGACGGGGATCAGATCCTCAGACCATCTCGTCAAGCATCCGTCCTCCTGGTGATGCGGGCGCCGCGGGCGGCGGCGTCCGGGGTGATATGCATGCTGACTACTGCTGCCCGGCAGCGTCCCTATTGTAAACTGTCGAGCTACACGCCCAAGCGCCCCGATTACCGCAACGGTCCCATGCAGATCACCCTGAACGGCGAGCTCCAGGATGTGCCGGAGGACCTGGATATGACCCAGCTCATCGAGCGGCTCGGCCTTGCCGGCCGGCGCATTGCCGTGGAGGTGAATCGCGAGCTCCTGCCGCGCAGCCGTTTCGGCACCTACAGACTGCGCGACGGCGACCAGGTGGAGATCATCCACGCAGTGGGTGGCGGCTGACCGGGTGCCGCCCCGGCGCCAGCAAGACAAGCCGACCGCCGCGGCAGCCCGCGTGTCGCACATGGGCGTCGGGGTTGGCCTGGAACCTTCACCTGACGCGGTGTTGGCGGCTGCAGTGGATGCTCCTTGCAGACGGCCAACGCCACCCGCCGGCCTACCCTCGGCGCGTCCTGCGCGCCAGAGCCCGTCTGCCAAGCCCCAAGCTCCCGAGCACCATCCCCCAGATATCGACCCCAGAGGCCCAGATGCCACAAGATCAAGCCAACCACGCCGGCACATCCATTGCCCCGAGCACAGGCGACCACTTCACCGTCGCCGGCCGCAGCTTTCAATCGCGCCTGCTCGTCGGCACCGGCAAGTACAAGGACATGGACGAGACGGCCCGCGCCATTGAGGCCAGCGGCGCTGAGATCGTCACCGTCGCGGTGCGCCGCAGCAACATGGGTCAGGATCCAGATCAGCCGAACATCTTGGAGTTACTGCCGCCAGAGCGCTACACGATCTTGCCCAACACCGCCGGTTGCTATGACGTGGACAGCGCGGTGCGCACCTGCCGCTTGGCCCGTGAGCTACTCGACGGCCATAACCTGGTGAAGCTCGAAGTCCTGGGCGACCAACAAACCCTGTTTCCGGATGTGCTCCAGACCCTCGAGGCCGCAAAGGTCCTGGTGGCGGACGGCTTCGACGTCATGGTCTACACCAACGACGACCCAATCATGGCCAAGCAACTGGAAGAGGTCGGCTGCTGCGCCGTCATGCCCCTGGCCGCACCCATCGGCTCCGGGCTCGGCATCCGTAACCCGCTCAACATCCTGACCATCGTCGAGAACGCCTCGGTGCCGATCCTGGTGGATGCCGGTGTCGGCACGGCGTCGGATGCCGCGGTGGCTATGGAGCTCGGCTGCGACGGTGTCTTGATGAATACCGCCATCGCCGCCGCCAAGGACCCGGTGCTGATGGCCAGCGCCATGCGCAAGGGTATCGAGGCCGGCCGCGAGGCCTACCTCGCAGGTCGCATGCCCGCCAAGCGCTTTGCCTCGGCGTCCTCGCCCATCGAGGGGACCTTTTTCTGACCCGCGGCGGCGCCGCTCAGCCGCAGCGCTTCACCAACGCCACCGAGAAGTCCCGATAGGCATAGCCGTCGATGGTCGTCATCTCGGCGTCCAGGTCGGCGGCCCAGGCCTCGATCTCTTCCGGTTGCCGGTAGTTGAAGGTCTGCGAGTTGTCCTGGCCGTGCAGCAGGTTGAAGACGAAGCCGTCGCGGGCGGCGGCGTAGCAGCGGCCCACGGCCTCTCGTGTCTCATCGCGTGTCAGGTTGTTCAGCGCGCCGCTGCAGACGTACCAGTCCGCAGGCGGCAGCGTGTCCGAGAGGAGATCGGCCTGCAGGATCTCGGCGCCGGTGCGCTCGCGGGCCACCGCCACCATGCGCTCGTGCAGATCGATTCCGATGTAGCGGCCAGGCTCGTCGCCGTGCTCGTGCAGGTAGATCAGGAAATCACCGAAGCCGCAGCCGACGTCCACCAGCGTGACGCCGGAGAGGTCCTCCGGCAACAGCTCCCGGAGCACGCGGAACCGCGCCTGCTGGGAGCCGGTGGACTGATAATGCAGGCCCTCGGCGGTCTCGCCGTAGTGGTTGAGGACGTGGTCGTAGAAGTCATGGACACTGATGCGGGGCATGGCGGTGCTGCTGGCAAGCCTCGGTGGGCGGCTGTCGTTAGAATGGGGCGCGATCATAGCGCCAGGCTCCCGGTTGCGCAGTAAGCGAACGCATCCTTGAACAACCCGCCAGAAAAAGCAGCGCTGCATACCCGTCCGGTGCGCAGCTTCGTGCTGCGCGAGGGCCGACTCACGGCCGGGCAGCACCGGGCGTTCGAGACGCTGTGGCCACGCTTCGGCGTGGCATGGCAGCCGGGCACGGTCTTGGACCCGACCTCGTTGTTCGAGCATCGCGGGCCGGTGGTGCTCGAGATCGGCTTCGGCAATGGTGAGTCGCTCGCGGCGCAGGCGCTGGCCCATCCGGAGCGAAACTTTCTGGGCCTAGAGGTGCATCGGCCCGGCGTCGGCCATCTGCTGCTCGCCATCGAGCGCCTTGGACTCGGCAATCTGCGGGTCATGCGCACGGACGCCTGCACCCTACTCCGGCCGCCGCCCGACGGCGGGCTGCCGGACGCCTCCCTCGCCGGCATCCAGCTCTTCTTCCCAGACCCCTGGCCGAAAAAGCGTCACCATAAGCGCCGCATCGTGCAGCGAGGCTTCATGCAGGACGCGGCCCGGGTGCTCTCCCCCGGCGGCCACTTTCACGCCGCGACGGATTGGGCGCCCTATGCCGAGCACATGCTCGCCGTTGCCGAGGCGCTGCCGGAGCTGTTCGAGAACACGGCCGGCCGCGGCCAGTTCGCCAGGCGCCCGGCGGACCGCCCGCCGACGAAGTTCGAGCGTCGGGGCGAGCGCCTCGGCCATCGGGTGTTCGACCTGATCTGTCGGCGGCGCTGATCGGGCACCCAGCCGAGTGCCCTCGCAGCCGATTCCCCCAACCGCCCGCGCCCAGCATGACCGCACGACGCCATCGGATCCCATGTCCGCCCTGCGCCTGACAGCCCTGCGTCTAGGCGCCCCGCATGGGCAAGCCCAGCCGCCGCAGCTGCTGGAGCCGCTGGACCTGGCCATCGAGGCCGGCGAGCTCGTGTTCCTGTCCGGCCCATCCGGCGCCGGCAAGAGCCTGTTGCTGCGGGCCATCGCGGACCTGGACCCGAACCATGGCGAGGCGTGGTGCGATGAGCGCCCGCGCTCATCCTTGCCGGCGCCCGAGTGGCGGCGGCGGGTGGCCTTGCTCCCGGCCGAGTCCGGCTGGTGGGCAGAGACGGTGGGCGAGCACTTTCCCGCGGCGCAGAACAGCGGTTCGGCAGCGCTGCTGTCCCGTATCGGTTTCGACCCCGACGTGCTCGGCTGGGAGGTGCGCCGCCTGTCCACCGGCGAGCGCCAGCGTCTGGCCCTCGCCCGGCTGCTGGCAAGGCGCCCCCAGGTGCTGCTGCTAGACGAGGCCACGGCCAACCTAGACCCGGACAACCGCGCCCGGATCGAGGCCCTCATCGGCGATTATCGCGCCGAGCAGGCGGCAGCGGTGCTGTGGGTCAGCCATGACGCGGCGCAGCGCGAGCGCATGAATGGCCGCCGGCTAATGATTCGCAACAGGCGCTTGGTCCCGGAGCTCGACGGGGCGGGGCCACCGCCGTGAGCCTAATCTCGCTCAGCCCCTTCGATCTTGTCCTCGCCGCGGGCCTGGTCTTGTTGGTGGCGGCGCTGTCTTGGCGCCTGCGCCTCGGTGTGGAACGGCGCATGCTCATCGCCGCGGCCCGCAGCACGGTGCAACTGGCGCTGCTGGGGCTGGTGCTGAAGGTCCTGTTCGAGACCACGCACCCGGTGCTCATCGGCCTCTTGGCGCTCGTCATGCTCTCGGCGGCCGGCTGGGAGGTGATGGCACGGCAGACCCGCCGCTACCGCGGGCCTTGGGGCTACGGCATCGGGGCGCTGTCCATGTTCCTGTCGTCCTTCAGCATCACGGTGCTGGCGCTGACGCTGATCATCCGTGTGGAGCCTTGGTATCAGCCCCAGTACTTGATCCCGCTGCTCGGTATGTTGCTCGGCAACACCATGACCGGCATCGCCGTCGCGCTGGACGGCCTGACCCGCCAGGCCCACGACAACCGCGAGCGGATCGAGGCGCAGCTGATGCTCGGCGCCACCTGGGGCCAGGCCATCACCGAGATGCGCCGTGATGCCCTGCGCGCTGGCCTCATCCCCATCGTTAACGCCATGGCCACCGCCGGCCTCGTCAGCCTGCCCGGCATGATGACGGGCCAGATCCTCGCCGGCAGCCCACCCATGGAAGCGGCCAAGTATCAGCTGCTGATCATGTTCCTCATTGCCAGCGGCACCGGCCTCGGCAGTTTGGCGGCGGTGTGGATCGGCTCGCGGCGGCTGTTCGACGACCGCACGCGATTACGGCTGGACCGGCTCGGGCCGGGCCGCCGCTGAATAACAAGCCGCGGCGCTCTGTGCGGATTCCATGCGCAGCCCCGGGCTGGGCATAATCCAGCCTTGCTGCTGGTTGCAACCACTGCCGCCCGCCCCTGACCAATCCCCACCAGGCCCGACCTGCCATGCCCCAAGCAACGCCGAGCGAGCCGCGCGCCGAGTTCCACAACCTCTACCGCCATGGCCTGATGCGCGCCGCCGTCTGCGTGCCGGAGGTCCGGGTCGCGGAACCGGGCTTCAACGCACGGGCGACCACGGCGCTGGCGCAGCAGGCACACGACGCCGGCGCCGTGGTGGCGCTGTTCCCAGAACTCGGGCTCACCGCCTACAGCAACGATGACCTCTTCCATCAGCAGGCGCTGCTGGCGGCCGGTTTGGATGCGCTCGCGGAGGTGCTCGAAGCCAGCCGCTCCCTGCGGCCCCTGCTGGCAGTCGGCCTCCCACTGGCCGTGGATGGGCGGCTCTTCAACTGCGCCGTGGCCGTGCACGCGGGCCGGGTGCTGGCGGTGGCGCCCAAGACCTATCTGCCGAACTACCGGGAGTACTACGAGAAGCGCCAATTCGCCGGCGCCGATGCGGCGGTGTCCACCGCCATCGATCTGCTGGGGCAGCACGTGCCCTTCGGCAACGACCTGCTGCTGAGCGCCGCGAATCTGCCTGGCCTCACGCTGCACATGGAGCTGTGCGAGGATCTGTGGACGCCGATCCCGCCGAGCACCCACGCCGCCTTGGCGGGCGCGACGGTGCTGCTGAACCTATCGGCCAGCAATATCACCATCGGCAAGGCGGCCTACCGCAACGACCTCATCGCCGCCCAGGCGGGCAGGTGCATCGCGGCCTACTTGTACTCCGCGGCGGGCCCCGGTGAGTCCACGACGGACCTGGCCTGGGACGGCCATGCCGTGGTCTTTGAGCAGGACAGACTGCTGGCAGAGTCCGAGCGCTTCCCCACCGGCCCGCAGCTGGTACTGGCGGACGTCGACCTGGAGGTGCTGCAGGCCGAACGGCTGCGCACGACGAGCTTCCATGACAACGCCGCGGCACACCGCGAACGACTGCTGGGGTTGCGGCGGGTGTCCTTCGAGCTGGACCTGCCCCGCGGTGCTCTCGGCCTCGAGCGCCCCATGCAGCGCTTTCCCTACGTCCCGGCGTTGGCTGCCGAGCGCGATGCGCTGTGCTACGAGGCCTACAACATCCAGGTGCACGGGCTCGCCAAGCGCCTGCATCAGAGTGGCATCCAGCGCATCGTCATTGGTGTCTCCGGTGGCCTCGACTCCACCCAGGCACTGCTGGTGGCGGCGCAGACCATGGACCGGCTCGGCCTGCCACGCAGCAACATCCTCGCCTACACCCTGCCGGGCTTCGCCACCAGCAGCGAGACGCGAGACAACGCCTGGGCACTCATGCGTGCGCTCGGCGTCACCGCCGCCGAGATCGACATCCGCCCGTCCTGTGAGCAAATGCTCAAGGACTTGGGCCATCCGTATGCCGATGGCGAGCCCGTGTATGACGTGACCTTCGAGAACGTGCAGGCCGGCGAGCGCACCAGTCACCTGTTTCGACTCGCCAACCACCACGGCGGCTTAGTGCTCGGCACGGGCGATCTCAGCGAGATCGCCCTCGGCTGGTCCACCTACGGCGTCGGCGACCAGATGTCGCACTACAACGTCAACGCCTCGGTGCCCAAGACGCTGATCCAATACCTGATCCGCTGGGTCATCGCCACCGGCCAGTTCGATGCCGCCACCAATACAACACTGCAGGCCATCCTGGACACCGAGATCTCCCCGGAGCTGGTGCCCGTCGGCGGCGATGACGCCGATACGAATGCGCGGGATGCGGCCGCCGGCATCCAAAGCACCGAGGCCAAGATCGGCCCCTACGAGCTGCAGGACTTCAACGCCTTCCACATCACCCGCTACGGGCTTCGCCCTAGCAAGGTGGCCTTCCTCGCTTGGCACGCGTGGGGCGACAAGAACCGCGGCGAATGGCCCGACAACCTGCCCCCGGAGCGCCGCAACCAGTACGACCTGGCGACCATCAAGCACTGGCTCGAGGTCTTCTGCCGCCGCTTCTTCGGCACCAGTCAGTTCAAGCGCAGCTGCATGCCGAACGGGCCCAAGGTCGGCGCCGGCTCACTGAGCCCCCGCGGCGACTGGCGCGCCCCGAGCGATTCAGAGCCGGATGTATGGCTCGAGGAATTGCGGCGGAATGTGCCGGACACGTAGACGGAATCGGCTCGCAGACCGCATTGCCCGTCGGATCGATATAGTCGACTGGCGCCGATTATTGTCAAAATCCCGATGATTGGCTCCTTATATCTATTCTCTCCGCTCAATCGCGGCCGACGTCTGCCTATCGCCTGACTATTACACACATCTAGCACAGCCGATATCTGCGGCGCTGGACACAGACG
>CAZGCI010000131.1:0-8843 GCA_964524185.1 uncultured Thiohalocapsa sp. | reverse complement strand
ACTGCCCCCGCCGCTTTGCCTGCCGCTGCGCCGGCCTGGTGAGCGATGCGGGCTAACGGGGCGATGCCTCAGACCGACGCGCGGTCGGGTCGGCGGCACGGCATCGCCTCGCGAGCACTGAGTGACCGTTCAAAGACAACATGAACATGGCCGCAGACGGAAACAAACTACGAAAAGCGCGAAATACGCGAAGGCCATCCGGATCTCGCGTGCATCTCCGGAAGTTTCGCGCTTTCCGTATGTTTCGTAGTGACGAGTCGATGGACCGCTTGTTGTTGAATCGTAGCTTACATACCCGTTGCACGTGGGTTTTCGGGTGCGAGCGGCGTGCATCGCGACCGAAAACCCATGTGTGACGGGTATAACCCCGAGTCGTGGCGACGAACTTGTCGCGCTCCGATCAGACGACCGGCTCGCTAGACATGCTTCGCGCGCCGGCTTGTCGGTGTGCGCAAAGACCGCACGCGGGTCTGCTGGCCGCTGCAACAACAGCTTGCGCAACGGCAAAGTTTGGCCTTCCCCTATTCGATTCCTTGTTTTATCCCCCAACTCCATCACGGGCGGCCAGCTACGGCGTCTGCTCGCCAGCAGCCTCAAGACGGCCACTGTGGATGACTCCGGCTGGCACGACACAGGGGAAGGCCCTGGTTCCACGGAGGGCAACTACATTGACTGGCTAACGATCGCCGACAACGCCGACAGTGTGGTGGAGGACGTACGCCGGATCCGCAACCACCCGCTGGTGCCGGGGGAGATCCCCGTCTATGGATATATCTACGATGTGAAGACGGGGAAGCTTCAGGAAGTGCCGGAAGCCACCCGGGTAGGCACGCCCCGCACCTGAGGCGGTGGCGCCGGGCTGGCCCTTTGCCCGCCCGGCGGCATGTAGTCGCAGACCCCGTCAGCACTGACGGCGCCGTACTTATCATGGCATCGCGGCCGGTGTAGAGCTTTGAAACAAAGCGCCAACCGTTGCGCGAGCGCCTAGAGGCGTCCGCAGCCGGTCGGGAGATTGCTTCATCAGCGCTCCGGCCGCAGCGCCAACTTGACCCGCGCGATGCGCTCCTCCAGGTCCAGTGTCTGCTCAGCTGGGGCGGCCTCATACCATTGCCGCATCAGCGCCATTGCATCCTGGCTGTCCTCGGGGCCGCTGCCATCGCCCATCCGAGCCGCCAGACGCTGCACCTGCAGCTGCATGCGCTCGGCGTCCAGCTCCGGCGGGGAGCTCACGCCCGCGGCGATCTCGAGCTGCAGACAGAGCGCCCGACGCATCTGTGCGGCCTCGCGCATCTGGTGACGCAACTGTTCCAACGCGTCGACATCGCCAGCGGCCGCGGCAAGCGTCAGGGCCGCGGCCCTGTCCAGCGCCGGCGCAGGCTCGGCGGGTAGTGCGTCCCAAGCGGACTTCAGCGTCGCAGCCTGGGCGGCGGCGGCTGTGGCGTCCGGCCGGACGCCGGCATGGACAAGCGTGCGGGCCGTGTCGTCGCACCAGGTTGCGCGGCATGCCAGGGCGTCCAGCTGTATCCATTGGGCCCGGTCCGCGAGGGCGTCCAAGCGCGCTTGCGCGGCCGCCTGGGCCTGCTGCCAGCGCTGACGCAGCGCCTGGAGCTTGGCTTTGGGCACGGGTAGGGCGGCGGTGTCTTGCCACTGCCGCATCTGCTCGCGCAGCGCAGCCCGCAGCGCTGGCCCGTCAATGTCCTGCGTCGTGGCCTGTTCGAGGACCTCGCAGATGGCCTCGCGGGTGGCGAGGTTCGCGTCCAGCTCCGCGCTGCGGGCATGGTGCTCGGCGTCACGACGGGCGAACACCGCATCGGCGGCGGTGCGGAATTCCTGCCACAGGGCGTTTTCGTCGCGTTGACGGCCAGTGACTGTGGGCCGCCAACGGTGCTGCAGCGCCTTGGCCGATTCGATGGCGGTACGGAGGTCGGGCGTCTCCGCCAGCTGCTGCATCTGCGCGATGAGCTCGCGGCGCTCGGCCAGATTGCGCTCGCGCTCCGCGTTGAGTGCGTCGTCGAGGCGGCGCAGGGATTTTCGAAAGCGGCCCTCGAGCGGGCGCTGGCCGCCGCGGTGATGCGGGCGCGCAGCGCCGGCCTCCGGCTCCAGTGCGGCCCAGGCGTGTCGCATTTCACGGGCGGCGCGCATAGCCTTTTTCCAGTCCATGCGCTCCCAGTCCACCTGGTCCAAGAAGGTCTCCAACTCCTCGCAGAGGGCGAGGCGCTGTGCCCGGTTGGCGGCCTGAATCTTGGCTTGGGCCTCGTAGAATGGCTGGCAACGCGCGCGGACGGCCTCCGTGGCGGTGCGGAAGCGCGCCCACAGCGCGTCGTCTGCCGGGGCGCCGTTGTGGTCGAGGGCGCGCCACTCCTCCTGCAGCTCCGCCAGTCGATTGGCCAGGGGCTCCAGCGCGTGGTCGGTGTCTGCGGCGAGGCGCTCGATGTCTTCACAGAGCCCCTCGCGGTGGGTGTCCGCGCCCCAGCGCCGCCAGCGCTGCAGCTCCTTGAGCTGCGAGCCAATGGCCTTGAGATGCGCCTCGGCGGCGCCGGTGTCGGTGTTGGGCAGTCCAGCCGCATGGGCATGGTCTAGGGTGGCGCGAATGCTCTGATAGAGGGGTTCGGCCTGCTTCAGCTGTCCCGCGGCAAAGTGGGCGTCCAGCTCGGCGAGACGCTCCGGCAGCACCGCGAGCTTGCGACGCAGGTGCTCGCGGTGCTTCTTGAGCCGGGCCGTGAGTTTGTCCATGGCCTCGACGGTGGTCGCCGGCACATCACCCTCGGCGCGCAGCGCTTCGAGCCGCTGCGCGCATGCCTGGACGCGGCGGTGCTCAAAGGCACCCTCAGCCAGGGCCTGCTCGGCCTCCCGGCGTAATCGCTCTGCGGACTCGGCACGCTTGCGGGCTGCCCTAAGCGTTTCGCGGCGGGCGCGCACCGCGGCCTCGGCAGCCGCATAGGCGCGCCGCTCACCGGCACTGGCGGTGCCAGAGAGTGCCTGCCACTGCTGCGCGATGGTCTGCACACGCTCGGTGAGGGCGTCCGCATCGTCTTCCGCGGCGCAGTCGGCGAGTTGGCGCGTCAACTCCCTGCGCACCTGCGCGTCCGCCGCATTGGCCGCGGCGGCCGCGAGCGCGGCGGCGTCGGCCTCGGCATGGGCTTGGTAGGCGTCGAGAAAGGCGTCCCGCAGCCGCTCGCGTCGCGTCCGGCGCTCAGTGCCGAGCGCCTCCCCCAGTCCAGCCTCGATCTCGGCCCACTCCCGGTCCAAGTGCTGCAGCAGGGCATGGTCCTGTGACCAGTTGTCGAAGCGACCGAGGCGGGCCAGCTTCTCGCAGATGGCATCGGCCTCGGCATGCAGCCGCCGCGGACGCTCTTCTGCCTCGGCGATGGCCCGGAGGCGTTCCTTCACCAGCCGGTAGACGCCCTTGTCCCGCTTGCCGATACGCCGTTGCACGGCCTCCAGCGCGGCACGGTCTTGGATGCGCTCGGCGGCGGCGTGGCGGTTCGCGGCCAACGCGTCCTCCACGGCGCAGGCGGCGAGATGCTCTGGACTCTGCAGGCGGTCGATGGCGGTGCGACGCAGTTCCGGCTCCGTTGCTTCGCGCGCCACGTGCGCGAGCAGGGCTTCGTCGTGCACCGCGGCCAGCGCCGCGTGCCGCTCCGCCAGGGCCGGTGCCTGTTCGTCGAGTCCGCAGAGCAGACGTCGGTACCGCGCCCCGGCGAGGTCCCGCACGCCCGCGTCCAGGTCATCCGTGGCAATGCGCTGCAAGACCTCCAGCTGCGCCAGCGCGCGGCAGGCGTCGCGGCGTGCGGCGGCGTCCGGCGCGCTCTGGGCAATCTCGATCAGCGCGGCGGCGTCTGGCGGGCGCCGGTTGCGCGTCTTGTGCAGGAACTGCTTAAAGAACATCGGCGGCTGGGACAGCAACGGCAAACCCGCGATTGTATACCTCTCGTGCAGGGGTTTTCCGGTCAGCCGAGCGCCTGACGCAGCAAATCGGTCTCCGTGGGGATGGCGATGCCGGTGGCGTCGGCGACGGCCTGCAGAACGGCGGCGAACGGCGCCGCGGCGTCCGGCTCGGGCTGGGCGTCGAAGCATTGTTCGTAAACGCTTGCGGCGTGGCGAATAAAGCCCAGCGCCAAGGCCTCGCTCGCGGCAGCCAGTTGGGTGGGGCTCGGCGTTGCTCCAGGCGGCTCGACAATAGCCCTCATGGGCGCTGGTGCGGCGGCCGGCGCCGCTGTGGCTGTCACGCCTGGGCCAGCTTGTGCGGCATCGGCCGCACCGGCTAGCGTGGCCAGGCGGCCGATTTCGGCGCCGAGGGCGTCGAGGGATGAGGCGCCGTAGGCTCGCCCAAGGGGGTCTGTGGCAGAGAGGTGGTCTGCAAGCTCGGTCCGTCTGTCGGCGTCTAGCCCCGTCAAGGCGTCCGCAAGAACCCGGGCGTGGTCGGCGATGACGGTCAGCGCCCCGCGTGGCGTCGCCGCTGCTGCCGGCTCGGTCGCCGGCTCGCTGGCAGCAGTGCCCCCAGCGGCTGCGTCCGGCGCCGGCTGCTGCGCCAGCGCCGCTGCGAACGCCGCGAGATCGTAGGCGATGGCGCCGATGAAGATGTCGCGCGCGGTCGCGTCGCCCAGACGGCTCTTCGCCAGGGCCTTGGTGATAGCGGCGCGCTGCGCCGGCGTGTAGGGATAGGGCTCGACGAAGTGTTTGTGGGGCTTCGCCTCGGCGCTGTCGGTGCGCAGCGGTGTGCGGGTCGCGCCGTCAGGCGCAACGCGTTTGGTCTCGCCGGCGGCGGGATCGGTTGGCGGCAGCCAGGGGCGGCGCCGATCGGGAGAGCTGCGGGCGGTCCAGTCGGTCTTGGGCATGGGAGGCTCCGGCGTGTGCTTTTGCCTCAAGTATGGACCGAGCGCTGGCGCTTCGCAGAGCTGCGCTCGCGCTTAGGCACGGGCGCCGACGAAGGGATTGGTGCGGCGTTCCTCACCGAAGGTACTCATGGGGCCATGGCCCGGGATGAAACGGACATCGTCGCCCAAGGGAAAGAGCCGCTCGCGAATGGAGCGCAGCAGGTCCGCATGATTGCCGCGGGGGAAGTCCGTCCGGCCGATGCCGCCGGCGAAGAGGACGTCGCCCACCTGGGCGAGGCGGGCGTCGGCATCGAACAGCACCACGTGTCCCGGAGTATGGCCCGGGCAGTGCAGCACGGTGAGCCTGCGCTGACCGAGCGCCAGAGTTTCGCCGTCGGCAAGCCAGCGCGCTGGGCGGAAGGCCTGATGCGGCGGAAAGCCGAACAGTTGCGCTTGCTGCGGCAGCGCGTCCAACCAGAAGGCGTCGTCCGGATGAGGGCCGACGATGGGAAGCCCCAGTCGTGTCGCCAGGTCCTGGGCAGCCCCCACATGGTCGAGGTGGCCGTGGGTGAGAATGATCAGCTCCGGTGCGGCGTCCATGGCGTTGAGCGCCGCCACAATGCGCTCGGGCTCGCCCCCCGGATCGACGATCGCCGTCGCGGCTGTCTCGGGGCAGCGCAGCAAGGTGCAGTTCTGCTGGAACGGGGTGACGGGAATGATGCGGTAGTCCACGGGGTGTGCGGTTGCAGTGCGATCGATGAACCCGGTCGCGGTGTCGCTCGGGTGACGCTCCGTCTGGGCAGTTGTTTACTGCCCGTTACGGGTCGGTTTTGCGGTGACCACGGGGCGGGTCCGCGAGAGTCTGTCGTACCAAGTGAGCCCGTCACGGTCGAACAACGCCCAGACCAGTCCGGCGCCGAGCGGCACCAGCGTCATTATGGCGAAGGCGAGCCGGCGCAGGGCGTCTGCTATGGTGAGGTTTCCGCCGTCGGCGCGCCGCAACAGGGTGCGCCAGCTGCGCATGCCGAGCGTCTGTCGTCCACCGGTCCAGAAATATACGTAATAACCGGCGATGACGGCGAGCAGGTAAACCTGGAAGGCGAGCCGGGCCGCGCCGGCGATGTCGTCACGGCCGGTGACGGTGGCGAAGGCCGCGTAGAAGACCGCGGCCGCCGCCACGACCACCCCGATGAGCAACATTAGGTCATAGAGCATGGTCGCCAGTCGCCGCAGCAGCCCCGGGGCGCGGGCGTTGCTGAGGTCTGGTATCGACGCTGCGGTTGCTGCGGTACTCGGGGGCTCAGTCATGGTCCTAGTGTGGGGGATCGCACTGGCGCTGTCATTGATGTGCTGCATCGGGCCGCCAGCGTGCCAGAAGGTTCCTGCGGCACCGACTGACCTGCGATCACCCGCCTGCATCGGTTAGACTCCGACCGTGAAACGAGCTGCCACCATGCGCCCAAAGGTGCCGAAAATCTCTGTGAAGCCAGCGGTGTACAGACTCTTCCGGCATCTGCCGATGCCGCTGATTGCGATCCTGATCGGCCTTATGGCTGGGCTCGCGGTCTGGGGCGTGCTGGATCAGGTGCAGAGCAATGCCGTGGAGCGCATCTTCAATAAAGAGCTGACCGCCCGGCTCGATCTGCGCTCGCGCGAGAGCCTGCTGCGGTTCGATCAGTACATGAACAACTATGCGGGCACGGCGCGGCTGCTCGCCAACCATCGGCGGCTCGCACAATACCTCGAGCCGCTGTTTTGGTTTCCGGAGGAGTCGGTCGAGCCCGTGGTCTATGAGCAGTTCCGCCCCTTCTGGCTGCCGGACTTCTTCGGGCGCAATGCGCTACTCGCACCGAGCCACGTGCTGCTCATGGACACCCGCGGTCAGGTGCGCGAGATCTACCAGGCCGACCACACACCGCTGCCGGCGGAGCTCCTGGCGGAGGCGCGGAGCTGGGCAGGCCAGGGGGATGATGTCCGCACGGTGCTCGCCCGTGCCGATGATAATCCCTACCTGGTGGTGAGCGATCGGGTTGAAGACGCCGGCGGCTACGGCATGGGACACCTGGTGGTGGTGGTGCCCATCGATGCGGATTTCCTGGCGGCATCCGAGGGTGGGGTGTCCGCGGACAGCTCGGCCGTCGCCCTGGTGGATGCCGATGAGCAGCGCATCCTCGCCACGAATGAGCCCGAGGAGCTGCTCCCCGGTACCCAGCTCGAGCAATGGGTGGACGAGTTCGTGGTGACGTCGCAGTCCCTGCCGGAGTACAGCGGTTCCAACTGGAACATGCTGTTCGCGACCTTCATTCCGCACTCGAGCGTCGATAAGATGACTGAGCGTGTGGTGGCATTTGAGCGCAATCAGCGGCTCATTGCCGCACTGGTGTTCATCGCCGTGTTCACGCTGGTGATCTACCTGGTCTCCGCCCGCTTGAACCGGGTATTGACCCGGATGACCCGTTTCTCGCAGCGGGCGCTCGACATCCAACAGCCCAACTTCAAGCGCGGCGGCAATCAGCTCCTGCTGTTGGAGGAATGGATCCAGCACTTCACCAACCTCGTGCTGAAAGCGCGCGAGGAGATGAACCGCCGCCATGCCCACGAGATGCGCGAAACCGAGGCGCTGAAAGCGGCCATCATGGAAGCGTCGCTGGACGCCATCGTGACGCTGAACCGCGCCGGGCTCATCGTCGACTACAACCCCATGGCCGAGGCCATGCTGGGGCTGACGCCCGCAGACGCCTGCAACGGCGAATTCGCCCGGCGCTTTCTGGACCCAGGCGAGCATGCGGCCTTCCTCGGCATGCTCTCGGAGTCGGGTCGCCACCAGCACGACCAGCGCCGCCCGCACGCCCGTGGCGAGCTCTGGGCCAGGCGTGCGGACGGCTCGCGCTTCCCGGTGGAGATGTCCATCGTCCCCATCGAAATCGACGAGGAGCGCGTGTACACCCTGTACATCCACGATGCCACCCAGCGCAAAGCGGCGGAGCGGGAGATCAAGAGCCTGGCGCGGTTCGCGAGCGAAAGCCCGAACCCGATCCTGCGCGTCAATGCCGAGGGGCTTATCGTCTACGCCAACGCCGCGAGCCGCCCACTGACGGACCTGTGGGGCAGCGGGCCGGGGCAAGTGCTGCCGGCGGCCTGGACCGAGCAAGTGGGCGCGGCGCTCGACGATGGCCACAACCACGAGTGCGAGGACGACTGGGGCGAGCAGGTCTACTCCCTGCTGTTCGTGCCCATTACGGACCTGGGCTATGTGAATATCTATGCGCGTGACATCACCGCCGTGCGCCGGGCAGAGCAGGAGTCGCGCCAGCACCAGTCTGAGCTGGTGCACGTGTGCCGGCTCAGCACCATGGGTGAGGTCGCCACCGGCATGGCGCACGAGCTCAATCAGCCGCTGTCGGCCATCGTCAACTATGCCAAGGGCGCAAGCCGGCGGCTGCAGAGCGGCGTGCTGGACACGCCGCCCCTCGTGGAGGCCATGCGCCAGATCTCTGCCCAGGCGCAGCGCGCCGGTGAGATCATTCGCCGGCTGCGGGCCCTGGTGGGCAAGCAGGCCCCCATCCGCAGTGTTGTGGACCTGAATTATCTGGTGCGGGAGGTGTGCGGCTTCCTCGAGTTCGAGACCGGGAAATTATCGCTGCGGATCGAGCTGGACCTCGCCGATGGCGAGATCCCGGTGAATGTGGACTTGGTGCAGATCGAGCAGGTGCTGCTGAACCTCGTTCGCAACGCCCTGGACGCGCTGGAGGACAGGCCGGCGGAGGACCGCCACCTCGGCATCTTCACCCTGGTCCGCGGCGCTGAGGCCATCGTCGGCGTGGCCGACAACGGGCCCGGCATCCCGGCGGAGCGCATGGCGCAGCTGTTCGATCCGTTCTACACCACGAAGGAGACCGGCATGGGCATGGGGCTCGCCATTAGCCAAACCATCGTCGACGACCACGGCGGCGAGATCCGCGCCGAATCCCAGCCGGGGCGGGGCACGGTGTTCCATGTGCACCTGCCGCTCGCGAAGGAGGCCGC
>CAZGCI010000130.1:0-8919 GCA_964524185.1 uncultured Thiohalocapsa sp. | reverse complement strand
TTTCCTCCAATAGCGTCTAGAAGTATATGGTAAGGCTCTGATGCGATTGCCCTGGGTGGGCTCCCGCTTCAGATTTAATTGAGCCTGGAACCTTGGAACCTTTTTTCGCAATTGTCCTAAATAGAAATTTCTCAGCGACGTGTCAAAGCTGGGTTAAGTTTGCCAAGCTGACGCGCACGTCGCTGTTGTAGGCAAAGCCATCGCGCGGCGCTGGCGACCATGTGTGACGGTTATCCTTCCAGCGCCTTAGGCAGAATAAAAAGACGGAGCCCGCTCGGCATGCGGGCTCTTCAGCCAAAGCGCAGATACAGGCTTCGCGGCCGGCGCGGCATCGATGCCGGATAAGGCGCTAGCCCGCCGCTGAATGACAATCGCCAGCGAGCGCTGTATCTCTGATGCCCGGCCCGCTTGCGAACAAGAGTGGCACCCGACCTCCAATGCTTCACGAACCGTAGAGGCGACTCAATCCTCCCAGGGTCCGTGGCCCGGGATATTGATCTGACGTTCACTGTAATCGCCCTGCGCTGCTTTGCGATGGCAATTGTTGCAGTGGCTGAAGCTGACCACCTCGGGATTGTCCTTCACCAGACGCGCCGGGATCTCGTCGTGCTTTTTCACGAAGTAGGGGTTTTTGCTGATGCGCGGCAGATTGCCGCCGGCCCCGACGCCGAGCTCACTAAACTTCTTTGCTCGTTTGCCGCTCGAGCGGTCGGCCGCATTGCCGGTCAGATAAGCGCTGATCTCGGTGCGGAGTGCGCCTGTCAGCGACGCGTCGTCGCCATAGTGATTCACGAGCCCATCGGGTGACATGATCGCTCTCCAGGCGCGGGATGGCAGTAGACCCGGCGGATAGGCCATGTGGCAGGCACCACACTCCTCACGATAGGCGGCGTTGGTCACCGGAGCGAAATCGGCACGCGGCTGCCTCCACTTGCCGCGCCGGTCATTGTCATCATCATCACTGAAGGCGACGCTAGCGGCCCCTAAGGTGAAGAGGCCGAGGGTCAGAAGGGTCAGGATCTCTTTCGGATGGTTCATGGGTCTGGTCTCCGATTGCGTGCGTTTCCGCTTATTGCGTCTTGATGTAGGCGATGAAATCGGTCTTTTCAGTGGCCGTGCATTCACGCCCCAGGGTCCAGCGGCAGTTGCGCCGCAGCCACTTCTCGACCTTCGCCGGATCGGTGAGTCGCTGCGGATTCTCGGAGGGGGCGAGCGGTTCAATGACCTTGCCGGTATTGGCCTGACGGCCCGGCTGGGTCAGATCGCGTCCGTGACAGCTAGCGCAACTGCGCGCCGCCGAGCCGTCCGACTGTGCGTACTCCTTGGTCCAACCGGCCTTGCCTGCCGCTGGATCAGCGGCCAACAGGAGGCTGGGAAGTGTGACCGCGCTCATGGCGACCAAAACGATGGCGCTTGGTATTTTCATCGGCCTTCCCTGCGCTTGAATCCGCTGATCATGGAGCCGATCAGATTTTCGCCATGCGACAGGCTGGAAAAGACCACACCGACAATGTGCAGCAAGATCAGGCCCAGCGTGACATTGGCCAGCACTTCGTGGACCTCTTCCAGCACCTCGCCCGAGGCAGCCGAGAGTCCGCTCATCAGCCCGGCTAGTGGTCCGGAGAACTCCTCCGCGCCATAGAGGGCCACGCCCGTCACACCGGTGGCGGCAACCGACAGCAGCAAGGCGATTACCATCGCTCCGCCGGCGGGGTTGTGGCCGAGATAACGCGGCGCGCGAAGACGCAGGGCATCTTTCACGTAAGCGAGCACCTGCCCTGGTCCGCGCACGAAGTCCCCAAACCGGGCATGTTCGGTGCCGATCACGCCCCAGACCAGGCGTATAGCAATCAGCATAAGCACCAGATAGCCGGCCCAGACGTGGACGCCGAGCAGATCGTCCTCGACGATGAAGGCGGTCGCGAAGCCGGCCGCCAGCGACCAGTGGAAGAGGCGGACCAGCGGGTCCCAGACACGGACCTTCGTGCTGGGGCTGGGGGTGTCCGTGTGCGTGTCGGTGTTGAGTGAATCAATCCCGCTTGGGACTGGGGTGGGTGTCGTCATTGGTTGGCTCCCTTCATGGACGGTTCATCAGTCGGTCACGACGGGTCGCGACCTTGGGAGCAGGTTAACCGGGTGACGCTGACCGAACCTTGTACGCCAGTGTCAGCGGATGGTCAGGTTTCGGGCGCGCGGGATGGACTCGATACCATGAGCCGCCGCAGGGCGGCCGAGCACCATGGGCGCAGCCGGTCACCATGCGCGTTACTGCCGCGCTGATGCTGCCGGCAGACTGAGTCCCACCTCGAGTCCGCCGATTGCAGCGGACCCAAACGCCAAATGGCCGCCATAGGCATCGACCACATCGCGCGCGATGGCGAGCCCGAGTCCGCTGCCATCGGTGCGCTCGTCCAGCCGCAGGCCACGTTCGCCGAGCCGAGGCCATTGAGCAGCCGGGACACCGGGGCCGTCATCGCGAATGCGGATCTGGATCGGATCAGTGCTGCGCACTTCGATCTCGACCCGCGCCGTGGCCCAGCGCGCGGCGTTCTCCAGCAGGTTGCCTAGCAGTTCCAACAGGTCGCCCGGCATCAGCGCGACCAATGCCGGCTGCGGGGCGTGCACCGACCAGTCGATGCGCGCGCCGAAGGGCGTGCGACGCAAGGTCCGCAACAGCCGCTCGATGGTATCCCCAACCTCGGCCTGGGCCTGATGGAGCGCGGTGCCGGTGCGCAACCGGGCGCGGACCAGCTCGCGGTCGACGCGGCGGCGCATCGCTTCGGCGAGCTGGTCGAGGTCGCAGGCAAGTTGATGGTGGCCCTCGCGGCGCAGACGCTCGGCATCGGCGCTCAATGCGGTGAGGGGGGTCTTCAGACCATGCGCCAGGTCGGCGGTCCAGGCGCGGGCGCGCTCGACCGCCTGCTCGCGCGCCCTCAGCAACGCATTGACCTCGCTGACCAGTGGCATGACCTCATCCGGATAGGAATCGGCGAGCCGCTGCTCATGGCCCGAGCGCACCGCCCCAACGCCGCGACGCAAGGCCTCGAGCGGCGCTAAGCCGGCGCGGATTTGGGCGAAGGTGGCGAGCCCGAGCAGCAATGCCAGCAGCGCTAGATAAGGCAAGATGTCCGCACCGAAGGCATTGCGCGCGCGGGTCAGCTCGTCGGCATCGATGGCGGTGATCAGCCGCAGCCGGTGATGGCCGCGGTCGCGCTCGAGCAGGATCAGGCGCTCGCGCACCAGCACGGCTTGTCCGTTGGGGCCGCCATCGGGACCGGCAAGGCGGTGAGCATGGACGGTGCCGGGCTCGGGCTCATCCGGCGGCAGGCGCAGTAGACCGTCCCAGAGCGACCGCGAGCGGGCGACCCCGATTTGGCGCTCCGGCTCGGTTTCTTCGTCGATCTGCCAGTAGAGCCCACCGAGTGGATGCGCGAGGCGTGGATCGGCCGGCCGTGGAACAACCTCCACCTGCCCCTCGGCGCTGATCTGTACGCTGGCGGCGAGCTGATCCAGCTGGGCCTTGAGCTCAGCACCGATCCGCCGTTCGACATGGCGCTCGAACAGCGCGACCAGGCCAGCGGCGGCGACCATGAGGGCTAAGGTAATCGAAATCGCGGCCGCCAGCCCGAGCCGAGCGCGCAAGGAACGACGCGTCATGGCTCGATCAGATAACCAAAGCCACGTTGGGTCTGGATCAGTTCGCCGCCGAGCTTGCGCCGCACCCGGCCAACCAAGACCTCGACCGCATTGGATTCGCGTTCAAAATCCTGCGCATAGAGCTGTTCAGTCAGCTCCAGCTGGGAGATCACCCGCCCGGCATGCTGCATCAGGTAGGCGACCAGCCGGTATTCTTGTGGCGAGAGATGCACCGGCACGCCATCGCGACTGACCTGCATCCGCCGGGTATCCAGGCGCAGACCACCGATCTCGAGCAGCGACGAGGCCTGGCCGGCCGAACGGCGCACCAAGGCGCGCAACCGCGCCAGCAGTTCTTCCATCTGGAACGGCTTCGGCAGGTAGTCATCGGCGCCGGCATCGATGCCTTCGACGCGCTCCTGCCAGTCGCCGCGCGCAGTGAGAATCAGGACTGGGAAGCGCTGACCGGCGCTGCGCCAGCGCCGCAGCACCGAAAGCCCATCCATGCGCGGCAGCCCAAGATCCAGGGTGACCGCAGACCAGTGCTCGGTATCGCCGCGAAACCAGGCCTCCTCGCCGTCGCTGACGCGCTCGCTGACGAAGCCGGCGGCGTCCAGCGCCGTGCCTACGCCTGCCGCGAGCCGGTTGTCGTCTTCCACGAGTAGGATGCGCATGGTTCGGGTGCGTCTCAGTGCCGTTTCTTTTTGACCTCGATCAGGCTCGCATCGCTGGCATCCATCTCGACTTCGAGCAGGCGGCCATCGGGCGCGATGATCTTCAGCTCATAAACCCAGCGCCCCTTCTCCCGCTCTAGTTCGATCTCCACCACATCACCAGGGGCCTCGGCGCTGGCCTTGGTGAGAATCTCGGTGATGGGACGGATCTGGCCCGCTTCGAGCGCGGCCCTGGCTTGATCGTGATCCTTGGGGTCGGCTTGGGCGCTAGCACCAACAAGCAGGGTGCCAAGCAGGAGGGTACCGACAAGGAGGCGTGCAGCGATGCTGGTGATCGAGGCTTGAGACATGGCGGTATTCCGCGATTGCTCGGTTGGATGACTGACGGTGGGGTCCACAGTCTGCACCCATCGAGCTGACGAAAGGCTGACAGGGGTGGTTCGCAAAGCCGCTGCCGAATGTCAATCCAAACGCCCGGTGGCCAGCACCGGTAGCAGCCACCAATGCAGGCCGGTGCCGGCGAAGGCGCCGCGCAAATCCACGAGCACTTGCTCCGCCACCGGTTGCGGCAACTCGACCAGAAACAGCACCCGCCGGCTGCGCCCGGCGACCTGCTCGGCCAGGGTCATCGAGTGCTCCGAGGAGCCATGGCCCGCGATCGGTAGACTGGAAAAGCCAGGTACGTCATCGCGCTCCAATAGCCACTCCGCCAGGGCATCCTCTAGCGCCGTGGGCACGATCAGATGCAGCAGTAGGTTCGACATGCAGGCTCCTCAGCCAAAGCGCCGATACAGGATGGGCAGCAGGATCAGCGTCAGTGCGGTGGAGGTCACCAGCCCGCCAATGACGACGATGGCCAGCGGGCGCTGCACCTCGGAGCCCGGCCCGGTCGCGAACAACAGCGGCACCAGACCGAAGGCGGCGATGCTCGCGGTCATCAGCACCGGGCGCAGCCGCCGTTGCGCGCCCTCGACCACCACCTCGCCGATGGGCCGCCCCAGTGCCTGCAGCTGCTTGAACCAGGTCACCATCACCACGCCGTTCAGCACCGCGATACCGAGCAGCGCAATGAAGCCCACGGACGCCGGCACCGATAGATACTCGCCGGTGATATAGAGCCCGACGACGCCGCCGATGAGCGCAAACGGGATGTTGGAGAGCACCAGCAGGGCCTGCCGCACGGAGCCGAAGGTCGAGAAGAGCACCAGAAAGATCAGCGCCAGTGCCACCGGCACCACCAGTGCCAGGCGCGCCGCGGCGCGCTGCTGATTCTCGAACTCACCGCCCCACTCCAGCCAATAGCCGGCCGGCAGGTCCACCTGCGCCGCCACGGCTGCCTTGGCCTCCTCGACGAAGCCCACCAGGTCGCGCCCGTCGACGTTGGCGATGGCCACCGCGAGCCGGTTGCCGAGCTCTCGCGACAGGGCCACGGGCCCCTCGACCCGCTGCATGGTCACTAGGTTGTCGAGCGGCACCGAGCGCCCGTCGGGCGTGGCCACTTGCAAGCCCTTGAAACGCGCAGGGGAGGTACGCAGGGCCTCGTCGCCGCGCACCACCAGCGGCCGGCGTTTGCCTTCGCGATAGACGGTGCCCAGCTCGAGCCCCTCGACTTGGGCGCGCAGCAGCGCTGCCAGCGCATCGGCATCGATGCCGAGGCGACCTGCGGCCATGCGGTCCACCACCAGGCTCAGGTACTGGGCGCCCTCGTTGCGCGGGGTGTAGACGTCCTGTGCGCCGTCGATATCCTCGAGCACGCCGACCAGTGCCTCGCTGATGCGGTTCAGCTCGGCTTGATCGCCGCCGAAGACCTTGACGGCGAGGTCGCCGCGCACGCCGGTCAGCATCTCCGAGACGCGCATCTCGATCGGCTGGGTGAAGGCGTAGTCGAGCGCCGGGAAGCGCTCCAGCACCTGGCGGATGGCGTCGATGAGGGCGTCTTTGGTGTCGAAGCGCCAGTCCTCCGGCGGCGCCAGCACCAGGAAGGCGTCGGTCTGGTTCAGCCCCATGGGGTCGAGGCCCAACTCATCCGAGCCGGTGCGGGCGATGATGGCGCGCACCTCCGGCACCGCGGCCATGATGGCGCCCTGCACCCGCTGGTCGATGGCCAGCGACTCGTCCAGGTTGATGGATGGCAGCTTCTCCAGCTGCACCACCAGGTCACCCTCGTCCATGGTCGGCATGAAGGCCTTACCGATGCGGGTGTAGAGCGCACCTGCCCCCACCAGCAGTGCTACGGCAACGATGATCACCAGCCACTGGTTGCGCAGGCTCCAGTTGAGCGTCGGCGTGTAGAGGCGCAGCAATTGGCGCATCACCCAGGGCTCGCCATGGCCGCCCTGGCCGAGCAGAAACGACGCCAGCGTCGGGATCACCGTGAGCGAGAGCAGCAAGGAGCTTGCCAGCGCAAAGACGATGGTGAGCGCCACCGGCACGAACAATTTGCCCTCCAGCCCCTGCAGCGTCATCAGCGGCAGGAAGACGATGATAATGATCAGGATGCCGGAGGCCACCGGCACCGACACCTCCCGCGTGGCGCGGAAGATCAGATGCAGTCGCGGCAGCCGGCGGCGCCCACCGACGGCCTCATCCAGCGCGGCACCCTGCCCGGCGCGCCCGGCGTGACCGCCGTAACGAGACAGCTGGCTGACGATGTTCTCGACCACCACCACGGCGGCGTCCACCAACATGCCGATGGCAATGGCCAGGCCACCCAGGGACATGAGGTTCGCCGATAGCCCGAACTGGCGCATGAGGATGAAGGTGCCGAGCGCCGCCAGCGGCAGAATCAGCGCCACCGTCAAGGCCGCGCGCAGGTCGCCCAGGAACAACACCAGCAGCACCAGGACCAGGATGGTCGCCTCGATGAGGGCCTTGCTCACGGTATGCACCGCCTTGTCCACCAGGTCGCCGCGGTCGTAGAAGATCTGCACCGTTGCGCCGTCCGGCAGGCTTGGCGCAAGCTCATCGAGCTTGGCCTTGACGCCGTCCACGACCTCGCGGGCGTTGGCCCCGCGCAGGCCGAGCACCAGACCCTCCACGGTCTCACCAGCGCCGTCGCGGGTGACGGCGCCGTAGCGGGTGAGCGCGGAGAGGCGCACATCGGCGATGTCGGCGACGCGCAGCGGCTGCTCGGCGCTGCCGCCGACGACGACCTTGGCGAGGTCATCGAGGGTCACGATGGCGCCTGCGCTGCGCACCAGCAGCGACTCCTCGCCCTCGTCGAGACGCCCGGCGCCATCGTTGCGATTATTGCGCTCGATGGCCTCGCGCAGGTCCGATAGCGCAACGCCGAAGGCGGCCATGCGCGCCTGGTCCGGCACCACCTCGAAGGTGGTGACGAAGCCGCCCAGGGCGTTCACGTCCGCCACACCCGGCACCGAGCGCAGCGCCGGGCGGATGGTCCAGTCCAGCAGGTCGCGCTTCTCCGCCAGGCTCAGGTCGCCGCCCTCGATGCTGAACATCAGCATCTCGCCGAGCGGCGTGGTCATGGGCGCGATGCCGCCGGCAATGCCATCCGGCAGGTCCGACCACACCGCCGCCAGGCGCTCGGAGACCTGCTGCCGCGCCCAGTAGATGTCCGTGCCCTCTTCGAAGTCCACGGTGATGTCCGTCAGCGCGTATTTGGCGATGGAGCGCAGCATGGTCTGTCGTGGAATGCCCAGCATCTCCACCTCGATGAGCGCGGTGATGCGCGACTCCACCTCTTCCGGCGTCATGCCGGGCGCCTTGACGATGACCTTGACCTGCGTCGTGGAGACATCGGGAAAGGCATCGATGGGCGTCTGTTGGAAGGCCCGCCAACCGCCGCCGGCGAGCAACAGCACGGCAAGCAGCATCAACAGGCGTTGGGTCAGCGCGAACTGGATCAGGCGTGCGAGCATCAGCCGCCGTCCCCGGTGAGCCAGACCGCCTTGAGTGCGACGACACCGCTCACCGCCACCTGGTCCCGTGCGGACAGGTTGCCACGGAGCACCAGGCTCTGGTCCTCTTCCGCCAGCACAGTGACCGGTACCGCCCGGAAGCCGCCCGCAGCGCTCGCGAAGACGTAGGCATCAGCGCCATCGCGCACCACGGCGGCGCGCGGCAGGCGCCAGCGCTCGGTGCCGTCCGCAGCGGACGCCGCGGCGGTGAGGAGCTGCACCTCTGTGAATTGGCCCGGGCGCAAGTCCCCGGTGCCCTGGCTCACCTCCACGCGCACCAGCACGCCTTGGTCCTCGCCATGCACCATGCGGCCGACCGTGATGATGCGCCCATCCACGTCCAGCGCCGGCAGCCGCGCCTGACCGCCCACTTGCACACCCAGCAGGGCGTCCACCGGTACGTGCACCTCCACCCACAGCGGCGAGAGCTCGCCGACCCGGTAGAGGGGAACCGAGGCGGCGACGGACTCGCCCGTATCCACCATCTGCTCCAGCACCACGCCGCCGATGGGCGTGCGCACGGGCAACGTACTGGACAGCCGGCGGCTTTGGGCCAGCGCCTCGATGGCGGCGGGCTCCAAGCCGGCCAGCTCGAGACGCTGGCGGTGCTGGTCCACCAGCGTGGCCAGCTCCCTGCGCCGGGCCTCGGCCTCGATGACGCGGCGCTCGGCGGTGATGCCCTCGCGGTG
>CAZGCI010000129.1:0-8957 GCA_964524185.1 uncultured Thiohalocapsa sp. | reverse complement strand
CCAGGCACGCCCGCATGAGGGCATCGCCTTCTACACGCCGGCCGATGTGTTCCATGGCCGCATCGAAGCGGTCTACGAGCGCCGCCAAGCCGCGCTCCATGCCCACTACGCCGCCCACCCGGAGCGCTACCCCAACGGCCCACCCAAGGCCAAGCGACCGCCCACGGTCATGGCCATCAACCCGCAAGAGGGCATCACGGTCATCGAGCAGAGCGGCGCAATAGGCCACCTCGAAACCACCAGCACCACGCCGGTCTGCCTGCCGAGCGGTGAGCCGACTTGAGCACCAGGCACACCAGCACACACCGGCGGACCTGGGCTCCAAGCCTCCCGCGCCATCCTTGGGAGGGAGGGAGCGAGCACCTTCCTGCCACCTCGGTGCTGTTCGCAGCACAGACCTTGGCCTGGTGGCCATCCTCGGTCGGTCGGTCGCGTCGCACGCAGCCCATCGCCGGGAGCCGCGGGCCGGGTCAAGGTGGAGCGCCCGCAGCGCAGCGAGGACGAACGACCTTGACCCGGTCCGCGGCGCAGGGAGACTGGGCGAAGTGTGACGCGAGCGACCGACCGCTCTGCCGACCGTCCCGCCCTTCATCGACCCAAACCCGTCCGCCTGCCAGTGGCGAGAACGCACCATATCGAACTAGCAATCACACCGGTGAGTGTCGGAAATGGGTTGACATGTTCCGAACCCCCGGCCGGGAGGGTTACACCGTAACGGGTAGTGTGGTCACCTTTGGTCACCAGGTGAAATCCGAGGGCGAACTACACGTAGTGGCCAACAGACGCACACGCCCTGGACACCGTGGCGACCGGCGTCACCGGCGATCCAACTGCCCCTGCGAGCCGTAGCGTGGGCGCGGTGAGCAGAGCGCGCGGGCGCCTAGCTTGGCAAAGCATTCGGCGAATGCTCGCCAGTAGCCACAGCTCGCCCAGGTGAACGCCGAGCTTGAAGAGGCAATGTTCGTGCAGCGGTAAGGTAGTGCCGGTATGGTCGGCCGAGCGCGGCTGGCCCACGGCCTCGACGGCCAGGTTGTCCGCGGCGATCGCGGCCACGCCTGTGTCCGTGATCCAGTGCAGCAGGCGCGCGTCACTGCCATCCAGCACCGCGCAGGCCGCTTTGATCGAGACATCGGGCCGGCCCTGCAGGCGCAGGATCATCCGGTCCAACCCCGTCCACAGGCACAGCATGTCGCCGGCTTCGACGTCGACCTTGTCTTGCTCTAGCACCCGCATCAGGTCAGCCTATCCCACGTGCTTGCGGGGGAGTTCGCCGCAGTGGCTGCAGAGGTCCACCAGCACGCCGCGGCCCTGCACGCCATGGGCAGCCATGTGCTCGAAGCCGAGTGCCCGGGCGCCGACGCGCTGCTCGGCATCCATCCTGACGTCTTGGCCGGCACGGTAGCCGTTTTAGTACACCGGCTCGGCGGTGCCGGTGCCGTGCACGTCGAACAGCGCGCCGCGCTGGGCCAGGCTATCCCACTGGGCGGAATATAGGGTGTCGAGCAACACGGCAGCGTCGAAGCCGATGTCGGTGAGTCCCGGCGCAAGGGTGCGGATTTGGACGTTGTAATAAGACGCCTCGTTGCGGATGACCGGGGGGAGCACCGGCGGATGGCGCCCGAGTTCAAGACCTGCCCACCTGGGTAGTCCAGCCGCAAGCTCAGGCAGAAGGTCTCACCGGCCTTCACCGCGGCGATGCCCTTTTGTGCCTGTCCGGGGCCGGTGAGGTTTAGCCGGCCGAGCTGATCCTCCGGGCCCCGGTCGCCCCCGGGTCGAGTCACACGGCGCCCTTGAATCACACAGTGATGTGGGCGGCCTGCTGCTCCAACGTGCCCCGGGGACGGCGATAACATCTGGGGTTGCCAAAAGGCCCCAGGGCGCGCATCGCCGCCAGCACATCCGCCTCCAGCATCTCGACCCTCGCCTGAATCCGCGCTATCGCAGCCGCACTTGTAAGCAACAGTGCGAACCGTCCAAAAGATTGTAGCGGGCCGACGGGGCGGCGGACTGGCCGTTTGGCGAAGCTACCCCCGGTACACACTTCCACGCAAGCCCGTCATCCTGTCGAATCCCGATACCCCCGTGGGACGTCTCCCTGTTAGCCGGCGCGCCTTGTCCCAGCCACTTTCCTACTCGTTTTTGACAGAGATGGCACACACCAGGAACACACTCAGATTTGCCGCGTCTACTTGTCCGATAGCAAACCTGGTCCGCCCAGGCTTCGATGCTAGCTTTGCGAACGCTGAAACCCCGCAATAGCCCTTTCTATCGCCCCTCGCTGCGGCATATCCTCCCCGCGCGTCAACTGAAACCGCGCCGGTCCTGTATAGGGTCCGGCACTATCTTCCAGGGCAAGCTTCGACAAGAGCTGGTGATAGAAGGCCGCTGGTTCAGCGCAGAACGTTTCGTAATCCACAACCAACTTCCGTTCTTCAGCAACCGTCGCTAGACCAGCCGAGACGGCGCGGTCGATAGACTGAACTTGGCCAGCAACCTGTGTGATGGGGTCTAACGTGCTCAAGGTCTCGAATTCGGGAATCTTAAACGAATACCAGGCCGCTTCACTGCCTAATTGCCGTTTGCGCGCGTCGAGGACGGACGCGACATTGGCGATGGGGTCGCGCCTCAGCTGAATAAACAGCGCCTGGTCGAACAGACTATCAAGAAAGGGAATGTTGTAGTTGAACAACATCGCCTTAGCCGCAAACGGTTTCTGGAAGACCGCCATGAGACCGGCCAGTTCGGCCAGCAACGTCCGGGTATCCATGCCCGCGCGGAGCTCTTCGTCGCGCCAGACATCGCGGCTGGGATCGGGCAGGAAGCGGCGCCAGAAGTACCAAAATTCGTTCGGCGATAAAACGCCTTGGGTCTTGCCGTTCTCGGAGCGATACTCGCTCTGTTGGATGAACTCGCCCAGTTCGTTGCGAAAGTTGTAGCATGGGTCGGTCAGCAACAGTTGAATTTTGGCACCGACGATGGGTGCCTGATAGAAGCGGGAGAGCAGATTGGTGGGATAGGCGACCAAGCCGGTGTTGGCGAGCCACTGCATGAACAGCGTCGTGCCGCTGCGCATTGGCCCCATCACTAGGATGATGGGGTGTGACGGTGGTACGGGTTCGCCGAGACAAGCCTGTTCCGACAGCCACAGGGTGGCATTGAGGTCTTGCAGCAAGGTCTCCAACGCGGCGTTCCTTGAAAAGGACGTGCTTCGTTCGGCGATGCTGTTGTGTTCCGTCGTCATGAGTATGCCAAGATTGCGGTGACGATTCGTTCCATGTCGTGGCTCCCGTAGCGCTGGTCGATGGGCAGGGGGAGCAGATTGTTGATCAAAGCTTGAGCGGCCTGTGGCTCAAGCCGCTCCTCGGCCTCGGGCCAATAGGTGGCGATAAACAGCCGCTGGCGGATAAGCGCTTGGCGAAGGCCAGGTTGCTCAGATCGATAGGGATAGCACAGCGGGATGTCGGTGTCTTTCATGGCCGGGAACAGCGGATGATCGTCGCCTAACCGACCGAGCAAGTAACGAAAGTTCGCGCGGCGCTTGGCGCGAACTGCGTCGAAATCGATGGAAGACAGGATGCGCTCGGACAAAGGGGAGAGGCGCTTGGGTTCCGGGTCATCCAGGCTGTGCTCGGCGTGCTGATAGGCGGCATAGCCGGCTTCTGGCGTATCACCAAGACGTCGCAGCAGATGGGTCATGCGCGCGAAGGAGTCCTGATCGGTATGCGTGGGTTGCGGCACGGATAGTTGACTGTGGAGGAAGCCACCGTCTGGAACGCCGAAGAATTTTCGCGGTGAGTAGAGGGTGGCCAGTGCTTGTGGCGACGGTGGCGCGAAAAAGGCTTGGGAATTGTCTAGGACGATCTGTTCCGTTGGGAAGCGTCGCAAGAGGTCGTCAACATGCTTGCTACAGAGGCCAAAGTAGTTGACGTACAATAACCAGTCGCCCGCCTGGAGTTGAATGGTCGGAGCAACTTGCCAATTTTCGGTGAGATCATACCAGGCGTATTCAATGCCGGTTTGGATCAGTGGCGCGAGCATTGAATTACAGATGTAGTTGGGCAGCCAGACTTTGTTGGGGCAGCCCACGCGCAGCAAGGCGAGAAAGGCCGCTCGGGCGGACTGAAAGCCTTGCAGGTCGCTGTGAGGGAGCCTTCTCGGCGGTGGCAATTCCAGCTCGAAATAGCCGCCGATGGGTAGTGGCTGGCGATCAGACAAGGTCGTACTCACTAAGTAGCCTGGCACAGTCGTCCCGGCTGTTGAACATCAAGACGTCGATAATGGACAAATTTGGGACAAATTCTTGACCGAATTGGCGATAACTCACCGGACGCGGTTGAATGAAAGACAGCTTTATATCATGATTTTCAAATGCTCCCCGGTCATACAGCGCCTTGCCGCCGGGGACATTGATGTAGCGCTTCGCGCCCAATTCTGCACAAATGGCAAGTACCTTATCTTGACCGCGAAGCTGATTATCTTTGTGCAAATCCGAGGAAAAATGCCATTGCGGGCTTAAGCCAAGATAGTTACAGACTTGCAATAATTGATGACCAAGAAATGCTTCAAGATTGCTCTGCGGCTGAATCATAATAGATTCAATCATTGGAAATACTTCACTAAAGTGTCGCGCCTTGCAGTAGTTTTGCCGCAGGGTTTTGACGATTTTAGCGCGGTCGCCGGCCTCGATTTCATTGATTAGCTTATTTGAACTCGCACCTTTGAGCGGGAGGGTCATGAGCTGCTTGCCGTTGTTACCGAGAATATAATTTCGGTTGATCCAGCCGCCTTTTATGTAGTTAACATCATCATACACGACAAAGGCATCAACGGCATGAATGAGCTGGAAGTAGCCGAGATAAGGAAAAAAATAGGGCTGCATGATTGCGAGTTTCATTCTTGACTCTGCTGCCCTTCAACAGTGGAGTTCAGGCCGGGGCTGCGTGACCCCATTGAACGACTTTGCCGCGGAAGTAGAGCGTATCTGGCGGGAGATCGATCTCCTCGTGCCAGACGACGGTACCGTTTTCAACCTTGGCCGACTGGAACAGGCCGCACTCGCGCAAGCCGGCAAAGGCCGTAATAGCTGAATAATGGGCGGATAACGCTCCGTGGTCTTCCGCGAAATCACGGCCGCAGGTGGTCAATGATCCGGGCCTGGTCGGTGTCATCTAGCGCTGGATAGATCGGCAGACAGATCACACGCTCCGCGGCATCGGCGGCCACCGGCAGGTCGCTGGCTTGGGCAGACGGCAGGCCGCGGTACATGGGGAAGTCCGAGATCAGCGGGTAGAAGTAGCGCCGGCCGTTGATGCCGTTGGCCTTGAGCTTGTCGTAGAGGGCGTCGCGGCTCAGCGGGTAGTCGTCGCCAACCAGGATTGGGAAGTAGGCGTGGTTGGCGACCTGCTGGTTGGCGTCTGGCACGTGGCTCAGTCCAGGGATGCGGTCGACGGCCTCGCTGTAGCGGGCGGCGATTTCGGCGCGGCGGGCGAGCGCGTCCTCGATATGTTGCAGCTGCAGTAGGCCGAGGGCGGCCTGCATCTCGTTCATCTTGCCGTTGATGCCGGTGGCGATGACGCGGGTCTCGCCGGCGAAGCCGAAGTTTTTCAGGTCGTCGATGTGGCGCTTGGTCTTGGCGTCTGGGCAGACGATGGCGCCGCCCTCGAAGGTGTTGAAGACCTTGGTGGCGTGGAAGCTGAGCACGGACAGGTCGCCATGGTTGAGCACGCTGCCGCAGTGGCATTGGACGCCGAAGGCATGGGCGGCGTCGTAGATGACCTTGAGGTTGTAGCTGTCGGCGATGCGCTGGATGGCGTCGACGTCGCAGGGGTTGCCGTAGCAGTGCACCGGGAGGATGGCCGTGGTCTGCGGGGTGATGGCGGCTTCGATCTTGGCTGGGTCCAGGTTTAGCGTGCGCGGCTCGATGTCCACGAAGACCGGGGTGATGTTGTTCCAGAGCAGCGCGTGCGCGGTGGCGACGAAGGAGTACGGGGTGGTGATGACCTCGCCGGTGATGCGCAGGGCCTTGAGCGCCGTCACGAGCGCGATGGTGCCGTTGGCGAAGAGCGCCAAGTGCTCGACACCGAGGTAGTCGCACAGGGCCTGCTCGAGCTGTTGGTGGAACGGCCCGTTGTTGGTCAGTACCTTGCTGTCCCAGATCTGCTGCAGCAGGGGGATGAAGTCCTCCAGCGGGGGGAGATGGGGTTGGGTGACGTAGATGGGGTTTTGAGGCACCGATAAATCCTAACGCGCAGTTGAACGGCTTTTGTTCTCGTGGGCATCGTATCCTTGTTGCACCGCCACGCCGAGAAATCTTCCGAGCTTTTGCCACTTGTCAGGGTCTTCGAGATGACCAGCAAAAAGCCGTTTTTGATCATGCTGGCGAAAAAATTCTTTCACCTCTCTATTATGAATTCTGTAGATCGCTTTATAATGCTCGCCCATGTTTTCCAGCTTCATGATTTTGCGTGTACCTAACGCATTCTCAGACACCTCGTCGATCAGGCCTCGGTCTAACAAACCGAAATATTCTTGTTCGCGCCGATATACTTTGCAATGCCCGACCGCTGCACCGATTACGTCACCCCGCGAGTGGCGGCACATGGAGCGATACCAGTCGTCTTCATTTCTCTCAAGCAATATGAACTTTGAGCGAGGAAATCTATGATACAGCATTTTATAGAAATCCGGTCGCCACCATGGGGAATCTTCGAAAGCATTTGCAGCACGGAAATCCAAAGAATGAAAAATCCTTTCAAAATCACCATCCAGGCAGGCCCTACTCCACTTATTCTTTTTATCATCTGGCCAGCCGCTCCACCGGTAGCCATGATCTCGGAAAAACCTGCCAACCGATGTCGTACCTGATCGTTGCATCGAGATACAGAAGACTTTCTCGCCCCCCGAAAGCAACGCGGACCAATGCTTGCGAGTATAAGTCGAACCCGCTCGGCCGGTTTTTGCCAGCTTGGCAATCAGCGGCAGCCGAGTCTTTATGGTCTGCTTAAGCGCTGAAGACTTTACCACTTCTCACGTATCCTCAAGAAAGCCGCAATAATCACAAGGCCTGCATGGCGACCAACCTGCCGAAGCGAGATTGGTGCGCGTCCCGCAGCTCGTCGTAGGCGCCCTCCTCCACCAGCCGGCCCTGGTCGAAGACGTAAACGTGGTCGACGTTGCGGATGGTGGAGAGCCGGTGGGCGATGATGACGACGGTGGTCTCGCCCTTGAGGGCGTCGATGCTGCGCTGGATGAAGCGCTCGGATTCTGTGTCTAGGGCGCTGGTGGCCTCGTCTAGGATGAGCAGGTTGGGCTTGCGGAAGAGCTCCCGGGCGATGAACAGGCGCTGGCGCTGGCCGCCGGAGAGGCGGATGCCGCGGTCGCCCACTAGGGTGTGGTAGCCGTCTGGCAGGGTCTCGATGAATTGGTCGATGTAGGCCTGGCGGGCGGCCTCGCGCACGCGCTGCATGAGGTCTGGATCGTGCAGCGGGTCGCCCTGCCAGAGGCAGATGTTGTTGGCGATGCTGTCGTCGAAGACGACGGTCTCTTGGGAGACGTAGCCGAGCTGGCTGCGCCAGCTGGCGAGTTGTATCTGGTCGCCGGGGATGCCGTCGATGAGGACTTGGCCGCGGTCTGGCTTGAGCATGAGGGTGAGCAGGTCCACCAGCGTGGACTTGCCGGCGCCGGATTCCCCCACGAAGGCGACGGAGGTGCGGCTGGGGATGGTGAGGGAGACGCCTTTGATGACCTCGCCCAGCGCTGGGTCGTAAGCAAAATGGACGTCGCGCAGCTCGATGGCGCGGGCGAAGGGCGGCAGCGGGTGGGTGCCGTCGGCCTCGCGGTGTTGGCGCTGGTTGTTGAATTCGTCGCGCACCATTTCGACGCCGCCGACTTGGCCGAAGAGCCTTTGCAAGCCGTTCTGCATGCCGAGCACGGCGTAGAGGCCGCGGTTGAAGAGGAGGATGGAGACCAAGATTGGCGCGATGGGTTGTTGCATCACCGCCAGTTGCACAATCAGGATCAGAATGATGCTCACCACGGCAATGGGCTCGAGGATGGAGCCGGTGAAGCTGTTGGCGACGCCGAGCTTGAAGGCGTTGCGCGCCAAGCGCTTGATGGAGGCCATGGATTCATCGCGCAGGTGGCCGAATTGGCCGGTGGCGGTGAGGTATTTGAAGGCCTGCAGGGTTTGCACCAGCAGCTTGGTGAGGATGCCGGCCTCTCTGGCGTTAGCGCGGGAGAGCTGGCGGACGAATTGGTTGAGGCCCCGGAAGAGCAGCAGCAGCACGGCGCCGAGGGCGAGCGCCATGAGCCCGAAGCGCCAGGCGACGACGAAGGCCAGGGCGAGGTAGGTGCCGGTGACGATGAGCTTGGTGCCGAGCTCCACCACGGCCCCGAATGCACCCAGAAATTGGTTGACCTGCGCGTTGAGGACGTTGATGAAGTGGCCGGTGTCGCGCGAGGCGTAGTACTGGTAGCGCATGTGGCTGTAGTCGGTGAACAGCCGGCCCTTGAGCTGCACCTGGAGCTGGGTGTTGAGGTAGGCGCGGTAGACGCCGGCGGCAAATAGCAGGAGCCCTTTGAGCAGGAAGAAGGCGCCGATGATGAGCAGGATGGCGACGGTGGACTCCCCCAGGCCCAGGGCGGCGATGACGCCGTTGAGGGCCGCGGCAAAGCCGCCGGCGGCCTCGGTTTGCAGGCCGTCGAGGCTCTGCAGCAAGGGCAGGAGCATGACGATGCCGAAGCCCTCCGCCAGTGCGCTGGCCAGCGCGAGCGCAAACAGGAGGTAGATGCGCCGGCCGAGGTAGGTCTGGAACAGCGCCAGGTAGTGCGGGATGTCGCGGACGGGGTTAGCCATAGCTGGAATTGGCCCGAGGAGGCTGTCTATCTTGGCGTCCGTGGCGGGGCCGCGGGCGTGACTTTTCATGCGGTGCGCACGCTTCGCGCGCACACCCTACGCG
>CAZGCI010000128.1:8878-9044 GCA_964524185.1 uncultured Thiohalocapsa sp. | reverse complement strand
AGGGGCTAGGGGCCAGGGGCTAGGGGCCAGGGGCCAGGGGCTAGGGGCTAGGGGCCAGGGGCTAGGGGCCAGGGGCCAGGGGCTGTAGGGTGTGCGCGCGAAGCGTGCGCACCGCGGGCGGCTGAGCACCGCGGCTGCCGGACCACAGCGAGCAACCGGGGTCGGC
>CAZGCI010000128.1:0-8778 GCA_964524185.1 uncultured Thiohalocapsa sp. | reverse complement strand
CTCGTGACACCGCTCCGCGGTGTCACGCATCTCGCAGCGCTCCGCGCTGCTGGCCCGAGCGGCGCTCGTGCGCATGTGCTCGCACTCGCGGCGGCCCCAGGCGCAGAGCGCCTGCCGACCCGTGACACCGCGGAGCGGTGTCACGAGATCGAGGTGGTGTGGGGTGGGCGCGGGCTGCTTGCGCGCTGCGGGCGAGTGTTCGGCTTCGTGTCTGGCCTCATGTTCGGCCTCGTGACACCGCTCCGCGGTGTCACGCATCTCGCAGCGCTCCGCGCTGCTGGCCAGGGTGGCGCTCGTCCGCATGTGCTCGCACTCGCGGCGGCCCCAGGCGCAGAGCACCTCACGACCCGTGGCACCGCGGAGCGGTGTCACGAGAGCTGGGCGGCGGAGGGTGGGCGCGGGGCGCGGGGTGCGTGCGCGGCGTGGGCGGTTGTTGGCACGGCTGGTTTCCAGGGGGCAACGGGTGAGCGAGGGGGCAACGGGTGAGCGAGGCTGTTCAGGGGAAGCGGCGTTATCGCGCTGGCACGCTTGCAGCGCTTTTTGCGTTGTGGGCACTGCTGGGGTTTTCTGTGAGTCAAGCGTTCAATTTTTATTGGCTTGCGCAGTATGAGGATGAGCTTTTCGAGGCGCTTGTTGTAAAGGCGCCCGGTGAAGCAGAAAGCAACGATGCGTATGCGCTGCGGATTGCGCAGCGAGTTCATGAGCTGGTCACGCCTGGCTTTCAGGTCTTTCATCATAAAGACAGTGAGCTCAAGCCAAAGGCCCTGTTCCGCTCGCCGGCCTTTGATCTGCTTGATGCCAGAGGCGCTTGTGGCAGTTTCAGCGCCGTTCTGGCCCGCGCCTTGTTGAAGGCGGGTTTTCCGGTCCGGATTGGTCAGATGACGTGTCTGCGCGCGTCCGGCGAATTGGTCCCTGGGTGCCACATGGTGGTGGAGGCGCAGGTGGATGGTCGCTGGGCCGTGTTCGACGCAATGTACGATCTTCATTTCCGCACCCCGGATGGTCAGCTTGCTGGATTTCAAGCGGTGTCAGCTGATTGGCCTTACTTTCAAACGCAGGTTGCCGCGGATTATCCGGTGCGCTGGTATAATTATCACGCTGTTCGTTACACCAATTGGGATAAAATTCCGTATGTTATGCCCGCGGCTAAGGCGGCACTGCGCTGGCTGGGCATGGGGGAGCGGGTGGATACCATGTCACTGCGCGTGTATGTGCTTGAGAAGTTCCGGTTGAATTATTTCGCGATGGTCTTTGTATCGTTCGGCCTGATTGGTGTTTTAGCGTACCTGCATCTGTGGCGGCGCTGGCCCGTTGCTGAGTAGACAACCTGCGTTGGCACGGGGTCTGCTCGCGCGACACGGGGTATTCACCCCGTCCTTCTGGCTTCTTGGAGTCCGGGGCGCAGCCGCGGGCGTGTAGCATGGGTTGGGTATCTGCACACGGATGATGATGGGATGATCAGGCTGGCAATCTTTGCCACGCACCCGATCCAGTATCAGGTGCCGTGGTTCCGGGCGCTGTCGGCGGAGCTGGGGCTGGAGGTTGTGGTCTACTACGCGCTGCTGCCGACTGCGGAGCAGCAGGGCACGGGCTTCGGCACGGCGTTCGCGTGGGATGTGCCGTTGCTGGACGGTTACCGGTGGACGCTGCTGGAGAATCGCGCCCGGCAGCCGTCGGCGGATACCTTTCGGGGCTGCGATGTGCCCAGGCTGGTTGGTACGTTGCGGCACGCGCGGCCGGATGTGGCGCTGATCACGGGGTGGAATGCGTTGTTCCTCTTGCAGGCGTTGTGGGCGTGTAAGCGCTTGGGTGTGCGCACGCTGGTGCGTGGGGATTCCAATGTGCTGGCGCCGCGCGGTCGCTTGAAGCGCCTGGTGCAGCAGGGGCTGATCCGGCAGTTTTCCGGCCATCTCGCGGTGGGCGCCCTGAATCGCCAGCTGTATGTGCAGGCCGGTGTGGCGGAGAAGCGGCTGTTTTTTTGTCCGCACTTTGTGGATAACGCCTGGTTTGCAGGCGCGGCGGCCGCGCAGCGCAGCGAGCGCGCTGAGCTGCGGCGGCGCTGGGGGGTGCCGGAGGCTGCAGTTTGCCTGCTCTTTGTGGGCAAACTGATCGAGAAGAAACGGATCATGGACTTCCTGGCTGCTTTGGCTACCGCGGTGCGGTCGGGCGCGCAAGTCTTCGGCCTGGTGGTGGGTAGCGGCCCGCAGCTGGCTGCGGCACGGGCCTTTGCGGCGGAGCGCGAGGTGCCGGTGACCTTTGCCGGCTTCCTGAACCAAAGCGAGATCCCGGCGGCCTATGTGGCGGCGGATTGTCTGGTGCTGCCGTCGGATTACGGCGAGACTTGGGGCCTGGTGGTGAACGAGGCGATGGCCTGCGGGCTGCCGGCCATCGTCAGCGATCAGGTGGGCTGCGGGCCGGATTTGGTCCGTGATGACGAGACCGGGTGGGTGTATCCGATGGGCGATGCCATGGCGTTGGCCGCCCAGATGGGGCGCGCAGCGCGCGCGGCGCAACGTCTGCCCGCCATGGGGGCGGCGGCGCGGGAGCGGGTGATGCGGGAGTATTCGATTGCTCGGGCGGTGGAGGGGGCGTGTGCGGCGGTGCGCTGGGCAGCGGCCTAGGCGCGCGCGGCTGAGCAGGTTTGATGCTATGCGGCGGACGTGTCTCGTCATGCCGCACCCCGTCGCCAACGCAAGCAACGCTGAACGCCATGCTTAAGCAGGTTGTCTACATCGCCTCTGCGCCTTACTCCGGGTCGACGCTGCTCGATCTGCTGTTGGGGCAACAACCGGGGTGCTTGTCACTGGGCGAAGTGCACCGACTTGGCATGCCGCCATTCGTTCGGGTGCGGTCTTTTGGCAACCGCTGCTCTTGCCGCGCGCGTCTGCACGAGTGCGAGCATTGGGAGGGGCTGCGGCGCCAAATGGCCGGCGCCGTCGGCGTGCCGCCCGAGACGGATTGGAGTGCGTGGGGCATTACGCCTGAGTCGGCCTACCGCGCGTCGATGCGCGCTAGGTTCGCCCGTTGGGCGTTAGCTGCCCTGCCGGTGCGCCAAGAGTGGCTGCGGCAAGCACTTTGGCAGCAGGGTCTATTCCTGGAGCATCGGGAAGCTGCAGACAACTCCTGGCGGTTTTTCGGGCATGTTGCAGCTGCGAGCGGCGCGGCGACATTGATCGACTCCACCAAAACTGCCACCCGACTCTTTGCCTTGTGGCGTGCGCAGCCCGAGCATTTGCGGGTGATTCATCTGGTGCGCGACGGCCGCGGCGTCAGCCATTCTCATATGAAGCGCACCCACGGGACCATCGCCGACGGTGTGCGCTTTTGGGAAAAGCAGAGCAAGCCGCTACTCTTGGTGCTGCGGCACATCGATCCGGCACGCCGATATTTGTGTCGCTACGAGGATTTGTGCAACTCGCCGGTGCAGACGTTGCAGCGGTTATGCGATTTCCTGTCACTTGACCTCCAAGCGGATCGCGTGGCGCTGCCGACCAGTCTGCCGCACTTGATACCGGGCAACCCCATGAGCTCGCGCGGCGACAGCGCAATCCGGCTTAACGAGCAATGGAAGACACAGCTCAGCGCTTCGGATTTAAGCTACTTTGATCGTTATGGTGCATGGCTCAATGAGTTGTTTGGCTACGGTGCCGAGCGCAGTGCAAAACCGCCTGCCGCCGATGCGTGATTTGGTGCGCGCCGGCGGTGCCCTTCAGTGCGCAGCCTGCGCTGGCGTGCATCAGTGGCGCGCGGCTGGAATTCGGCTGGGGTGCCCCCTCAACATAATGTGGGTTAATCGACTGACTGCTTATTGAAACTACGAAATACGCGAAACACGCGAACGTCGTTGGTTGACGAGCCTTTCCTGCTCGATCTCCGGTTCGTGGCCAAAGTTGATTCGAAAGCTCTGCTCATTGAATGGAATTTTCCTGGTCATCAGTTTCGTGCCTTTCGCGTGTTTCGTAGTTCCTTGTCGGCCGAAATTGTCACCGTCGAACGACAGCATATCTTATCGGAAGCTCGCACCGTGCGGCTGATTTGGTGTTCTGTTGAAACCGCTGTACCTGCCTGTGAAGTCTTAACGCGATGACGACGACAACGGTTCATAAGTTCTTTGCGCCCCTGAAGCGCGCGTTGCCGACGCCGCTTGCGCAAGCCGTGCGGAGTTTTGTCACGGCCTTTGCGACGCCCATACGCTTTAGCGTACAGAGCGGGCACTTTTGGAGCAGCTGGAAACGTTTGGCCGTGTCCAAGACGGGGCAGCCCATCCCGTGGTACACCTACCCGACCATCGATTTCCTGTGCGCCCGGGATTTTCGCTCCGCCGACGTGCTCGAGCTCGGCGCAGGTCAGTCGACGTTTTGGTGGTCGCGCAAGGCGGCTGCCGTGGTGGCATTTGAAGGCGACGCAAGCTGGATCGAGGGGTTGCTGCAGAACAATCCGGAATCTTCACGCATCTTTTTGGCCGATATGCAGAACCGTGAGGCATGCGACGCCAGCATCCGAACAACGTTGGAATCAGCACATCCCAGCCCGTTTGATGTTGTGGTGATTGACGGCTTGTTCCGCGAGCAAATGGTGGCGATCGCTCTGGATTATGTCAGGGAAGATGGAATAATCATCGTCGATAATGCAGACGGCTACGGCATGGGTTCTGCATTTGCAGATACAGGTCTTTTGCGCGTGGATTTTTACGGTTACGCGCCAGGTGTCTATCTGCCGCACTGTACTAGCGTGTATTTTAGGCCCGGTTGTCATTGGTTTGCCGGCAGTGAGCCGATTGTGAAGATCGCTTTGGCGGATCATGCCGATTGTTATCCGTCGGGTGTATCGGTCTAAAGCATTTTCTTGCCGGTAGGGGATGGTTGTTGAGCATGACTAGTGCCTCTTTATTGCCAGCCCAACGCGTCTGCACGGGCGCAGAGGATGTCCTGTGTTTCTACTGACTGCCACGGCCAGCTTGGTGGGCGGCGCGTTGACTTTGGTCAACTGGCGCTATGGCGTGGTTGCGGTCATTCTTCTGGGTGCATCGCAGGATGCCGTGCGGAAGTTGACGCCGGGGGCTCCGGCGTATTTTATTCTCTGGGCGTTTGCGCTGTTTCTATTTGTTTTTGCAGTTGCGGCGGTCGATAAGCGCATCGGCTCGCTGCGGCTGTTGTATTTGCGTGACGCAAAGCTGCGGGCCGCGTGGCAGATTTTTGCGTTTGTGGTCATTGTGCAGGCAGCGCACGCCTTCTTGCGGTGGGCTTCTGTTCCTATTCCGATACTCGGGTTGATCTTTTATTTTGGGCCGGTGGTGGGTCTGCTGTTTGGAGCAGCCTATGGGAATAGCGCGAAGCGTATTAAGCAGTTTTTGGTGGCGTATGTTGTGATCATGGTGCCGGCGGCGCTGACGGTGTATTTGTCGCTGTGGTATAGCGAGTCCATACCGCTTTTGCAGGAGATTGGTGAGTTTACCGGCGGCCGCCTGATGATCTACGACGTGGGCACCGTGCTGTATTCTTATCCGGGCGTTTTCCGCACAGGTGAGATTGCCGCTTGGCATGCGGCAACGGCGGCGTCGTTTTTGTTCATTCTGGCGTCGATGGATCGCTCCACCGCGCGGCGCGTGATTGCCGGTGTGCTGATTGTGCTGTTGATCGGCGCGATTCTGCTCACGGGGCGGCGCAAGATGTTGGCAACGCTGGCGATATTCTTGAGTGTGAACTGGGCGCTGCTGGCGCTGTTCCGGCGCGGTGCGGTGCGGCAGGCGGTATGGGTGGTGGCGTTGGGGGTGTTGGGGGCGGTCGGGCTGACGCTGTTTGAGCGCGGTTCCACGGCGGGGTTGTATGTGCAGCGTGGCGCGAGCGTGTTCGGCGACACGACGGAGCGCTTTGGCACGGCGGTGCAGCTGATGATGTCGGCCATTAACCGTTCTGGCGGCTTGGGGTTTGGCGCCGGCGTGGCATCGCAAGGCGCGCGCTTCGCAGGCGGTTCCGGCGCGGTGATTGGCGGCTCCGGCGAGGCGGGGCTGGGCAAGATCGTTGTGGAGCTCGGGATTCCCGGCGCCTTGGCGGTGCTGTGGCTGGTTGCGATGCTCGCAAACCGGTTTTGGCGCAGCTTTGGCTTGCTGGCGCGCACGGATCAGCGGCTGGTGTTCTTTGCGGCCTCGTTCGCGGCCTTTTTGGTGGCTAACCTGGGGACCTTTTTGGTGGCGCAGCAGGTGTACGGGGATCCATTTGTACTGGTAGTGCTGGGTCTCACTGCCGGCTTTTTATTCTCCGTGGTCTATGCTGGCGTCGGCGAATACCGGCAGATGATGTGGCTGCGGCAACAACGGCGCGCGCTCCGCGCCGCCTGACCCCGCTCCGAACCAGTGGGGTCAGGTCTTGAAATGCAATATTTTTGAGTTCCCGCGGGGGCGCTCGATCTGAGTCTGCGCGGCTGCACTACCGCGCCCTGGAGTCCGTGGCGTAGCCGCGGGCTTGGCGGCGCGTATTCCGCTGTGGCGGGACGGTGTATTCAACCCGTCCCGCGGGGAGCCCGCCCCGCAGAGCTGCTCTTGGAGTCCGTGGCGAAGCCGCGGCCGTGGGGTTGGTTGTGCGGGCGTCGGTCGCGTACGCGGCTTGTCGCCACGTACTCCAGCGGGGTAGATCTTGGAGTCCGTGGCGGAGCTGCGGGCGTGACTTCTCATGCGGTGCGCACGCTCCGCGCGCACACCCTAGTGTGCCCGACATGGGCATGTACTTGTTACCTGAGAGGAGGTAACCGCAAAGCGTGACGAGAAGCGTAGTGAAGCCCAAGGTGGACGCCGTGAGGCCAAGCTGGAGGAAGGGTGGATCAAAGACACGACCGTAGGAACACGAACGGGCAGTGAGGCCGGGTGCGGGCGATGAGCGTGCTAGGAAACGCGAAATCCAACTGTCACCGAAAGACGTATCCGGTAGAGCCTGGCGGCACGGGTCGAGAGTACATGCACTTACTCGGGGAGACCTGGCGCGTGAGAGCGGGCCAGGAGTCAGCAGAGGCCATAGTAGTGATGATGCCTGGTGAAAGCCGGGAGGAGCGAAGGGCCGAAGAGTCACGAGAGGACCACAGTCTGCATCCACGATGCGGCGGCACGGAGAGCAGCGACACGGCGTCGGAGCGGCAACTGCGGCAGCTTCCGACCCGGCGAGCGGACCCGAGCGGGTGGATTCCCGCAGCGGCGAAGCGCGTGCTGATCGAGTCGCCGCGTGTGCGAGTCCAGACACAAGAAGGGGTTCAATGAGCGTGCCGGGTAGAACTGCCCCTGGGCGGGGTTGAGATCACACTGGAGACGGTGTTGTCACGGGAAAACATGCGCGCGGCCTGGGCAGCGGTGAAAGCCAATGCTGGGGCGGCGGGCGTGGACGGCAAAGGGATCGCCGAGACGGAGGCGCACCTGGCAACGCACTGGCCGACGATCCGCGAGAAGCTCCTGCGGGGCGACTACCGGCCGGCGGCGGTGCGCGCGGTGGACATCCCGAAGTCGGGCGGCGGGACACGCCGTCTGGGGATTCCCAGCGTGCAGGACCGGCTGATCCAGCAGGCCCTGCACCAGGTGATGAGCGCGGCGTTCGACGCGGACATGAGCGAGCACAGTTGGGGCTTTCGGCCCGGGCGCTCGGCGCATGACGCGGTGGGCGCCGCCCGCGGGTATGTGGCGGCGGGCAAGCACTGGGTGGCCGACATCGACTTGGCGAGCTTCTTCGACCAAGTCAACCACGACCGCCTGATGCACCTGCTGGGCCGGCGCATCGACGACAAGCGCGTGCTGCGCCTGATCGGGCGCTACCTGCGCGCCCCCATGGACGAGGGCGATGGACGCCACCACCGGCGCGACCGCGGCACCCCGCAAGGCGGGCCGCTGTCGCCGCTGCTGGCCAACCTCTACCTGGAACCGCTGGACCGGGAACTGGAAGCGCGGGGGCTGTCGTTCGTGCGCTACGCCGACGACATCGCCGTGTTCGTCGCCAGCCGACGCTCTGCCGAGCGGGTGAGCGAGCGCCTCGCGCGGTGGCTGAAACGCCACCTCGACCTGGACGTCAACGTCGCCAAGAGCGGCGCACGCCATACCGAGGACACCGCGCTGCTGGGCTTTCGCATCCACACGCAAGGCGACGTCAGCGTGGCGCCGAAATCCATCGCCCGTCTCAAGGAGCGGGTCCGAGCCCTCTGGGATGCCCGCCAGAGCCTTACGGCCGAGCAACTGCGCGAGCAATGGCAAAGCTACATCACCGGATGGTGGAGCTACTTCTCCTACGCCAACTGGCGTCGGGACCTGCACGCGCTCTCCGGCTGGATCAGGCGGCACATGCGCAAATACCTGTGGCTGCGCTGGCACAACCGCCATGGACGGCGCAACGCGCTCGCGCGTTTGGGTGTCAGGGGCCGTGCGTTGGGCGTCGCCGGCTGTCGCCGCGGCGCCTGGTTCATGGCGCGTCACGTCGTGGTCAACCAGGCGTTGAAAACCCGCCGCCTCAATCGTTGGGGCTTCTCTCTACCATGGCTGCTCGCGGGCTAAGCCCGCTGGGCTCAACCGCCGGATGCGGAAAACCGCATGTCCGGTGGTGTGGGAGGGCTGACGGGCGCAATCCCGTCAGCCCGACCCGATCGCGGGTGTTTTTTGGCGCCCGTGGCGGAGCCGCGGGCGTGTGGGGTTGGCTGCGCAAGCGGTGGGGTCAGGTCTTGAAATGAAACATTGTCGACCGCCGCCGCGGATTGCCGATCTGGCGGCGCGCGGTTGAACCCAGGCCCTGATGTTGCATTTCAAGACCCGGC
>CAZGCI010000127.1:0-9046 GCA_964524185.1 uncultured Thiohalocapsa sp. | reverse complement strand
CCAGCGGTCCTCAAAACCGCCACGACCGAGGTCAGCTTATTGAACCGCAGCGGCCGTCGATCGCCCATCATCGTCCTGCATAGGCTAACGGACACGGGCGCCGTAAACCGCAGCAGGGAGCGAAGACGAGAGGGCCCCAGCCGGGATGGTCTGACGAAGGCAAAGAGACGGTGCTGCGGAAGATGCTGCCGCCGCACAACCGTCCACTGGCTGAGCTGGCGGCCGAGGAAGGCATCAGCAAAGCCACGCTGCACCACTGGCGCCGTGTCGTCCGCGACCGGGGCCGGCCGATGCCCGACCCTGCCACCAGGCACGCGGGCGGCGTGCAGCCGACCAGTCTGCCGTCGTCCTGGAGAACTCGGCGCGGAGCGCAGCCGAGGCTTACGCGCGGACCGCCGCCAGCGCAGCCTGTATCCAGAACAGCTCCACGCCTGGCGCAGCGCCTGCGAGCCTGCCGACGACTGGGCGAACGCGTGCGGTTGCTCAGGGCAGGCCGGGAAAACCGCGCTGCGCCGGCAAGTGCGCGCACTGCAACACGACCCCAAGCATCGGGATAAGGCGCTGACGGGGACCGCCGCGCTGCCGGTCGCTGAGAGAACAGCCCTGGCGATTTGGGTGGCAGGCCACCTGGTGGCCCGAGCAGCCAGGCGCCACGCGCGCTGGTCCCTGGACCCCGCCCTGTCATCCGCCCGGGAGTTTGTGGGCCGAACTAGTGACCTCTTGTCCGGATGTGCGGTGGCACGGCGCCAGGGGTTCCTCTTATGATCGGACGGTCGTTGAATCCGGACTTCCAGGTCACCCGTGGATTGCTCCTAAGCCATGCTCGATGCAGGACGCTACAAGGCCAACTTCACGCGTGGCGGACTGATGGTGCCGGAGAGCCGCGTGGTGGCCGACCTGCTGCTGGCGGAGGCCGATACCGACCGCTGGCGGCGGGCGATTCAGCTCGACAATGTCCTCGCCAAGCGCTCGGTGAGCACGGCCATCACCAAGGCCAGGCTCATTCGCGCCCGCCTCAAGACGCTGCCGCCGTCGCTCTGGAACGTCGTTCGCGATGGTTCCAAGCCGGCGGCAACCCATGCGGTGCTCGCTGGTGCAGTCAACTACTCGCCCCTGTTCGGCGATTTCCTTGACCTAGTCGTCCGCGACCTCTACCGGCGCTTCGAGCCGGTGCTCAAGCCCCAGCACTGGGATACGTATGTCGACGACTGCCATGCCCGCGACCCAGCGATACCCACATGGACGGCCGCGACGCGCGTCTCGCTGCGCCGTCGTGTCTTCGGAATGATGACCGAAGCCGGGTATCTGACCAACGCCCGGCGCCACAGCCTGGCACCGCTGCAGATCGCGCCTGAGGTCACCCGCGTGCTCAAGGCGTCTGGACAGCGCTACGCGTTGCGCTGCATCCAAATCGGCAGCCCGGAGGAAAGGTCGTGAGCGCGGACTTCACGCAGCGCCTGGACAAGATCCTTGGCCGGATCACCTCGGACGACTTCCTGCACGGCCGCGGTCTCGGCAACGAAATCCCCTTCTACGCCTTCGACTACCCACCGGAGCAGGAGCTTGCGGTGCGGGCGCATATCGGCTTCCTGCTGGAGCAGATCCCGAAGCGCCGTCCCGAGCTGCGCGTGGCACACGTCAACCTGTTCGAGCTGATCATCCGCCACCTCAAAGCACGCGGCTTCTACGACAAGGCCCTGGCGCTGCACCGGCAGAAGGGCGACGAGGCACTCCGCAAGGCCTTGGCCGCACCGCTCGATGCCACCAAGCTCGCCGCGGTGCTCACCGACGAGGTCGACCCGCCCAACCGCGATCTGGTGCTCGTCTCCGGCATCGGTAGCGCCTACCCGCTGCTGCGTACGCACAATCTGTTGAACAATCTGCATCACCGGCTCAGCAATACGCCACTGGTGCTGTTCTACCCCGGTGCGTACGACGGCCAAGCCCTGCGCCTATTCGGCATGCTACCCGATAAGCCCTACTACCGTGCGTTTAGGTTAGTGGATAGTGGGTAGTGGGTAGGGGGTAGGGGGTAGTGGTTAATGGGTAGTGGATGGTGTGCAGGAGGTGGATTCGATAGTGCTACCACTGCACAAAGAATCGATTCGAGGCTCTATCCACTATTCACTAACAGCCATGCACTATCCTAACGGATGATAAATTGCGACCACTGCGCGCTCAATCGATTCGCTTCGCTACCCGCTATCCACTCTCTTCACTATCCACTAGCCACCATCCACTAACCACTTGCCCCAAGCCAATGCTCATCAAACAGCTCTTCACCAAGCGGGTGGATCGCCCCATCAACGGGGTCATCAAGGCCGATCAGGACGATGTTGCCTCGGTGTGGCAGGAGCTTGACGAGTATGTCGTCACCAAGGAGCTGGACATCCATTTCCGTCGCTTCTTCAGCGCCTTTCTCGACGCCCTGGACAATGCCGGCGATCCGCGCGTGCTCGGCCTGATCGGCGTCTGGATCTCCGGCTTCTTCGGCTCGGGCAAGTCGCACTTTCTGAAGATCCTCTCCTACCTGCTGGAGAACCGCGAGATCAGCTATCAGGGCGAGACGCGACGCGCCATCGACTTCTTCGACGGCAAAATCCAGGACGCCATGCTCGCCGGCGACATCAAGCGCGCCGTCAACACCGGCGCCGACGTGATCCTATTCAACATCGACAGCAAGGCCGACAGCAGCAGTGGGCGCGACGCGATCCTGCGTGTTTTCCTCAAGGTCTTCAACGAGAAGCTCGGCTACAGCGGCGACCATCCGCACGTCGCCGACATGGAGCGCCGCCTCGACGGGCTCGGCAAGCTCGCCGACTTCCAGGCTGCCTTCCATGCGGTCGCCGGCGTCGACTGGGCACAGGAGCGCGACGGCTACAGCTTCTATCTCGATGAGATCGTCCAAGCCCTCGCCGACGCCATCGGCAAGCGCCCCGACGGCGCCCGTGCCTGGCTCGATAAGGCCGAGGCCGACTTCAACTCGCTGCTCACCGTCGAGAATTTCGCCCAATGGGTGAAGGAGTACCTGGACAGCCGCGGCCCCGATTCCCGCATCGTCTTCCTTGTTGATGAAGTCGGTCAGTTCATCGGTCAGGACACCCACCTGATGCTGAGCCTGCAGACCATCGCGGAGAATCTCGGCACCGCCTGCGGCGGGCGGGCCTGGGTGGTGGTGACCTCCCAGGAGGACATCGACGCCATCATCGGCGAGGTCCGCGCCTCCCGGGCCAATGACTTCTCCAAGATCCAGGGCCGGTTCAAGACCCGCCTGTCACTGTCCAGCGGCAACGTCGACGAGGTCATCCAAAAGCGCCTGCTGGCCAAAACTGCGGCCGCCCATGCCGAGCTGACGGCCCTGTACGGCGGCAGTGCAGACATCCTCAAGAACCAGCTCAGCTTCAGCAACGTCGGCATGACCTTCAAGCCCTACGCCGACGCCCAGGACTTCGCCAACGTCTACCCCTTCGCGCCCTACCAGTTCCAACTGGTGCAGAAGGTCTTCGAGGCGATCCGCCGCCACGGCGTCACCGGCCTGCACCTGGCCCGCGGCGAGCGCTCCATGCTCGATGCCTTCCAGGCCGCCGCCGTGCAGCTCGCCACTCGCGAGACCGGTGTGCTGGTGCCGCTGTACCGCTTCTATCCCGCCATCGAGAGCTTCCTCGAAGGCATCGTCAAGTCCACCATCGACAACGCCGAGGGCAACGACAAGCTCGACCCCTTCGACGTGCTGGTGCTGAAGACCCTGTTCCTGATCCGCTACGTCGACGAGATCCGCGGCAACGTCGACAACCTGGTCACGCTGTTCGTCGACCGCATCGACGCCGACCGGCTGGCGTTGCGCCGGCAGATCGAAGCCAGCCTGCAGCGGCTGGAGAAGGAGACCTTGGTCGGGCGCAACGGCGAGGACTTCTTCTTCCTCACCAACGAGGAGCGCGACGTCAGCCGCGAGATCAAGGACGTGGACCTGAGTCCGGCGGAAGAGACCAAGTTCCTTGCCGAGCTGCTGTTCGAGGACCTGCTCAAGGGCCAGCGCAAGCACCGCTTCCCGGACAACAACAAGGACTTCGGTCTGACTCGCCTGTGCGACCTCCACCCCCACGGCACGCGCACCGACGGCGACCTGGTGCTGTCCGTGATTACGCCGCTGGCCGACGACTATGGCCTCTACGACGAGGCCAAGTGCATCCTGAACAGCTCCGCCGACGGCGGGGTGCTGATCCTCAAGCTCGACGACGATAAGACCCTGGCGCGGGAGGTCCGCACCTACATCCAGACCGACAAGTACGTCGGGCGCAAGAACGACGGCACCGCCTCTCACACCACCCAGCGCATCCTGCGCGAGCGCTACGAGGAAAACCGCGAGCGCCGCCAGCGCCTGGTGCGCCAACTGGAGCAGCTGTGCAAAGAGGCCGCCTGCTACGCCGCCGGCCAGCCGCTCGAAAACAAGGGCGGCACCGCCGCCACCGCCGCCACCGCCGTCGCCGACGCGCTCAACTACCTGGTCCGCAACACCTTCAACAAGCTCGGCTACCTGACCCAGCTCTCCGCCAACCCCCAGGCCGAGATCAAGGCCGTGCTCAGCGCCACGGACGTGGACGACCTCGGCTTCTCGCTGGAGGCGGGCCAGGGCAACCTGCAGGCCGTCGACGAGGTGGCCCAGTACATCGACCTGGCCGCCGGCGCGAACCGCCAGATCCTGCTCGAAGACCTGGTGCAGGAGCGCTTCGGCCGGCGTCCCTACGGCTGGCCTGAATGGGAGGTGGTGCTGCTGGTCGCCCGCCTGCTGCGTCGCGGCGACATCAGCCTGGTCATGGACGGCGGCGTGCTCGCCCTCGACAAGGCCTTCGAGGCCATCACCTCACCAAGCAAGTGGCGGCGCACCACCGTCGTCAAGCGCAAGACCGTGGACAGCGGCAAGCTGCAACAGGCCCGCCTGCTGGCCAAGGACGTCTTCGGCAACATCGCCCCGGACGGCGAGGACGCCCTGGACACCCACCTGCGAGGGCAGCTGGGCCGCTGGCGCGAGGACCTGACCAGCTACAAGACCCTGACCGACACCGGCAACTACCCTGGCGGGGAACCCATCGCCGATGCCCTGGGCGTCACCAACAAGTTACTGGCCGAGACCGAGAGCTTCGACCTGATCGCCCGATTCCTGGAGCGCCGAAACGACCTGCTCGACCTCTCCGACGACATCCACGAGCTGCGCAATTTCTACGACCACCAGCGCCAGACCTGGGACAAGCTGCGCCAGGCCGAGGCCCGCTTCCAGCCGAACCGGAGCTGGCTCGAGCAGGATCACAGCGCCGCCAGGTCGCTGACCCGCATCCAGGAGATCCTCGCCGCCCCGGCCCCCTATGGTCTGGTCAAGGAGGCCGAGGGCCTGATCCAGACCATCGAGCAGGTCAACGGTGCCCTCGTCGCCCAGCATCGGGCCAAGGTGCTGCCCACCATCGACGCTCAGCTCGACAAGATTCAGGTGGAGCTGGACGACGCCAAGGCCGCCGGAGAGCTGCGCAACCAGTGCCTGTATCCGCTGCAACAGCTCAAGGGCCGGGTCGAGACCCAAACCAGCATCGCCCATATCGATCAGGCCATCGGCAGCGCCGTCGAGCTGGCTGATGCCGCCTTTGAAAAGATCGAGGCATCCGCCAAGGTTGAGCCACCACCGGGCGTGAAAGATGCACCCAAACCCGTGGTCAAACCCCGTCGGCTCATCCAGGCGGCGTCCCTCGTGCCCAAGCCCTACCTGGAGACCCAGGCCGATATCGACGCCTACCTCGACAAGCTCCGCACCGCGCTGGAGGCGGCCATCGCCGACGGCGATCGCATCGAGATTCGGTGAACGTGGGCCGATGTGAGAAAGCGCTCCGCCGTGGAAATCTGCTATAAAAGTAATACGTCAAAGCCATGGTATTACGTCCTGGGACACAAGATGCAGACATCAACGATCACCAGCAAGGGCCAGGTCACCATCCCGGCGGAGATGCGCAAACGGCTGGGTTTGGAGCCCGGCGATCAAGTGGGGTTCATCCTCGACGACGATGGGATTCGCGTCGTTCCAAGGGAACATCGGATCGAAGCCGCCTTTGGTCTCTGCAAGGCCAAGGTCTCGGTCACCGATGAAGACATGGAGCGCGTCATTCGCGAGCGTGCAGGCAAGTGATTGCCATCGACACCAATGTGCTCGTCCGGGTGCTGATCGACGAGCCCAGCCAGGCGGCGCATATTACCGCTGCCAGGGCTTTGGTGGCCGACGCCGGGAATGTCTTTGTGTCGCAGGTGGTATTGATCGAGACGGTCTGGGTGCTCGAAAGCGCGTACCAACTCCCGAAGGCCGCGGTGCTGCTTGCGCTCGATCATCTCTTAGCCAACACGGCCTTCGATCTCGACGAAGCATCCCGATGTGTTGCCGCCGTGCGCCTGTTCCATGAGTCCAACGCCGACTTCGCCGACTGCCTCATTCTGACCGGCTGTCGTGCGCGCGGCCTCGATCTGTACACCTTCGACAAGCGCCTGAGCAAGCTCGATGGCGCCCGGCGGGTTCTGCCCGAGCCCTGATTCCGACTTCAAGCAAGGCCTCTGAGCCCGTGCAAATCGACAAGCTCAAGACCTCCCCCAAGGCGCGGCGCGCCTTCATCGCCTCCATCACCCGCCTTGCCGCGCTGGAGCCGATCATCGCCGACGGCGATCACATCGAGGTCCGCTGAGTGCTAGATTTTACAAATCGCTCATCGATCCTCTGCCCGTCGACAACACCATGACCTCCGTGACCCTTTCCAGCAAATTCCAGCTCTCGATCCCGAAGGCGGTACGCGAGGAGCTGCACCTTCAGGCCGGCCAGAAGTTTGCCGTCATCACCAAGGGCGACATCATCTCCCTGGTGCCCATCCCCGATCTGGCTGAGATGCGCGGCATCGCCAAAGGCGCCGATACCAGCGACTACCGAGATCGGACCGATCGGCTGGTCAAGCGCATCGACTCAATACGGAGCGTCAGCAATGATCGAGCTTAGAGTGGTCAAGGTTGGGGCCTCGCTTGGCGTGCAACTGCCGCAGGAGCTCCTGAGTCGCCTGGACCTCACTGACGGCGACCGGGTGATCTTGACCGAATCCCCCGAAGGCGGTTACCGGCTCACAGCCTACGATCCGGAGATCGAGCAACAACTGCAGCTCGCCGAGGATGGCATGCGCCGCTACAGCAAGACACTCGAAGCCTTGGCCAAATGATGGAACCGATCTGGCTACGGTCAGATGCGGTGATCGCCATTCACGAGCGACTGCTCGCCGATCATGGCGGCCCAAAGGGGCTGCGTGACGCTGGCTTGCTCGACTCTGCCCTCACCCGACCAAGACAGGTTCTGGCGTATGAAGAGCCCGACCTTTGTGCGCTTGCAGCGGCTTACGGCTTCGGCATCGTCCGGAATCTTCCGTTCGTGGACGGCAACAAGCGCGTCGCGCTCATGTCGGCCTATGTGTTTCTCGCCGTCAATGGTCTCACCCTAACCGCTATCGAGGCCGGTGCGACCCAAGCTGTTCTGCAGCTTGCCGCCGGCGACATGCCCGAAGAGCAGTTCGCGCAGTGGCTCAGAAACAACACCGCACCGGACAAATAAGCGCAAGCAACTAACACTAACCACTAACCACTTCTCCAGTGCAAACCAACAAGCTCAAGACCTACGCCCCCAAGGCCCGCCGCGACTTCATCGCCGCCGTCACCCGCCGCGCTGCCGCCTTTGGACTAACCGCCAAGGAGATCAAGCCCAACCGCGAGGAGGGCGAGCTGGTCTTCATCGAGGGTCAGGCGTACCCGAGGGCCGTGGGCCGCCAGCGCCAGCGACTCATCGAGCGCATCCGCGCCCAGGGCTTCGAGCCGGTCATGGAAGCCGCCGCCTACACCTGGTTCAACCGCCTGAGCGCGATCCGCTACATGGAGCTGCACGGCTTCCTCGATCACAGCTACCGCGTGCTCAGCCAACCCGCCGCCACCGCCTCGACCAGCGCGCTGCCGGAGATCCTGGAGCAGGCCCAACACGTCGAACTGCCCGGCCTCGACCGCGCGCGCGTCATCGAACTGAAGATGGACGGCACCCAGGACGAGACCCTCTATCGCGAACTGCTGCTGGCCCAATGCCGCGCCTTGCATCAGGCCATGCCCTTCCTGTTCGAGCCGGTCGACGACGAAACCGAGCTGCTGCTGCCCGACCGGCTGCTACAGACCGACTCGCTGATCCGCGCCCTGGTCAGCGCCATCCCTGAGACCGACTGGCAGCCGATTGAGATCATCGGCTGGCTCTACCAGTTCTACATCGCCGAGAAGAAGGAGCAGGTCATCGGCAAGGTGGTCAAGAGCGAGGACATCCCTGCCGCCACCCAGCTTTTCACGCCCAACTGGATCGTCAAGTACATGGTCCAGAACAGCCTCGGCGCGCAGTGGCTGGCGACCTATCCCGACTCGCCGCTGAAAAGCCAGATGGCGTATTACATCGAGCCGGCCGAGCAGACCCCCGAGGTGCAGGCGCAGCTCGACGCCATCACCCCCGGCAGTCTCGACCCCGAGGCGCTGACGCTGATGGACCCCGCCTGCGGCTCCGGCCACATCCTGGTCGAGGCCTATGAGCTGTTCAAGGCCATCTATCTGGAGCGTGGCTATCGGCTGCGGGATATTCCCAAGCTGATTCTGGAGAAGAATCTGTTTGGGTTGGATATTGATCCGCGCGCCGCGCAGTTGGCCGGGTTCGCGTTGATGATGAAGGCAAGGGAGGATGATCGGCGGGTGTTGGAGCGGGGGGTGGGGTTGAATGTGATGGCGTTTGAGGAGTCGGGGGGGTTAAGAAGTGAAGAAGTGAAGAAGTTGGGAAGTGAAGAAGGGATTGCTGAGGCGGTGGATGAGTTGGTGGAGTTGTTTGCCCATGCGCGCACTTTCGGTTCGCTGATTCAGGTGCCGGAGGGGTTGGCGGCGAAGCTTCCGGAGCTGAAGCGGCTGAGCGCATACCATTACCCATAACCCTGCCCGATGCTGCGCTGAGCATCCAGTGCGAGCA
>CAZGCI010000126.1:0-9182 GCA_964524185.1 uncultured Thiohalocapsa sp. | reverse complement strand
AGCGGGTCAACTACCGCATCGAGCGCGAGGACGGGCGCAATCTGCTCATCGTCGACGCCATCGAAAAGGCTTGGGGACCCGGCTACCTGAGCTTCGGCCTCGGGCTGTCCAACGACTTCGAGGGCGACAGCCGGTTCGGCTTGCGCGCGACCTACCGCCAGACCTGGATCAACGCGCTCGGCGGCGAATGGCTGAGCGAGGTCAACCTGGGCAACGAGCCGCGGCTGTTCTCGGAGTTCTTCCAGCCCATCGATCCCTTACGAACCGCCTTCGTCGCCCCCTACGTCGACATCGGTAAGGTGCCGCTCGGCGTCTTCCGTGGCGATGGTCGGTTGGCCCGCTTCGACGTCACCCGCTACCGCGTCGGCATGGACGTGGGCACCACCTTCGGCCGGTTCGCAGAACTGCGACTCGGCCTCCTGACAGGCAACGCCGAGGCGAAGATCGACACCGGCTCGCCGCTGGTGCCAGAGGTGCAGAATAACGAGACGGGCATCCGCGGCCGCCTGCTCTTCGATACCCGCGACAGCGGCGGGCTGGCCCGCAGCGGCGGCTTCGTCAAGGCCGACCTGTTCGCACCGCTCGAGTCCCTGGGCGCGGACGAGGAGTACTTCCGCACCGAGATCCAAGCCGCCAAGGCCTTCAGCAGCGGGCCGAGAACGCTGGTGGCGAACCTGCGCGGCGGGACCGCGTTCGGCAGCGAGATGCCCTACTACGATCAGTTCCCCCTCGGCGGCTTCCTCAAACTCTCGGGCTACGCCAACGATCAGTTCCGCGGCAACGAGTACGCCTTCGGCAGCCTCGTCTACCAGCATCAGCTCGCCACGCTCACGCCGCCCCTCGGTAAGGGCCTGTATCTCGGGGGGTCCCTCGAGGTCGGACGTCAATGGGACGTGCTGGAGGTCCTCAACCCGAGCGAGACCCGCTTCGGCGGCAGCGTCTTCTTCGGGGCGGACACCTGGGTCGGCCCCTTCTACCTAGGGCTCGGACTCTCGGGCGACGGCGACGCCGCAGCCTATGTCCTCCTCGGCAAGCCTTAGGCGAGTTCTGTCAGCGTTGCGCGTGGGCACAAAAAACGTGCCCACCCTACCGGTCCGCCGATCAGTCAGCGCCGTGCCCCCTAGGTCAGGCGTCTTTGTTCGCGCGCTTCCGGAGCAGCATCAGCTTGATGCCGCCGAGGCTGACGACCAAGCCGAGACCGGCGGCGACAAACACCAGGGACGCAGGCTCGACGGCCGTTATTGCGGCAGACACGGCCAACGCCGACGCGCCCGCCGCAGTGACGCAGACGGCGGCCAAGAACAGCGTCGACCAGGTGCTGACCATCGCCGCATACTGTTCACTCGCGGCCTGATAAAAGAGGACCAACGGCGGCACCAGCAGACAGCCGGAGAAGATGATCAGCAACGGCAACCAGCCGACATCGGGGATTCGATCCGCGATGAAAGGCACTGCGAACGGACCGGACAAGAGCCCGAGTGTTGCGGCGGCGATCGACCTGAGCCGTTCGTTGTTCATCGTGCTGCACCACCCCCCGGGCATCGAGCGCGGCCTCGGTCCGCGGCCGTATGCGATCGAGCGGACGCGTCTTCGCGCGCAGGCTTGCCTGGTCGTCTGTTCAAGGCTCTGGTCTCCTGATCTGTTGCAACGCCCCCTGAGCCAATGCGAGAAAGCTGCAACGAGGGTGATTGCCGGACACGCTGGCGCTGCATTGTACTGAGATTAGTCGCTGGCTTGTCGGGGTCACGGCAGCCGGCCGGGACTCCAGTCGCGTAGCGTGGGCACGTCGTTTGTGCCCACGCGTGGCGTTGCGGAGTCGGTTCGCGTCGATCGCGCGATCGTGAGCGATCCCGGGGCCGGACGTTACCGCTATGGCGAGGAGTCGTAACGCGGCGATCGGGTGCGAGAGGCGTGCATCGCGGCGGAAAACCCATGTGTGACGGGTATAAAACGCAGCAGGCGAAACCGCGTGTCGGATTCAACATCCCCCTCTGAGGACCGCCCAGAGGCGCCTGTCTTCAGCATCCCGGCGGCAGGCTATGAGGGCTTCCCGCACCGCCCGGTGATCCTGAGAACCGCCGATCCGGCGAGGCTGCGTGCCTTGCTCGGACCCGATGCGCCCGCAGACGTCGCCTTCATTCAGGTGACGCGCCTGACGCAGGACGTCGCGGTACTGGCGGACTGGGGCGCGGGGCTCGCGTTGGACCTGGTCATGGTCGATCCGGTGGCCGAGCTGCCGCTGCTCTATCGCTGCACCGGCTTGCTGGACAACCATCCCTTGCGCGTGAGCGTGCCGTTTCGAAGCGGGCTGGCGCCGGCCGTGAAGCTGGCGCTGTCGCTTGGCTTTGACGTGCGCCTGCAGGGGCATCAGCGAACCCCGGAGGCGGTGACCGAGGCGCGGGCCGCGCTCGATGCCTATTTGCGCAATCCCACGGTCCCCCACGCGGTGGAGCCCTTCCAGAGTCTGCTGCTGTCCTGTCTGCACGCGACCCCGGTCGCGCTCTGGTCGGTCATGGAGCGCGATCCAGCCGCGGTCTGCGTGATCGACGAAGCGGGGGAGGTCGCACCCGGCGACGCGCCCGCGGCTGTGCGCGCCTTCAGGGGCGCGCTGCTTGCGGCCGGGTGCGAATGCAGCGATTGCCCCTGGATTAAGCGCTGCGACAGTTACTTCAAGTGGCCCCGGCGCGACTACAACTGCACCGACATCAAGGTCCCCTTCGACGGCATTCAGCAGGCCGCGGATGCCTTGCGGGCGGACATCGACACCCATGCTGCAAGCGCGGGCTGAGTCGCAGTGGGCGCTCGCACGTTCTCGCTGATCCTGCTCCCGACACTGCAATGCAATGCCGATTGCGACAGCTGGGTCGCGAGCTACCCCGCCTACTGGTTCGGCAATCTGTTCACCGTTGGGAGCCTGACCCAGCTGCTCGCGGACAATCCCGTGCGCAAGCGCTTCCACGAGCGGCCCATCGCCTTGGTCGGGCAGGATTGCATGCTTTGCCATTATCTGGCGTTGTGGCATGGCGGCTGCCCGGTGCGCGCATTCTCGGTGCACGGGACATTGTTCGAAAAGGACCCCCATTGCGCGCTCTATCGCGCACATGGCCACTGCCGCCGCGCGCGTCGCCCGCGGTGCTCCTGAGCCTAGCCGCTTATCCCGAAACCTTATATCGGAGCCTGATCGACCATGAACACCCGTCTCGCAGTTGCCCCGGTGCTGGCCCAGGTACTGCTACCAATGCTCGCCCTGGCGCCGGCGCTCGCTAGCGCCGAGCTCTCCTTCGAAGGACTGAAGGAAGGCGCGGCGGAGGCCGCAAAGGCCATCGGCGACGTCACCAAGGGCGCGCTGGACGCGACCGGCGAGGCCGCCGGCAAGGCGACCGAGGCCGTCAAGGACACCGTCGACGCCACCAACGAGAGCCTCGGCGACGAGGCCACACCGGCCGCGACCCGTGCCAAGCTCGATGCCATGGCGGAGGCGACGCTCAGGCGCCTGTTTACGGAAGAGCCGGGCAGCCGCAAGCTGTTCGAGCGCAGCGCCGGCTACGCGGTCTTCGATAAACGCGAGGCGAGCTTCTACGTGGTTGCCGGCTATGGGCGCGGGGTCGCGGTCGATACCCGCTCCGGTGCGCGGGTCTACATGAAGATGGCGACCACCGGCGCCGGGCGTGGCCTTGGCCTCGGTGGCTTCGCGTCGCAGCTGGTGATGCTGTTCGAGGACAGTGCCGGGTTGGAGCGATTCATCACGCAGGGGCTTGACGCCTCGGCCGAGGTCGGCACCATGGCGGGCAAGGACAAAGAACGACTGGCGCTCGGATTCAGGGACGGCAAGGCGGTCTACGTCCTCACCGGGACGGGCTGGAAGATCGCGGCCAAGCTGACCGGATCGCGCTACTGGCCGGACGCGTCGCTCAATGACCGCTGACGCCGGATCAGCGCCGAACCGCAGTAGCGCGGCGCCCATGCTCGACTGGCTGCGCGGTTACGACAGGGCCTGGCTGCGCCTGGACCTGGTCGCCGGCCTGACCACCGCGGCGGTGGTCGTGCCGAAGGCCATGGCCTATGCGACCGTCGCCGGTTTGCCGGTGGAGATTGGGCTGTACACGGCCTTCGTGCCGATGGTGATCTACGCCCTCCTCGGCAGCTCGCGACCGCTCAGCGTCAGCACCACCACCACGCTCGCGATCCTGACCGGTGCGCAGCTCGCGATCGTCGTGCCGAGCGGTGACCCCGCGGCGCTGCTGACCGCATCCGCGACACTGGCCGCTCTGGTCGGGGTCATGCTGATCATGGCCGCGGTGCTGCGTCTCGGCGTGGTCGCCAGCTTCATCTCGGAGCCGGTGCTGACCGGTTTCAACGCCGGCATCGGGCTGGTCATCGTCCTCGATCAGCTGCCAAAGCTGCTGGGCATCCACTTCGACAAGGGCGGCTTCGTGCAGAACCTGGTCGCGCTGGTCCAGCACCTGCCCGAGACCTCGCTTGTTACCCTGGCGGTCGGTGGCGCGATGCTGGTCATCCTGCTCGGCCTAGAATGCTTTGTGCCGCGCTTGCCGGCACCGCTGGTGGCGGTCGGCGCCGGCATTGCCGCCTCGGGCCTGTTCGCACTGCAGGGCTACGGCGTGGAGACGGTGGGCGAGATCCCGCGCGGGCTGCCCGCCTTTACGGCGCCGAGCCTGGACCTGATCGCGCAGCTCTGGCCCGGTGCCTTGGGTATTGCGCTGATGAGCTTCACCGAGTCCATCGCCTCGGCACGGGCCTTTGCCGGTCGCGGCGAGCCGCGCCCGCTGCCGAACCGGGAGCTGGTGGCCACCGGCCTCGGCAATCTGATCGGCGGCCTGTTCAGCGGCATGCCCGCGGGCGGCGGCACCTCGCAGACGGCCGTGAACCGCCGCGCGGGCGCCCGCACCCAGCTCGCCGGCCTAGTCACCGCGTTGGCCGCGCTGGCCACCCTGATCCTGCTGGCGCCGCTGATGGGGCTGATGCCGATGGCGACCCTGGCCGCCGTGGTCATCGTCTACTCCATCGGCCTGATCCAGCCGGTCGAGTTCGCCGCCATCCTGCGCATCCGGCGCATGGAGTACCTGTGGGCCTTGGCCGCGTTTGCTGGCGTGGTGCTGCTGGGCACACTGAAGGGGATCCTGGTCGCGATCATCATTTCCCTGGTGGCCATGGCCTATCAAGCCGCCAACCCCAGGCTCTACGTGCTCGGCCGCAAGCCGGGGACCCAGGTCTTCCGGCCAACTTCGGACGCGCACCCGCAGGACGAGACCTTTCCCGGACTGCTGCTGCTCAGGCCGGAGGGACGGCTATTCTTCGCCAATGCCCAGCGCCTCGGCGAGCAGATCTTGCCGCTGATCGACGCTGCCCAGCCGAAGGTCGTGGCGATGGACCTCAGCGCCGTGCCCGACCTGGAGTACTCGGCGCTGAAGATGCTGATCGAGGGGGAGGAGCGGCTGTGCGCGCGCGGCGCCGAGCTCTGGCTGGTGGCCCTAAACCCGGAGGTCCTGACCATGGTGCAGCGTTCGTCGCTCGGCGACACACTCGGCCGCGAGCGCCTGCTGTTCAATCTGTCGATGGCGGTGGAGCGGTACCTCGGTCAGACCGCTGTTGCGCGATGAGCACGTTGCAGCTGAGGCTCCTCGGGCTGCGAGTCGCCCTGACGTTGGTGCTGGCCATCGCGCTCCTGTGGGCGGCAGCGGCGCTCCGGATCGATGGCCCGCAGTCCCGCGCCCTCGGCGGACTACATGAAGCAGATTAACGCCCTTGCCGAACAGCCAAGCTGGTACAACGCGCTCAGTCACAATTGCACCACTAGCATCTGGCGGCACGCCCGGGCGGTGGGCTCAGGGCCGCGCTTGGACTGGCGCCTGCTTGCGAACGGCTACCTGGTCGACCTGGCCTATCAGCGCGGAACGGTCAATACCGATATGCCGCTCGACGAGCTAAAGCATCGCAGCGATATCACCGCGCGCGCCCGTGCTACCGCCAACGGCGAGGACTTTTCCAAGGCCATTCGGCAGGGCTTGCCGCCACGGCCTTGGCTGCACGAAGCTGCGCTCGCCAACGGCCCCGCCGACCGCGCCCTGGGCGTATCCCCCCGGACATGGCCCGACCTTGTTGCTAGGACTGCGCCAATACGCCACCCCGACGCACCGGAGCAGGGACATGACGCGGGATTTCCTGGGGAGATGATCCGTTGAAGCTGTTCCATTCCATCTTCGGCAGCCGCGAGATCCTCGGCCACTTCGCCTTGAGCCCGATGAACATTCGGCTCGATCCCGCCGATGCTTCGGCGCGCCGGATGGTCTTCCAAGAGCTCGCAACCGCCGGCGGACAACAGGCTACGCTGCTGCCCGTCACCATCGCGATGCGCGACCTGCTGCCGCCCGAGGACCTTGTCACCGCCGCGGAGGGTTATCTGTGACCCTTGGCGTTCATCGCTGGGCAGGATGTCCGGCCATTGCCAGTGCCAGTGCCGCTGAGGCACTGAAATGTCGGCGACGTCTCCCAAGACACGGATCGGAGACGTTGATGCTAGGAGCCATTGTAACGACGAGAGCGTCCACTCGGACCACTGACCTGCGACAAACTGAGGAGTCATTCGAAATGTCAGGCCGTTCCACCACTGCACTCGCCATGTTGTTCGTCTTCTGCGCCGGCCCAGCCGGGGCCGTGGACGACGAGCATCTGAATTTCAGGACAACCGAGGACCTATACACGGTCTGTGCGACCGCGCCGGAGCGGCCGGAGTATGCCGCGGCCATTCTTGCCTGTCGCGCCTTTATCAATGCCACCTTGCAGTACCACGACGCCGTGAGCGACCGCAAGCGGATGAAGCGGCTCATCTGTTATCCCGAAGGCGCGACCATCGCGGACGCTCGGCGAGCGTTTCTGAGCTGGGCGGCGGCAAATAAGGACAATGCCGAGCGGATGGGCGAGCGGCCCGTGATGGGCGTGGTGAGGGCCCTGGCGGCACGTTATCCCTGCCGCTGAGCGGCACGTCGCCTTGGCATCCACAACAACAGCATGGCGTATCACGCCTGAAGCCCCGATGCCACGCTCTGTAGTGCCTTTGGTCCGCAGAGCCAATGCCCCGGGGCCCGAACCCTACCTGAGGAAATAGCGATGTTGAAAGCACTCACACTCCCGGCCTGCGCCATCTCCCTGCTTGCATTGACAGCCTGCGGGACGACAACCACGGAGCGTGCGGGCAGTGGTGCCCTCATGGGCGCCGCCGGCGGCGCGCTCATCGGTTCACTGAGCGCCGATGCAGGTGCCGGCGCACTGATCGGTGCAGCCGCCGGCGCACTCGGCGGTTACCTCGTCGACCAGCATGAGAAAGGCAATATCGACTGAGCAGTCAGCCATCGCGGATGTCAGCGAGCTTAAGGGAAACGCCGAAGATTCGGCGTTTCCCCCCGGGCAGGATGGCCGGTCATTTTTTGGTGCGGCTAAGGCACGGACAATGAAGGAGCCGTGAAACCACGGTTCCCGGTTCCGTCCGATTTTTGGGCAACCTGCTTAATCAGTTAGCGTTCTTGACCAGCGACAGCGGACTATGAACGATCTCATCGCCCGCGCGAGGCAATTCGCGACCGAGGCGCACGAGCGTATCGACCAACGCCGCAAGTACACCAACCAGCCCTACCAGGAGCATCTGAAGTCGGTCGCGGGCCTGGTGGCCGGCGTCACCGATGATCCGGAGGTCATTGCGGTCGCCTGGCTGCACGACACGCTGGAAGATACCCCTGCGACCTTTGGAGATATCGAGCGCTGCGTGTCTTCGCCACCGCCTTCACGGCGCGCGAGGTGGCCCAGCCGCTGCGCGCCTTCGACATCGAGTAGCCGATCGTGCGCATGTGGCTGTTCGGCATGATCACTTTGCCAGAGCTAGAACTGCTGGAGCGCACCGGCGCCCAATGGCCCAGTGGCCCAATGGCAGCCGGACTACGCTACTCTCCGCCGGGCGCCTGGACAAGGCGCAGCGGCTGCTCGAGGAGCGCCGCCGCCGCGGCCAGCACGTAAACCTGGCGGACTGCCTGCAGCTCTCGGACAAGGCGCAGATCCTGATGGAGATCGACGAACAGCGCGCGGCATTCGGCATGCCCACCAAGGGCGCCGCCAAACGCGTCATCAAGGACCTAGAGTCACTGCGCAACAACCTGGCGCACGCCCAAGACATCGTTACGCACGACTGGCCGCAGATCGCACGCCTCGCTCAACGGATCGAGGAGGGGATCAGGTTTGAGGCCGGGGACACAAGGGCACCTTGAGAAATTGCGCGGATGGCAATTCTTAAAGGTCCCCACAAGCTCGGGCAGTACCTGTCAGGGGCGGTTCGCCTGAACCGAGGGCTGTGCCGCATATACCATGAACCCCGACCACAATAGGTTTGGCATGCTAAGTCGCTTGTTCTTTGTTGCCTCATTGGCCTTCGCCAGCCTCGCGGATGCTGAGGACGCCGCCATTGCGCAGCTATTTGCCGATGTGGGTGTCGACGGCACGCTGGTTATGGAGTCCGTCAATACCGGCCAGCGGCTCGTCCATAACGATGCCCGCGCCAGACAGCCATTCATCGCCGCCTCGACCTTCAAGGTCTTCAATACGCTGATCGCCGTCGAGGAAGGCGTCGTCGATGGTGCGGACGACCCCATTCGATGGGATGGTACGCACTACGAGATCGCCGATTGGAACCGCGACCTGCCGCTGCGCCAACAAATCACACTCGATGCCCTGAGGATCAAGGGCATCCTGCCGAAAGCCTAAGTCGTGCGCTGCACACCGAATGGCTTGCTCCCTTGCTCCACACATCTTGAACAGACGCTCGAGGCAATTGCGTTGTCGTTGCCGTCATCGTCGTTTCCAGATCGGAAATGACTGCAACGACAACGGCAACGAGCGCAATTCGGGTCACTGATCGCCTATGAAAGCAGCCATCCGTTACGCGGACTATCTCCAAGCCATCGGTGCCGGGCGGCGAGCGCTGAGCTTCAACGCCATCGCGCCGTCGATCAAACGTGACGCACAGGGGCGGCCAATACCGCCGCCGCCTTCACCGCCAATCCGACTCGCCCCGGACGAGATCGCCGCGCTGTTGCGGCCCTATGTCTCCGTGCGCTTCATGGAGCCATATCGTTACCCATATCTCACCGCCGCCTGAGAACGCCTGGGCTGGACACAGG
>CAZGCI010000125.1:0-9510 GCA_964524185.1 uncultured Thiohalocapsa sp. | reverse complement strand
ACTTCGAGATCATCCGCAGCTATTGACACCCGAAAACCTGTATCGGTTGGGTATATCGTTTTTCATCTCACCGATTGCAGATAATCTAACGACAGCGCTATTGATGTGCGCTGTGGTCATGAAAGTGGGCGAGGGAGATAACAGATTTATTAATCTGAGCTGCATCAATATCGTGGTTGCAGCAAATGCCGGCGGCGCATTCAGCCCGTTTGGTGACATCACGACCCTGATGGTCTGGCAAGCCGGTTTAGTTCGCTTTGATGAATTTTTGGTTTTGTTCCTTCCGGCGCTGGCCAATTTCCTGGTGCCCGCTGCGATCATGAGCGTGTTTGTTGACAACAGAAAGCCATCAGTGACCGGAGAAAGTATTGGACTCAAACGCGGCGCACTCCGGATTCTGGCGCTATTCTTATTGACGATCGCCACTGCAGTCGCTTGCCATACCTTCCTTCATCTACCGCCCGTCCTGGGTATGATGGCTGGCTTAGGATATCTTCAGTTTTTTGGTTATTACTTGCGAATGACCTTCCCGCGAACACTGAAGAAAGAACGTCAGCTTGCCGAAAAAGCCGCTGATGAGGAGCACCTCAAGCAGTTAGGTAGCATTGTGCCTTTTGATGTCTTCAATCGCGTTGCGCGTGCGGAATGGGATACACTGCTCTTTTTCTATGGCGTCATCATGTGTGTGGGGGGACTCGGTTTTATGGGATACCTGGCGATGATGTCAGAGCTACTCTACACCCAATGGGATGCCACCTCCGCCAATATCGCCTTGGGCATTATCTCAGCTGTTATTGACAATATTCCGGTGATGTTTGCGGTTATTACCATGGATCCAGCCATGTCCCACGGCCATTGGTTGCTGATCACATTGACGGCTGGTGTTGGCGGTAGTTTGCTATCGGTAGGTTCAGCTGCAGGGGTGGCACTGATGGGGCAAGCGCGTGGCATTTATACCTTTACGGGACATCTGCGCTGGATGCCAGTGATCATGCTCGGATACATCGCCAGCGTGCTGATGCATCTGTGGTTGAACGGATCCTTGTTTAGTACGTATTGAGACGCCGATGAGCGAGATTGAATAACACCCTTCGTGTTGGCATAACGTCCACCTGGGCATACCTTCCCGCGCGGCCGCCTGACACCGACCTCCGGAGACCGTGCTGGCGAAACACTATCAGAGACGGCTGTTGCGACTCAGCCGTCGAGGAGTCTTTATGCACCATCCCGTAATCAAGCTCGCGCTTGGCCTGCTGCTACTCTCGTTGTCGCCGGTCGCGCTCGCGTCCGAGGCGTCCCATACGATTGACCTGACCGGGAACTGGGTCGGCTACACGGCGATCCTGATCTTCGTCATCGCCTACGGGCTCGTCATGGCGGACGAGTTCACGCATCTGCGCAAGTCGAAACCGGTGGTTTTGGCAGCGGGGCTGATCTGGGTGCTGATCGCGTACTTCTACACCGGTCATGGCGGCGATTCGCACGCTGTGGCCGACGCAGTGCACCACAACATCATGGAGTTTGCCGAGCTGTTTCTGTTCCTGCTCGCGGCGATGACTTACATCAACGCCATGGAGGAGCGGCTGGTGTTTGAGTCGCTGCGCGCTTGGCTGATCCGCAGTGGCTTCAGCTACCGCAAACTGTTCTGGATGACCGGTTTTCTGGCCTTCTTTATCTCACCGGTCGCCGATAATCTCACCACCGCATTGTTGATGTGTGCCGTGGTGATGGCCGTCGGTGCCGACAAACCCAGATTCGTGGCGATAGGCTGCATCAACATCGTCGTCGCCGCTAATGCCGGCGGAGCCTTTAGCCCCTTTGGTGACATCACCACCCTGATGGTCTGGCAAAAGGGCATCTTGCCGTTTAGCGCTTTCTTCCTGCTGTTCATTCCCGCGCTGGTGAACTACCTGGTGCCCGCCTATTTCATGCATAAGGCGATCCCGGACGAGACCCCTCCCGCCAGTGACGAGGTAGTCCAAACCAAACGCGGCGCCAAGCGCATCGTGTTGCTGTTCCTGCTCACCATCGCCACCGCCGTGGGGGTGCACAACTTCTTCCATCTGCCACCGGTGTTGGGCATGATGACCGGACTAGCCTATCTGAAGTTTTTCAGCTATTACCTCTACATGAGCGGTGAGATGTCGACAGTGAAGGCGGGGTCGCTGGAAGACACCATGCCGTTTGATATCTTCAACAAGATCGCCCGAGCGGAATGGGACACGTTGCTGTTCTTCTATGGCGTCGTGCTCTGTGTCGGTGGCCTCGGCTTCATCGGCTATCTGGAGCTACTGTCCGTGTTCGCCTACACCGACGTTGGCCCCGTCTTTGCGAACAGCATGGTCGGCGTCTTGTCGGCGATCGTCGATAACATTCCAGTCATGTTCGCAGTGCTGACGATGAACCCGGACATGTCTCAGGGGCACTGGCTACTGGTCACGCTAACGGCTGGCGTCGGCGGCAGCCTGCTATCCATCGGTTCGGCCGCCGGTGTGGCGCTGATGGGTCAGGCGAAGGGTGTCTACACTTTCTTCGAACACATGCGTTGGACCAAATACATCGCCCTCGGCTATGTAGCCAGTATCGTCGTTCACTTCATCGTCAACTTCTGGACCTTCTCGATCCCCGCCAGCGGCTGAGCGACTTGCACAACCGCCGGCCTCTTCGCAATGGGGAGGCCCGTCGACGTGGCGCAGCGCGAAGAGGGGAGCGGCCCACCCGCCGATGGAGCGCCTAGCAGCCGATCCGCCCCTCCGGCGTCCGTCGCATAGGCAGCGCCAAGGCCAAGGCGGATTGAGTCCGACGATGCTGCGCGTACTCCGCCCCAGCACGACGTCGGGCGCAACGCTGCAACTGGTAGCGCGAGGCCGAGGCCGGACAGAAAGACAAGCAGACGGATCGAGCAATCGAGATATACCGCCGGGGACCGGTATCCGGCTGACACCGTCAGAGCGGCTTCCGGATCCCGTAACGCTTGATGCGCGAGGCCAAGGTCGTGGGCTTGAGGCCCAGCCGCTGAGCGGCCCCGCCAGCACCGAATACCTTGCCGCCGCTCGCGGCTAGCGCTTGCTCGATCATCCGGCGCTCGAGGAACAGGCGTTCTTGCTCATTACTGGGTGGCGCGGCAACACCAGCCTCCGTCGGCAGGTGATTGCCCCCGCTGCCCGTCGCGCCGTCGAGGTCATCCGGCCCCGACCCCGTTTTCGCCAGAGGCTGGCCAATGAGGCCCGTCGGCAAATCGATCATCAACCGCTCACCCGTGGAGACGATGACCGCGCGCTCGATCAGGTTCTCCAGCTCGCGCACATTACCTGGCCAGCGATAGCGCTGCATCGCCTCGACATCGGCGCGGCTGAGGCGCAGACCTTCACGCCCGAAACGACGTGCCGCCTTGCTCAGAAAGTGTGTTGCCAACAGCGGGATGTCTTCGGGCCGCTCGCGCAAAGGGACGGATTCGATGGGAAACACATTCAGCCGATAGAACAGGTCCGCGCGGAAACGGCCTGCGCTGGCCTCCGCATCCAGACGCCGATTGGTCGCCGCAACGATCCGGATGTCGACACGCCGCGTGCGCTCGTCACCGACGCGCTCGAACTCGCCCTCCTGCAGCACCCGCAACAGCTTGCTCTGCAGCTCGAGCGGGATCTCGCCGACCTCATCCAAAAACAACGTGCCGCCGTCAGCGAGCTCGAACCTGCCGACCCGTTCGGCCACCGCGCCGGTGAACGCGCCCCTCACATGGCCGAAGAACTCGCTCTCGAACAAGTCTTTCGGCACCGCAGCGCAATTGACGCGGATCAGCGGTCGATCACCACGTTGACTTGCCGTATGGATGGCGCGGGCGATGAGCTCTTTGCCCGTGCCGGATTCGCCGGTGATCAACACGGGCGCATCGGTGGGCGCCACCAGCTCCACCTTGCGCAACACCTCACGCACGGCGCGGCTGTCACCAACGATCTGATGGTAGTTGCTCGCCTCGCGGAACTCCTCCTGGAGATAGTCGTTCTCCAGCTCCAGCCGGCGCTTCAGGGCAGAGAGCTCCGCCAACGCAGTCTGCAGGCGCTGCTCGGCCTCGCGTCGGTCGCTGATATCGCGGAAGACCACCACGGCGCCAACCAGATTGCCCCGATCCAGGATCGGTGTGCTCGTGTATTCGACCGAAAAGCAAGTGCCGTCCTTGCGCCAGAAGACTTCGTTGTCCCGCCGCTGCACCGCGCCTTCGCGAAACGCCGCGTAGATGGGACAGTGTGCGTCGGAATAGGCGCTGCCGTCCGCATGGCTGTGGTGCACCGTGCGATGCATCTCGCAGCCCACCAGCTCTTCGGCCCGCCAACCGAGCATCTGCTCGGCAGCCGGGTTGATGAAGGTGGTCAGGCCGTTGGCATCCACGCCATAGATGCCCTCACCAGCGGCACGCAAGATCAGCCGGTTCTCCGTCTCGATCGATGCGAACAACTGCTCGACCCGCCGCCATTCCGAAAACCCACTGCGCACGTAGTCGTCGGCTTCCGAGCGCGTCTCGCGCCGCTTTTGGGACGCCAGATCACGCACCACAGCCAGTACGCACTCGCGGCCGCCGATCGACAGTCGCTGGGCGCGGTACTCGACCGGAAGACGGGCGCCATGACCACACTGCACGCCGAGACCGCGGGTCCAGGCCTCCCCCGTCTCCAGCACCTCCTGTGTAAAGGCCACGAGCGCACCGCGCTCACCGCGGTGCAGCATGCTCGGACGGGTCGAGCGCAACGCAGCCGCGGGCATCTTCAATAGTTGGCAAGCGCGCGCATTCGCGGCAAGCAGCTCGTCGGTCCGTGGGTCCCACAGCAGCAAGGCATCGGGCTGATGCTCGAAGAGCGCGCGCAAGTCCGCCTCCTGCAACAGCGCAGTGCCTTCCGCCGGTATGGGCCATTGGGCGCGCGCCGGGACCACTACTGAAGACATTGCGAGATCTCGTAGTGAAATAACGAAATCTCGTGGAGTACGAGATTTCGTGCTGCCTGCCGGTGCGGGGCGTCACGCATCAAAGCTCGATCGGTCATTGGCTTACAGCATCATTCAGAGCTGGCACGACATCTGCTTGGAACGTGGGCATGAAATCTCTTCTCCACCGCTGCTGTCGCGGGCTCAGGCGCACCGCAACAGCGGACAGTTGATCATCAACGCGGGCGTCGGACTGTACTGCGCCGACTCGAGCTATTTGCACTGACAGGAGAACACCATGCCGTATCAGAGTCTTGGCAACCCCTACGACCCAGATACCGACCTGACTCATGCCTCGGGCTGCGCCTGCAGTCGCTGCGCGGCCGAGACACCCTCGCACGGCCACGCGCGAGGGACCTCGGTGCCTCCGCAGGCCACGGCCACGTCGCGTGTCTCGACGGCACCCGATGCTGAGCACCAAGCGCTGCACTCGAGCGAGGCCCTGCTGGACCGCGCCGTCGAAAGCGCGATCGTGCGCGGCGTGTTCGGACACAACGACCTGAGCCGGCGAAGCTTCCTTGGCTTAGTGGGCGGAGGCACCCTGGCCAGCATCCTCGGCAGCCTGTTGCCCATGGACGCCATCAAGGCCGCGGTCCAGGAGAGCTCCGGGGCGCTGGAGAAGAGCAAGTTAAAGGTCGGCTTCGTGCCGATCACCTGCGCGACGCCGATCATCATGGCCCACCCGCTGGGCTTCTACGAACGATACGGCCTGGACGTCGATGTGATCAAGACCGCGGGATGGGCCGTCGCGCGCGACAAATCCCTGGCCGGCGAGTACGACGCCTCGCACATGCTCACACCGATGCCGCTGGCGATCACGCTGGGCGCCGGCTCCACCGCGGTCCCCTACCGCATGCCGGCGGTGGAGAACATCAATGGTCAGGCCATCGTTCTGCACAACGACCACCAGGACAGACGCGACCCGAAGGACTGGAAGGGTTTCAAATTCGGCGTGCCCTTTGATTATTCGATGCACAACTTCCTGCTCCGCTACTACGTGGCGGAGCACGGATTGGACCCGGACCAAGACATTCAGATCCGCGTCGTCCCGCCGCCGGAAATGGTTGCCAACCTCCGCGCTGGTAACCTCGACGGCTTCCTTTCACCCGACCCCTTCAACCAGCGGGCCGTCTGGGAAAAGGTGGGCTTCATCCACATCCTCACCAAGGATATCTGGGAGGGCCATCCCTGCTGCGCGTTTGCGTGCTCCGAGCAGTTCACCCAGGAGATGCCCAACACCTACGCGGCGCTGCTCAAGGCCATTGTCGATGCGACCTTCTACTCGCAAAAACAAGAAAACCGCAAGGAGATCGCCGCCGCCATTGCCCCGACGAATTACCTGAACCAGCCGGTGCCCGTGGTCGAGCAGGTCTTGACCGGACGTTTTGCCGACGGCCTCGGCAACGTGCAAGACGTACCGGACCGGATCGACTTCGATCCATTCCCCTGGCATTCGATGGCGATCTGGATCCTCACGCAAATGAAGCGGTGGGGCTATATCGAGGGGGACATCGATTACGCTGCCATTGCCAAGGAGGTGTACCTCGCATCGGACGCCGGCAAGACCATGGCGGAACTCGGCTACCCTGTGCCCGACGCCACCAACGAGAACTATGTGATTATGGGCAAAGAGTTCGACTGGACCCAGCCCGAGGCCTATGTCGAAAGCTTCGCAATCAAGCACAGCTAGGGAGAGATCGATTGTTTTGGCCACCCTGGCCAAGCATCGGACTGCCCTGACCCGCACGGGAACCGCCGATCGCTAGGCGGTTCCGTAAGCCCGGTCGGCGCGCCTCGCCCGCGGACAGACGCAGAGTCTGCCACGGCGCCGAGCGCCAGCACTCTGGCTCCCAACCGGCTCAACGCCGGCGCAACACTCTGATAAAGGCTCGAGAATTCTATGCTCAAGTCGGACACCTGGCGCGCTGTCCTCCTGTCGATGGCGCTCCTCATCGTTTTCCTCGGCCTCTGGCAGCTCAGCACACCAGCCCCGGAGGCCCAAGAGGCCCTCAGCGAGTATGAGCTGTTGATGGGCGGCGCCGATCAAGAGGCCCGCGTGCCGTCGCCCGCCGAGATTATTGCGCTTGCCATCAGCGAGCTCTCCAACCCCTTCTATGACGCCGGCCCGAACGATAAGGGCATCGGTATCCAGCTCGCTTGGTCGCTGTACCGGGTGCTGACTGGCTTCGCGTTGGCGGCATTGATCGCGCTGCCGCTGGGGTTCCTCATCGGCATGTCACCCATGATGTACCGGGCGTTGAACCCCTTCATCCAGGTGCTCAAGCCCATCTCTCCGCTTGCTTGGATGCCCTTGGCGCTGTTCATCATCAAAGACTCGGAGACATCCTCGATCTTCGTGATCTTCATCTGCTCCATCTGGCCCATGCTGATCAACACCGCCTTCGGCGTCGCCGGCGTACGCAAGGATTGGGTCAACGTCGCCCGTACCCATGAGCTGAGCCCAATGCAGACCGCATTCCAGGTCATTCTCCCGGCCGCTGCACCGACCATCCTTACGGGCATGCGCATCTCCATCGGGATCGCTTGGCTAGTCATCGTCGCCGCGGAGATGCTCGTCGGCGGCACCGGCATCGGCTACTACGTCTGGAATGAGTGGAACAACCTGGACCTCACCAGCGTCATCTTTTCGATTGTGATGATCGGCGTCGTGGGTATGCTGCTCGACCTCGCGCTGGCCTCGGCAACCCGGCTCGTCACCTACCAGGAGTAGCTACGATGACCCCACACTTCCTTGAGGTCAAATCGCTGGCCAAGCGCTTTCCGAGCAAGACCGGTGAGCTGACCGTTTTTGAAGACGTCAGCTTCGGTCTCGACCGCGGCGAGTTCGTCTGCATCATCGGCCATTCCGGATGCGGCAAATCGACCATACTCAACGTGTTGGCTGGGCTCGATGCACCGAGTGGCGGCGAAGTGCTCATGACCGGCAAAGAGGTGCGCGGTCCGGCGTTAGAGCGCGGCATCGTGTTCCAGAACTATTCGCTGCTGCCCTGGCGCTCGGCACTCAGCAACGTCATGTTCGGCGTCGCGGCGCGATGGCCGGGCTGGAGCAAGGCGCGGGTCCGCGAGCACAGCCTGCGCTATCTGCACATGGTGGGCCTAAAGGACGGGAGCGAGCAGCGCAAGCCAGCACAGCTCTCCGGCGGCATGCGTCAACGTGTCGCCATCGCGCGCGCCTTCGCCATCGAGCCCAAGCTGCTGCTGCTCGATGAGCCTTTCGGCGCGCTCGACGCGCTGACCCGGGGCACCATTCAGGACGAACTGCTCAAGATCTGCGCCGAGACGCATCAGACAGTGTTCATGATTACTCATGACGTGGATGAGGCCATCCTCCTCGCCGATCGCATCCTGCTGATGACCAACGGGCCGCAGGCGCGTATTGCCGAATCGGTGCGGGTCTCCATCGATAAGCCGCGTCAACGCGCCACCATTGTGCACGATCCCGCGTACTACCTGATCCGAACGCATCTGGTGGACTTCCTGGTCTCGCGGTCACAGGAACTCTCGGGCGCAAACACCAACGGCTCGCCGGGCGCGGGGCATTCAGGGCCGCCCCGCATTGTCGATCCCGCCCAATCGGCGTGGGGCGCGGGCCATGGTCGCGAGCAGTCAGCCAGGCAGTGTGCCGAAGAAGGTGCCCGACTGCGCGCCGTCGCAGCGTCCTAAACGGCCCGCCGAAACGCCGTAACCGCCAGCGACTGCCGCATCAGCGGAGCTGGCGCTGCCCCTGCGGCATTCACCGTCCCATCACCCCTAATTCGAGGTACCAACCGATGATGACCAAAGCCGAGATGAAGGACGCCATCCTCGAGGCAAAGCAGTCCAAAGGCCTGACGTGGGAAGCGATTGCCAAGGCGGTGGGTCGCTCAAAAGAATTCACCTGCTCCGCGTGCCTGGGCATGAACAGCTTGACCCAGCCTGAGGCTGAGGCCTGCGCAGAAGCGCTTGGCCTCGGCGCGGACGTTATCACGGCGCTCCAGGCGTTTCCGTTGAAGACCTGGGATCAAACGGTCCCCACCGACCCGCTGATCTATCGCTTGTACGAGATCGTTGGCGTCTACGGCGAGACCATCAAGGCGCTGATCCACGAAGAATTCGGCGACGGCATCATGAGCGCCATCGATTACACCATGGACATCCAGCGCCAGTCCGACCCGAAGGGCGATCGCGTCGTGGTAACGCTGAATGGGAAATTCCTACCTTACAAGTCCTGGTGACGTAGCGCGCTGAGCCACGCACGCGCGGCCAAGCTGCCGGACTCAGCCCTACCCCTCATGCCGAGGCTCCGCCTCGGCATGCCACCTTGGCGGCTCTGCCGCCCGGGACCTGCACTGGCGGCAAAGCCGCCGGGACACGGTACCGAGGCAACGCCTCGGTACCAGTCAGTGCCTTGATTCTCTTCGCTGTTTCCGCACCTCACCGTGACGGGGCGAAACCGCCCGCGGATATGCGACAGCGCTAGCCCGCATCGCTCACCAGGCCGGCGCAGCGGCAGGCAAAGCGGCGGGGGCA
>CAZGCI010000124.1:5986-9512 GCA_964524185.1 uncultured Thiohalocapsa sp. | reverse complement strand
AGGCGGTGGCTCAGCCGGCGAGCCCCCTAGCTGAGGAGTAGCGCTAATCACCAAGCACAGCGGAGAAGACATGCTATCAAGAAACCGTTTATTTGATCGATTGCAAAGGCGATTGAGTGAAAGCAGGCGCGTCGTAAAAGGGCTCGTGAAGCTGCGAAATCAGTGTAATATGATTATAGGTGCGTCGTTTAGTAAAGGCCCCAGGATTGAAGAGAACGGGGAGGCGTTAATTATCCGCAAGCTTGCTCCGTTCTGCGATTCTTTCATGGATGTTGGCGCCAACAAGGGCGAGTGGTCCGATGTAGCGCTGAGTGCCGGTTTTTCGCGAGGAATAGTCGTGGAGCCAAATCCAACGGCTTTCGAGTGGCTTAAAGAAAAATATCGGGAGCGGGCAGAAATAGTTGTTGGACAATGGCTATTGTCCGAGGGAGTATCTGACGTTGAATATTACTACGACGGCGATTTTGATGTCTATGCAAGTATGTTTGTGGAGCGTGGCAGCGCTATTAAAATGTCAACAACGAGAATAGATGAGAAGATTTCCAGCATCGATTTTCTAAAAATCGATGCGGAGGGAAGCGAATGTGCCATTTTGAAGGGCGCGCAAAAGCTTCTGGCTACTGGCGCTGTTAGGTTCATCCAGTTTGAGTACAACAGCGCTTGGCTGGCGGGTGGTGGAACCTTAACTTGGGCGCTTCGGACTCTAGATAATTACGGATATACAATTTTTCTAATTCGAGAAAAGGGGCTGTACCAAGTTGACCATGAATATTTCGGCGAGCATCATGGCTATGCAAACTACCTTGCTGTGCACAACGCCTATGCGGAAGCAGTAAGCGCGCTTGTCGGGGGACAGCTTCCTTGAAGGGTTGCGGGTTGTTTGCTAAGAGTGTCGAGAAGGTGACAGGGCGTTTTCATTGGACAGGGAGGGCGGCTTAGTGGCTCGCGGCTCCGACACGGGTCGATCTCAATCTTTGGAGGATTTTTCCGGCCTTCGGGGCCGCTACATGAAATTCAACGAGACGCGACCTTCAAGCCTGGTTTATAAGTTGGGCCGTGGGGGGGGGTATTGCGCGGAAATGATTGGCCTCTTGAAAGTTATTCAGTCGTGTGCGGCCAACGACCTTCGGCTTTGTGTGGGCGAAAACAGAGGTGCTAAGGGGTATGCCGTGAAGAACGGCTGGGAAGAGTATTACGAGCCGTTCATGTCCGTAATTCCTGGCAAGTTTTTGGGTGTGCTTAACGGTCGATGGCGTGGGGTGGATCGCGTAGCGGGGTCGAGGGCGATTCGGTCTGCAGTAATGCGAACACTGTATGGAAGCCATCGATACTTTTTGGACGGGCTACCGTCGGCTGACGAGTCTATGGCGATCGCCGATCGTCTCGGCATTTCGGGGGACTGGTGGAGTGTGCAACGACAGTTGATTGACGCGCTGTGGGTCTATCAGCCGGTTGTTAGAAGTGAACTTGAAGCCCGCCGTGAAGCCTTTGGAGGATATTTCGAGCCATATGTCGGTGTTCACATCAGGCGCGGGGACAAGAGCACGGAGGCCCCGTATACTCCTCTGAGAAATTACGTCGAAATCCTTTCGACTCCTCTTTTTTCTTCGATGCCAGTGGTTTTGGCCACCGATGATGCACGGGTGGGTAGCGAGCTGCAGGACATGCTCGGTGCCTGGCGTGAGGTGCGTTCTTTAGCAGATTCAGGAGAGGGGCATTTCCAGAGTAGTTTTAACCGAAAGGGCAGCGACGTTCGACGGAGGGAGACTATTCGCTTGCTATTTGAGCTGGACATATTATCAGAGTCTCGGTTTTTCGTAGGCGCGGCGCCAAGTAATATTTTCTATTGGATTCGTTATAGGCGGGGCAATCAGGGGATCATTGATGCGAGCGACGCTGCGCGCATGCAAAGAGTTTCGGAGATCGCAGGGGATAAAGTATGAACATCGTCTTTCCCGCAGATGGGTCGTTCGTCGATTCGTGAGTCGGTCTTGGACTATATCTCTGCAAAGGGTTTCAAGACGGTGAGCGCGCGGCCTTGTCAAGGCTAGTGGGAGGAAGCACCTCCTCATCGTGCAGGATGTCCCCGCCGAGTTCGATGTGCCGTTCTATAACGAGCTGCCGCGCTCCGCCAGCTTGCGGCTTGCCGTCGGCGACACTGCGGCCCGAAGCCCGCGGCTGCGCTGGCGGTCGCGGTCGGTCGGTCGGGCCTCCTGGCGTCGGCCGGGCCGACGCTTGGGCACGTGGGTTGTCTTGGAGTCCGTGGCGGAGCCGTGGGCGTGTTGTGCAGGGGTATGAGATGCGGAGCGTTGGCTGGCTGCTGGCGCGGCGGTTTGGTCCGCGACAGATGGAGCGGGCAGAAGAGGCCGTCGCATGACCGCGAGTGACCAAGACGATTACGATTCCCCGTGGAAAGAGGCCCTGGAGCGCTATCTCCCGGACTTTCTCGCGCTGCTGTTTCCGCAGGCTTACGCCGGCATCGACTGGTCTGAGGGTTACGAGTTCCTCGACAAGGAGCTGCAACAGGTCGTGCGCGCTGCGGTTGGGAGCGTTGGGGCTGTGCGGTCGGCATCCGCTTTCCGAGTGTCAAATTGCTCGACTACCGCGCCCGCTGGGCGGAGTTGGAGGCCTCGGCCAACCCCTTCGCCGTGGTCGTCCAGGCGCACCTCAAGACCCAAGAGACACGCAACGCGCCGCAAGCGCGCTATCGGGCCAAGCTGGCATTGGCCAAGAGCCTCTACCGGCGCGGGTGGGCGCGCGGCGACATCCTGGAGCTGTTTCGCTTCATCGACTGGATGCTGCGCCTGCCTGACGCGTTGGAAGAGCAACTGTGGTCCGAGATCCAAACCTTCGAAACGGTGGAGCACATGCCTTACGTGACCAGTGTCGAGCGGATTGGCATCCGCAAGGGGATCCAGCAGGGGATCCAGCAGGGGATCCAGCAGGGGATCGAGCAGGGCCTGGAACAAGAGCGTCTGCTGCTGTTGCGCATGGCGCGGAAGCGCTTCGCGGCGGATGTGGCCGATCAGGCAGCTCCATTCCTGGACCGAATTGTTAGTCCGCGAACCTTCGAGGACCTCGCGGACGCACTCCTTGACGCCGCCGATGGCGAAGCGTGGTTGGGCGTACTGAAGGAAGCCGTGGCGTGAGGCGATTTCTGTCAACGTTTATAGCAGCTGACTTGTCTTGACGCCGGCCTTGGGTGTCGGACCGACGCGCGCGCGGCGCCCGGCGGCGTTACAACGCGTTGGAATAGTTCGACTATTCCGACTCGTTGTTCGAACGGCTGCGTCGATTCACTGGATCGACGGTCCGCTCTCACCTTGCCGAACACCCCGCGGGACGCACCCCGAGGACCGTCAAACTGCCGTTTCTAGCCCAGCCGCCGTAGGGTGTGCGCGCGGAGCGTGCGCACCGTAGCGGCTGAGGCACGGCTGACCGCGCGCTGGCGGTTCCGGCGGGTCGCTCGGGGCGCACGGGTTGTCTTGGCGTCCGTGGCGGCGCCGCGGGCGTGACTTCTCATGCG
>CAZGCI010000124.1:0-5886 GCA_964524185.1 uncultured Thiohalocapsa sp. | reverse complement strand
AGCCGCGGGCGTGGGGGTTGGCTGCGCGGGCATCGGTCACGCACGCGGCTTGTCGCCACGTACTCCAGGCCTTGGTGCGCAACCTGCGGTCGCACACCCTACATTGGAGCCGCCGTAGGGTGTGCGCGCGGAGCGTGCGCACCGTAGCGGACTGCGGCACTCATGACCGCGCGCTGGCGGTCACGGCGGGTCGCTCGAGCGCGCGGGTTGTCTTGGCGTCCGTGGCGAAGCCGCGGCGTGGTGGCTTGTGCGGTTGCGGGCAGGTACGCGGCTGCACCCCCCTGTCGAGGCAGGAGCGACGGCCGGCATTTTGGGTACGGGGTCGGCTAGACTTGGCTGACCGAGGCGCTGCGCGAAGGCACGCGCCTGGACGATGCGCACCGCCGTGCAATGGGCGAGCGCGGGCGGGCGGTTCCGCGGCGGTACGACTGGGGCGAGATTGCGACGCAGACCGTCGCGCTGTATCGATGGCTGCTGGGGCAGGGGGAGCGGCCTGAGTGCGTCCCGAGCTGACCCGTGAACGGTCTGTCGCAGGAGCGGGCCCCGCCCGCGAACGCCCGAGCAGCGGGTGCCAGCCCGCGTTGCCGGGCGGGCCCGAACATCCATGCGTGCAGGAGCCGCGTGCCTACAACACGGTCTTGGTGGGAGTGGCACTTGCTCGGCAGTAAGCGCTGATGTACGCGTCATCGCGAGGAGCGCAGCGACGTGGCGATCCACAAGACGCTGATCTCGCGTACGCCGCCTGGATTGCCGCGCTTCGCTCGCAATGACGGTTGGGGGCTGTGCGGCCCGTCACTGCGAGCGCGCTGCGTTGCTGCAGGATCCTGCGGCCAAAGCCCCTTGAGCAGAGCGACAGCAGCGCGCTTGGCATGTCATATCACGCTGTGATATTGCGCGGGAGTACATGTATGAGCACCACAGCAAAACTCTTCATGAGCGGCCGCAGTCAGGCCATACGCCTGCCGGCGAAGCTGCGTCTGCAGGCGGAGGAGGTCGTGATCGAACAGATCGGTGACGCGCTCTGGCTGCAGCCGCGAACCACGCCACACAGCAACCTCGGCGAGTGGTTACAGGCCTTTTACGACAACACAGAACCGCTGCCGGCTGAATTCCTCGCGGACCGACAGGACGCGCCACCCCAGGAACGGGACTGGAGCTAGCCGCAAAACATGTTGGGAAACGGGGACAGATTTATTTCCTGGGGCGACGGCGGGCGGAAAAATAAATCTGTCCCCGTTTCCCCTGGTCCTCGGTCCCCGTTTCCCATTAATCGTGCAATGCGGTGAGGGCGTTGGGGTTCGCCTCGACGATCTTCAGGAGCGCGCGTGCGGGTCCGGCCGGGCGAACGCGGTGTTGTTCCCAGTTCTGCAGGGTCTTGGGTTTGACGCCGATCAGGTGGGCGAAGCGGACCTGGCTAAGGCCTGTCCGTTCGCGGATCGCTTTCACATCCGGTTCCGGAAATTCCTGCGTGCGAATTCCCGCAACGGATTCACCGCGCATGTGACGGCCCATGTCACGCACGCTTTGCAGCAATTCATCGAAATCTTTGTCATTCATCGTCCACCTCATGGGCCATCGCAGCGGCCAGTTGATGCAGTTGTTCCCTGGTCAGATCACTCGCGGCATTCTTGGCATACGCGTAGATGAGATAGCAGAGATCGCGGTTCACCCAGTGGTAGTAGATCACCCGTGCTCCGCCGCGCGTCCCGCGCCCGTGAAGGGAAACCCGCAACTTGCGCAGCCCGCGGCCTTCAGGAATCAGTGTGCCAACCGAAGGGTTCCTGAGCAGCGTGAGCTGCAGCTTCGTGACGTCGTCATCGGTGAAGAGGCGTTCGGCGCAGCGCACAAAGATCGGGAGTTCAATGAATACCATCAGGGGAGCATACGCTAGAAGCGGAGTTTCCGCCATTCCAAAGTCGGCCCTTGGCCACAAACGAGGCGCGGCAGTCCGTGCGGTGGTTGGATCGCCGCGGGCCTTTGCCACGGCCTCCGGCCTCGCAATGACAGGCCCTCGCGATGACGGTGGGGGCTTTGCCCCTCGCGATGACGGTGGGGGGGTCGCCCTCGCGGTGACGGTTTGCGCTCCGGCACTGCGGGGAGCGCGCCGGGGGACGTGGCGGTCGAATTGGAACTGCAACAGGCCAAGGAGGGCCGGTATGAAGCAGCCGTGCCCTCCAGGGTCAGACCTTGCCTTTTGCTTGACGGTCTGTCCCCGGCCCTCGGCACTGGCCGACGCCGCGCTCGATCTCCGCCATGGCTCGGTCGTAGGCGCGAATGTCTTCCATGTCTTCGGCCAGTTCCACGAGCCGGCGGTAGGTTTCGATGGGTACGACCGCATACTCCGGCTGCCCGTCGCGTTCGATGATCTGCGCCTGTGCGGTCATTTGTAGATACCTCCTCTCGCACCCCCCTCAAGCACCAGGACCACCAGTCCCGCTGAGGGGCTCCCGCACCGCGACGGGGTGCCGGGCGCTCCAGCGGCCCGTGCCGTTGGTGGGGCTGCGATACGTAGCCCCGCGCTGCGCTGGCGGTCACGGCCGGTCTGTGGGGCCTCCTGGCGTCGGCCCGTCCAACGTTTGGGCCAGTGGGTTGTCTTGGAGTCCGTGGCGAAGCCGCGGGCGTCGGCGTTGGCTGCGCGGGCGTCGGTCACGTACGCGGCTTGTCGCCACGTACTCCAGGCGTTGGTGCGCAACCTACGGTCGCACACCCTACATTGGAGGCGTTGGTGCGCAACCTGCGGTCGCACACCCGACATTGGAGCGGCGCCGTAGGGTGTGCGCGCGGAGCGTGCGCACCGCAGCGGGCTGCGGCGCGGTGCCCGCGGCTGCGCTGGCGGTCGCGCCCTGCGTCTTGGGAGCCGGGGTCGGCTAGACTGCACTTCACTGACGTTGTGTTTCGATTGCCGAGCGAGTGAACACCATGAGTGCTTTAGCGATGCCATCGCGGTTGTCGGTGGAAGATTACCTGGCTGGCGAAGAAGTCAGCGAGGTGCGGCACGAGTACATGGCCGGCGAGGTCTATGCGATGACGGGCGCGAGTCGGGTGCATGGGCTGATCGCCCTGAATCTTGGTGCATTTTTACGTCCGCTGCTGCGTGGCGGTGACTGCCAAGCCTTTATCAGCGACATGAAGGTGCGTTTGCAGATCGCTGGTGATGCTGTCTTCTACTATCCGGACCTGGTGATGACCTGCGATCCGGACGATCGGGCGAGCGACTACTGTCGGGCGCCCTGCCTGGTGGTGGAGATTCTGTCGCCGCAGACGCGGCGCATCGACCGGCGCGAGAAGTTCCTTGCCTATACCTCGCTGCCGTCGTTGCGCAGCTATCTACTGATCTCGCAGGAGCAGCGTCAGGTGGAGTTGTTCCGCCGTGAGGACGGTTGGACACCGGAGGTGTTCGTTGAGGGCGCCGTGCCGTTGGGCTGCCTGGACGCCGCGTTGCCGCTGGAGGCGGTTTACGAGGGGGTCGAGTTAGCGTAGATCGCGGGTCTCATGCCGGCGTCTACGAGAGCTTCGCCGGACTTTCTTGCGCTGCTGTTTCGCCAGGCCCACGCCGGTAGCGACGACCCACAATGCCTCGACCACCGCGCCGCGGACCCGGCCTCCAGCGGTGAAGCGCCGTAGAGTGCGCGCGCACCGCAGCCGGCGTTGGTGCGCAACCTGCGGTCGCACACCCTCATTGGAGCGACGCCGTAGGGTGTGCGCGCGGAGCGTGCGCACCGCAGCGGCTCGGGCACGGCTGCCCGCGCTGGGGTCACGGCGTGTCGGTCGGGGCGCACGGGTTGTCTTGGAGTCCGTGGCGCAGCCGCGGAAGTCGCAGACGATTGGTCCGCAGGCGGTATTGGAGCAGCAATGATTACGGCTCAGTGGCGGTTTGCCGAGGACGCGGTGCGGCGCCGTCGGGTATGCACGCGCGGCGTGCGCACCGCGCTATTTGGCCCGCACCCATGATTGCTACGCCAACTGCGAGACGTTACACTCATCTGTATGACAATGTCGTGCAATTAAGGGGTGTCTCCAATGGCCCAAAGAGTTCTAGTTCAGGCCCGCATCGACAGTAAGGTCAAGGAGGAGGCCGCTGCTGTCCTGGCCGCCATGGGGTTGACACTCTCCGATGCGGTCCGCCTGCTGCTGACACGGGTTGCTCAGGAGCACGCGCTGCCTTTCGAGCCACTGATTCCCAATCCGAAAACCATTGAGGCGATGAAGGAAGCGCGTCGGGGTCAACTGCACTCCTTCGACTCCGTGGACGATCTGATGGCCGATCTCGGCGATGCGGAGGATTGAGCGGACGACACGTTTCAAGCGTGATTACAAGCGGGAAGCGAAAGGGACACATCGCATGACGTTGGAAGCAGAAATGCGATGGGTACTGGCGGCCCTGGCTCAGGACCAGGCTTTGCCGGATCGTTATCGAGACCATGCGCTGACGGGCGACTGGACCGATCACCGCGACTGCCATGTCAAGCCAGATCTGATTCTGATCGACCGAAAGCCGGACACGGAAACCTTGCAGTTCGTGCGGCTCGGTTCCCACGCTGAGCTCGGGCTGTGAGAGCACTCAGCCGGGCAACTGCAGGAGGGCTTTAGTGTGCTGGCACCCGCGTTGGCCCCAGGCGCAGAGCGCCTTGCGACGCGTGACACCGCGGAGCGGTGTCACGAGATTGGGGTGGCGTGGTGACGGGTTGCCGGGCGCTCCAGCGGCCCGTGCCGTCGGTGGGGTAGAGGCGTGTATGACCTCGCGCTGGCGTTACCGGCGGGTCGGTCGCGCCTCCTGGCGTTGGCCCGACCGACGCTTGGGCGCGCGGGTTGTCTTGGAGTCCGTGGCGAAGCCGCGGGCGTGGGGCTGGCTGTGCGGTGGCAGTAGTGGCGGAGGGGGCGTCGGTCCGCAACCTGCGGCCGCACAACCTACACGGGCGATTCGGCGCGCGAGGCGTGCGTACCGCAGACGCTCAGCACTCAAGGTTGCAAAGGGCGACATGAGCCGTGGATGAGAGGTCGGTATTGGAGACCCCCGCGGTCAGCGTTGTGATACCCACCTATGGCCGGGATCGGGTCTTGGTGGAGACCGTCCAGGGTCTGCTGGCGCTCGCGACGCCGCCGGCGGAGCTTGTGTTGGCGGATCAGACGCCGCGGCATGATCCGGCCACAGAGCGGGCCCTGCAGGTCTGGGCGGACAGCGGGCAGGTGCGGTGGCTGCGGCTGGCGCAGCCGTCGATTCCGGCGGCCATGAATCAGGGGCTGCTGGCGGCGGCGGGGCCGATTGTGCTGTTTTTGGATGACGACATCCGCCCGGATGCCGCGCTGGTGGCGGCGCATGCGCGGGCGCATGCGGCGCGGCCGGGGGAGCTGGTTGCCGGGCGGGTGCTGCAGCCGTGGCACGGGGGTGAGGCCGATCCGCCTGATCGGGCGCCGTTTTGCTTCAATACGCTGGAACGGCGCACGGTGACGGAGTTCATGGGCGGGAATTTTTCCGTGCCGCGGACGGCGGCGTTGTCGCTCGGCGGCTTTGATGAGAATTTCGTGCGGGTGGCGTATCGGTTCGAGGCGGAGTTTGCCTGGCGCTGGCTGCAGTCTGGCCGGCAGATTTGTTATGAGCCCGCGGCGTTGATCCATCACCTGAAAGTGCCGGCGGGCGGGACACGGTCGTTCGGGGAGCATCTCACCACGGTGCGGCCGGATCATGCGGTGGGCGCGTATTACTTTGAGCTGAAGACGAAGCGCTGGCGGTCAGTGCCCGCGTTGCTGCGCCGGCTCGGCCGCGCGGTGACGACGCGGCATCATCTGCGCCGGCCTTGGTGGATTCCGCTGACGCTGCTGGCGGAGCTGCGAGGGTTGGCTTGGGCGGTGATCTTGCTTGGGCGCGGGCCGCGCTATCTCGGCAGG
>CAZGCI010000123.1:0-9538 GCA_964524185.1 uncultured Thiohalocapsa sp. | reverse complement strand
TAACCTATACACACTTTCCAGGCGTGCTCCTTAAGCCACTCGGACACCTCTCCGGGGTGTGCGGCTGGCCTGGCCCCTGCACGTGAGAGGCCGGGGATGTCGCCAGACCCTTTCGGGCCCTTTTGGGCCCTTTTGGGCCCCGTCGGGCGACTGCGCTGCCGCGAGCCGCGTAGACTATCCAAATCCGCCTGTTGTTTCAATCGAGGTCTCATGCCCCCGATCCCCGCCGCCGCGACTCGCTCCAGTCCATCCGCCGCCCCAACCCTGGCGCAACGGGCCGACTTGCACCGATTGTACGAGCGTGCCGTGCAGTGCCCGGAGGCCGAAGTGGACTTCCTCACCGACTGCTTCCGCGAGCTGCGCGGCCGCGACGCCCGCAGCCTGCGAGAGGACTTCTGCGGCACCGCGGCGGTCTGTTGCGAATGGGTACGCCGCCATGCACAGAACACCGCGCTGGGGCTCGACTTGGACCCCGCAGCGCTTACATGGGCCGAGCGCCACAACCGCAAGGCCTTGGCGCCCGCGCAGCGCGCCCGCGTCACGCTCGTCCAGAGCGACGTGCGCGCAGCGCCCACCGCCAGCCCACCCGACCTGGTGGCGGCCATGAACTTCAGTTACTGGCTGCTCTGCGAGCGTGCGGCGCTGAAGGCCTACTTCCGGGCCGTGCACGCCGCGCTGGCGGCCGACGGCGTGTTCTGTCTGGATGCCTATGGCGGCTACGATGCCTTCCGCGAGATCATCGAAGAGCGCACGGTGGACGATGCCGAAGGCACCTTCACGTACCGCTGGGAGCAGGCCAGTTACAACCCCATCAGCGGCCTCATGGACTGTCATATCGGTTTCGCCTTCCCGGATGGCTCCGAGATCCCGCACGCCTTCAGCTACCGCTGGCGGCTGTGGACGTTGCCGGAGATCCGCGAACTCCTGGCGGAGGTCGGCTTTCGGCGCAGCATTGTCTACTGGCAGGGGTGGGACGACACCGGCGAGCCGGACGGCGACTTTCGGCCCACCGAGCAGGCCGATGCCGATGCCGGCTGGATCTGCTACCTGAGTGCGGAGAAGTAGGCCGCCTCCGCACCGCTAGGGGATACACCAGCTAGGGGTTTTTGGCCCAAACCGCCGAAAATATGCACTAGCGATCAGCCGGTAGCATAGAACCTCGCCAGCTCCTCGCTCGAGAGCTATCGGCGCGCACCGTCGCGGCGCAGATGATCCGGCTCACCTACACCGTTCCGCTCGATCTAAGGCAAGCTGTACCAGGCCCCCCTGCCCTGTCCGTGGAGCACTAGGAGCCCCTGCTCGCGCAGCGACTTGAAATGCACCTTCAGGGTGTTGCGGCTGGCGCTGGTGAGAGTGACGGCATCGGCAATTGTGATGCGACCATGCTCGCGTGCATGGTCCAAGATGCGGACCGCCAGCTCCGGAAGCTCGGCGAGCAGCAGGCGCTCGCGCTCGACCTTCTCGCGCAAGCGGCGCATTTGGCGTTGCAGTGCCCGCAGAAAGTAGGTCAGCCAGGGTTGCCAATCCGGCGTCTTGCTGCGCAGCGTCCCCTGGGTGCGGCGCAGAGCCAGGTAGTAGCCTTCCTTACTCTGCTCGATCACGCTCTCCAGCGAGCTGTAGGGCACATAGGCATAGCCTGCCCGCAGCAGCAGCAATGTGGTCAGCACGCGGCTCAGGCGACCGTTGCCGTCCTGGAACGGATGGATAGCCAGGAAGGTCACGACGAAGATGCCGATGGCGATCAAGGGATGCAGTTCGCCCTGTTGCGCTTGGTCCAGCCAAGCCACCAGCTCGGTCATCAGGCGCGGGGTCTCGAAGGGGCTCGCAGTCTCGAAGACGACGCCGACCTGCTTGCCCTCGGCGTCGAAGGCCGCGATGCTGTTGGAGGCGGTCTTGTACTCGCCGCGGTGGCGCTGGTCTTTGTCGCTGTAGCGCAGTAGGTCGCGATGGAGCTGCTTGATGTGGTTCTCAGTGACGGTGATCTCTGACCACGAGGCGAAGACCGTCTCCATCACATCCGCGTAGCCGGCCACCTCCTGCTCGTCTCGCGAGGCGAGCGCCTTGATCTCGAGGTCGGCGAGCAACTGCTCGACTTCGCGATTGGACAGCCGGCTGCCCTCGATGCGGGTCGAGGACCCGACGCTCTCGATGGTCGCAACCCGGCGCAGCGCCGAGAGCCGCTCCGGCGCCAAGGTGCCGAGGGCTCGCCAGGCGCCCTTGAACTCGTCGATCTCTGCGACGAGGGAGAGCATCTCCGGGGTGATGCAGAGCGTGGATGTTTGCAGCATCACCCATTTCTACACCCACAAATATCCATTTCGCAAGGCGTGTAGCGGTGCCCGGCGAAGGACCTCACGTTCCCGCGCGCCAACAGTCCGCACCGGCGACTTCGCCTAGTTCGCCTAGGCGAGTCGAGTGCGCTCTGCCGACTGCTGCGCGCCAACCGAGACCGCATGGGGGTAGCGCTCCCTGATCTCCTCGACCACGCGCGCCAGCGGCGGAAACGCCTTGATCCCTGCCTCCACCTCGCGCCACTCGAATGCGCCCTCGTCAATGACGCCCTCGCCGGCGAGGTGGCGACAGAGCTGCTGCAGCCGCCCTGCCGGCAGCAGGGCACGGCCCTCCAGCATCTTGATGACCGTAGCACCGCTAAATAGCATTGCTCGTAGGCCACTGATTCCTCAATGCTACGGTCGAATCTACGAGCCGTTGAACCCGATAGACTTCGCCCCGACGCCTACTGCATATTGTCGGCGGTTTGGGCCAACACACCAGCTCGTAGTCTAGCGAGGCTGCGCCTCAGACCGACGAGCGGCCGTGTTGCCGGCACGCTGGCGCGTCACACCGACGCCTGGCGCCATAGCGTGTAAATCTCCGCGGCACGTTCCAGGAGCGCGGCACGCTGCAGCGCCTCGGAGAGGTCGGCGCCCCAGGTGTAGGCGCCCTGCCCCGCCAGGATGCACGCGGTGCCCGCCGCTAGTTGTTCGGCGACCGCCTGCGGCGCTTTGGCAGCCAGATCATCCCGCTCCAGCGCCAGCGACGGCACGCTGCCGAAGGCGCCGCCGCCATCGGGGTCCACGGGCTCGAAGGCGCGGCCGCGGAATCCCACGGCCGCCGTGTAGGGCATGCGCGCACCAGCAATGGCGCGGGCATCGGGCTGTGCGGCGTAGATATGTCGGTGAATGCGCGCTTCGACGTCCGCCAAAGCGGTGTCGTCCGCGTCTGCGTCTGCGTCCGCCTCGGGCTCGGGCTCAGCCAGCTCGTGCACGCGGAGCGTGGCGTAGGTCGGATCGTCCCCGGCCAGCGCGATGGGTGCGAGCCAATAACGCGTACCGACGCGGATGGACAGCCACCCGGCCCTTGGCTCGGCGGCGGAGGCCCGACATTCCCGGCAGCGGCGCAGCAGCTCATCGCGCGGGTCTTCGGCAGCGAAGCGCGCATCGGCCAGCTGCCCCTGGATGTAGTCGGCGATCGCCGCCGGGTCTGCCAGCGGCAGCTGTTGCGGTGCGGCATCCGCGGGCAGCGCGGCATCCGTGGCGACGGCGATGATGTCTGGATCATCCGGGTATAACGGCGGCTGACCCGTGGCCGTGCGATGCACCTCCAGCTTCGGATGGTGCCGTTGCCGATAGCCCTCCACCAGCAGCAAGTCCAGGCGCTCGGCGTCGAAGTGCGCGAGGAGCGCCGCCAGCGGCAGCTCGCCGTCCGCGGTGCGCCGTGGCGCGTAATCCAGCAGTGCCCAGCCGTCGGCGGCCGCCAGCAGCACCTGCTCGGCGCCGGCCTGGGCCACCTCGTAGCTGTCCTTGCCCGGCTGGTCCAGGGTCAGGCTATGATGCGAATGCTTGACGTAGCCCACGCGCAGACCACGCGCGCGCAGGAGCGGTATCAGCTGGCGCAGCAGCGTGGTCTTGCCAGTGCCGCTCGGGCCGACGACACCCAGCACGGGCAAGGTCGAGGGCGCGGGCACGAATGGTGTCTTCATCGGTACTCCACGCAGCGGCGGCCGGACCGCCGCTGGTTTTGGACATTTGGCCGGCGAAGACGCAGAATTTGGGCGTCACTGCCGGCGACGAACGAGCGCGTTTGGCACAGCGCCGAGGCGCGCAATCATAGCCATAAGCAGCGCCGGCTGGTCGTGCTGTCAGCTCGCAGTCCCCGCCGTCTCGAGCTCAGGGGCGCAGACTGCGGCCTGGGCGCAAGCGCAACTGGCCGATTTGAGCCCGCGCCGTCTCACGGCCGACACCTACCACCCGAATATCGAAATAGCCCAATAGCATTCTCATGGCGCAGTACATCTACACCATGAACCGTGTCGGCAAGGTCGTACCGCCGAAACGGGTCATCCTGAGGGACATCTCTTTGTCATTTTTTCCCGGCGCCAAGATTGGCGTACTCGGCCTGAACGGCGCCGGCAAGTCCTCGCTGCTGCGCATCATGGCCGGTCTCGATACCGAGATCGAGGGTGAGGCCCGCCCGCAGCCGGGCATCCACATCGGCTACCTGCCCCAGGAGCCGCAACTCGACCCCGCCAAGGACGTGCGCGGCAATGTCGAAGAGGCCGTCGCCCCCATCAAGCACGCGCTGGAGCGGCTGGATCACGTCTACGCCGCTTACGCCGAGCCGGATGCAGACTTCGATGCGCTGGCGCAGGAGCAGGCTGAGCTGGAAAACCTCATCGAGGCCACCGATGGTCACAACTTGGAGCGCACTCTGGAGGTTGCCGCCGAGGCCCTGCGGCTGCCGCCCTGGGATGCCGACGTGACCAAGCTCTCTGGCGGTGAGCGCCGCCGCGTAGCCTTGTGCCGGCTCCTGCTCTCCAAGCCGGAGATGCTGCTGCTGGACGAGCCCACCAACCATCTGGACGCGGAATCGGTCGGCTGGTTGGAGCGCTTCCTGCACGACTATGCCGGCACCGTCGTGGCCGTGACGCACGATCGATACTTTCTCGACAACGTCGCCGGTTGGATACTGGAGCTCGACCGCGGCCACGGCATCCCTTGGCAGGGCAACTACACCAGCTGGCTGGAGCAAAAGGAGCAGCGGCTGGAGCAGGAAGAGAAGGCCGAGCAGGCGCGCATCAAGACCATGCGGCACGAGCTGGAATGGGTGCGCGCCAACCCCAAGGGCCGCCACGCCAAGAGCAAGGCGCGCCTCGCGCGCTTCGACGAGCTGCAGTCGCAGGAATTCCAGCGCCGCAACGAGACCAATGAGCTCTATATCCCACCGGGCGAGCGCTTGGGGGACCTCGTGGTGGAGGCGAAAGGCCTGCGCAAGGCCTACGGCGAGCGGCTGCTGTACGATGGCTTGAGCTTCGACCTGCCCAAGGGCGGCATCGTCGGCATCGTGGGGCCCAACGGTGCCGGCAAGACCACCCTCTTTCGCATCATCACCGGCCAGGAGCAGCCCGACGCCGGTGAGTTGCGCGTCGGCCCCACCGTGGACATCGGCTACGTGGACCAGAGCCGCGACGCCTTGGACAACAGCAAGTCTGTCTGGGAGGAGATCTCCGGCGGCGCCGATAACATCATCGTCGGCAAGTTCGAGATGCCCTCACGCGCCTATGTCAGCCGCTTCAACTTCAAGGGCGCAGACCAGCAAAAGCGCATCGGTGACCTCTCCGGCGGCGAGCGCAACCGGGTACATCTCGCGAAGCTGCTGCGCAAGGGCTGCAACCTGCTGCTGCTCGATGAGCCCACCAATGACCTGGACGTCGAGACCCTGCGGGCGCTGGAGGAGGCCATCCTGGCCTTCCCGGGCTGTGTCGTCGTCATCAGCCATGATCGGTGGTTCCTGGACCGCATCGCGACGCACATCCTCGCCTTCGAGGGCGACTCCGAGGTGACCTGGCTCGAGGGCAACTATGCCGACTACGAGGCAGACCGCCACCGCCGCCTGGGTGACGAAGCGGACCAACCCCACCGGCTCAAATTCCGGCGCTTGGATGCCTGACCAACGGCCTGAATCAGGTGACGCCGAGCACCAGCTCGCCACGCTGCTGCAACGTGCCGAGGGGCTGCTCGGGCGCCTGGAGCTGCAGTTACCCCTTGCGGCCGACACGGACTGGAGCGCCCATGCCTGGCGCTGGCGCCGAGGCGGCTCCTTTGGGCATTCGGGGCGGCTAGAGGCCATCCATCGTCCGCATGCCCTCACGTTGAGGGATCTCTGCTGCGTAGACGCCCAGCGTGATGAGATCGAGCGCAACACCCGACAATTCCTGGCCGGTGCCGGGGCCAACAATGTGTTGCTCTCCGGCGCCCGCGGCACGGGCAAATCGAGCCTAGTGAAGGCCCTGTTCAATACCTATCGCGATGCGGGGCTTAGACTCATCGAGGTGGACAAGGATGAGCTCGCCGATCTGCCGCGCATCCTGGCGCAGCTCGAGGGTCGGGACGAGCGCTTCATCCTGTATTGCGACGATCTCTCCTTCGAGGCTGGCGAGGGCAGCTACAAGGCACTGAAGGCAGCCCTGGACGGCTCCATCAGCGCGCCGCCTGACAATGTGCTGATCTATGCCACGTCCAACCGCCGCCACCTGCTGCCGGAGTTCCAGCACGAAAACCGCGAGGCCCGCTTGGTGGACGGTGAGATCCACCACGGCGAGGGCATCGAGGAGAAGATCTCCCTGTCCGATCGCTTTGGACTCTGGCTCTCCTTTCAGCCGTTCTCCCAGGGCCAATACCTTGCCGTTTGCCGGCATTGGCTGACCCGCCTCGGCGCTGCCCAAGTGGACGCTGTGGACGTGGAGCGTGCGGCCTTGCAATGGGCGCTGCGCCGCGGCTCACGCAGCGGCCGCACGGCGTATCAGTTCGCCCGCGATCGGGCCGGTCGCGAGCAGCTCGCACGGAGCTGAGGCAGTCGCTCGTTGGTCTGAGGCATTGCCTCGCTAGCCTGACCAATGGGTCGTACCGATGGCTGCCGCCGCCACTGGCCGGCGTGCACGCTGTCAGCACATGATCCGTCCGCCACAAACCGATCTTCCGCCTTCCGCCCGTCAGGAGTCCAAGCGATGCCCAAGCCCGTCCGTCTGCCCCGCATCCGCTATCGCGTCATCGGTCAGGACGATTACATGTTGCACATCGACGTGACCGAAGATGGCGCCTTCGTCATCGACGCCGGCGACTATACCAGCCACAAGCCCGCTCAGGGCGAGCTGAGTCGGCACCAGGCCGAACAGCTAGCGGACCTCCTCCAGCGCCTGGGGCCACCCCGCGAGCACACTGCCCCCGCGGGCGCCACTGGCTTCGCCGCCGAACTCACCATCGGCGACGGTCCGGCGGTCCACCACTATCGTTTCTGGGAAGGCGCCCTCGACGAGGAGCCTGACATCCGCGACCTGGTGCGCGCGCTGGAGGTGCTTGGATGAGTGGTGCGCCGCGGTACCTGGAGCCGTCGGCTCCCGGGCGGGCCATTGCCGGCGGCGACCCTCACCGGATGCTGGCCGGTGAGGTGCAGCGGCTGCTCGACATCGACGCCGCCCACGCCTGGCATCCCTACACCACCACCATCGACCACGACCCGGTCTACCCGGTGCGGGCGGCGTCCGGCTGCGAGATCGAGCTCATGGACGGCCGCCGATTGGTGGACGGGATGGCCTCGTGGTGGTGCGCCATCCACGGCTATAACCACCCGGTGCTGAATGCGGCTGCCAGCGCGCAGCTCGGGCGCATGGCGCATGTCATGTTCGGCGGCCTCACCCATGCACCCGCCGTGGGCCTGGTGGAGCGCCTAGTGCGCCTGACACCGGCACCGCTGCAGCACGTCTTCCTGTGCGACTCCGGCTCCGTGGCCGTCGAAGTCGCCATGAAGATGGCCCTGCAATACCAACAGGCGGCGGGCAACAGCAGGCGCGTACGCTTCCTAACGGTGCGCGGCGGCTATCACGGCGACACCTTCGACGCCATGTCCGTTTGCGACCCCGTCAACGGCATGCACAGCCTGTTCGAGCGCGTGCTGCCCAAGCAGGTCTTTGCCGCCGCGCCCGCGCCGCGCTTCAGCGAGCCGTGCACCGATGCAGACATCGTCGAGGTCGCTGGGCTGATGGAGCGCCATGCCCAGGAGCTGGCGGCGGTGATCCTAGAGCCCGTCGTACAAGGCGCCGGCGGCATGCGCTTTTATTCCCCCGACTACTTGGCGCGACTGCGCCGGCTCTGCGACGGCCACGGACTGTTGCTGATCCTCGACGAGATTGCCACGGGCTTCGGCCGCACGGGCCGACTCTTCGCCTGTGAGCACGCCGGCATTGCGCCGGACATCCTGTGCGTCGGTAAGGCGCTCACCGGCGGCTATCTCACGGGCGCTGCGACGCTGGCCACGACGGATGTCGCCGGCACGATCTCCCGCGGTACGCCGGGCGCCTTCATGCACGGGCCCACCTTCATGGGCAATCCGCTCACCTGCGCCATCGCCAACGCTAGCATCGATCTGCTGCTCTCGCGGGACTGGCAGGGCGAGGTGGCCGCCATCGAGGCCGGCCTGCGTCGCGGACTAGGCCCTTGCCGTGACCTGCCAGGTGTCGCCGACGTGCGCGTGCTCGGTGCCATCGGCGTCGTCGAGCTGACAGAGCCCGTGCCCATGCGCATCGTGCAGCGGGCCCTCGTTGAGCGCGGCGTGTGGGTGCGGCCCTTCGGCCGGTTGGTGTATCTGATGCCACCCTACATCATCGCGCCGGAGCAGTTGGCGCAGCTCTGCACCGCCGTGAACCAGGTGGTGCGCGCCCTGGGCGAGGGCCAACTCCGCGCGCCGAACGGCGCTTGATTTGCAACGACTCGGGGGCGCGTTGGCCAAGGCATCGCCCCAACGGGCCGCGAGCGCTTGCGGCTACTCCAACACAAGCTTTCGCCCGAAGGGCGCCTGCATGTGCGCCGCGTCAGCTGGGACGGCCCAGAGCACCGGAAACCGCGGGCAATAGTCGACCCGGCCATCCAGATCCGTCAGGAACACGGCCATGTCCGGTCCGTGGCGCTCGGCCTCAGCCAGGAGTGGCGTGAAATCCGTACCGCCGCCACCTTGGCATTCGATGTCGCGCAGGTTGGAGCGTCCCGGCTCGAAGAGACGCACCTCGCGCACCGTGTCGTCGCCGATGATCACCAGCACGCCGGCCTCCAGCCGCCGGGTGATGGCCTCGACCTCCGCCGCAAACCGGTGCATCAGCGGGTTCTCCACCGAGCCCGACACATCCACTAGCACGGCGAGCCGCGCCACAGCGCGCGATGAGGTCCGGCCCGGCTCCCAGGGCATCCGCATGCCACCGCCTTGCCCGGCTATGCCACCAGGGTGGCGCCCGCGATTGCTGCCCCCCACCCTGCCCCGGTTGGCGATGTACGAGCGCGAAGGCCGTGACCAGGACAGCTCCGGCTGCATGGACAGCCCGCGCGTGAGCTGGGTGCGCAGGAGCTGCTCCCACGGGGTGCGCACCGTCGGGATGTCCGCCAGCAGGGTGCGGAGCATGGAGTGCACGCCGTCGCCGGCGTGGGCACGGGTGATGCGCTCGCGCCATTCGCGGGCCTGCTCAGCCTCGCCTTCAGGGTGCTCGGTGTCT
>CAZGCI010000122.1:0-9539 GCA_964524185.1 uncultured Thiohalocapsa sp. | reverse complement strand
AGGGTGTGCGCGCGCAGCGTGCGCACCGGAAGACGAGCCGGATCAACGAAGATCCCGCCGGCGCTGGGCATCGCCCTCGGTGCGCAACCTGCGGTCGCACACCCTACATGGGCGGATATGAATCGGGCGTAGGGTGTGCGCGCGGAGCGTGCGCACCGAACAGAGCTAGAGGGACGCGTCGGTTGACGGCCCGTCGTTTCCGGGCGCTGCGGTCTCGGCGATGACGTTCTCGAAGATCTCGTCGAAGGGCACCGAGAGCGCCAGCGACGCGAAGGGGCAGGTCTCGCTGTCGGGTCCGTGCTCGTGAAAGAGCCAGTCACCGTCGGAGGCGCGCCGGAAGGTCTCTAGACGCCGAGCCCGGATGTCGACTACGACATACTCCAACAGCGAAGGCAGCGTGCGATAGGCGGCAAACTTGTCGCCGCGGTCGTAAGCGGCCGTCGAGTCGGACAGCACCTCGACGATCAAGGTCGGGTGAGCGATGAACAGGCTCGCGTCGTGGTCCCGCTGGTCGCAGGAGACCATGACGTCGGGATAGAAGAACGCGTCGGCCGCCTCGACACGGAGCTTGAGATCGGAGACGTAGGCTTGGCAGGGGCCGCCGCGCAGGCGTTGCTTGAGCGCAGACGCAAGATTCAGCGTCACGACGACATGCTCGCGGCGGGCGCCAACCAGGGCGAAGATCTCGCCGCACACGTATTCGTGCTTCGCTTCCTGGCACTCCTCCCAGGCCAGATAGTTGTCGGCGCTGAAAGCGGTTTCGAGGACAGGCGTGTTCATCACGGCTTCCAAGGATGGGGCAGGACTCACCCAGCATGGTGCTCTTGATCGCCGGCGCCCGCAACCTGCGCCTGGCCTTGCGTGGCTCGGGTCGTTTGCTGCAGCCGGCTCCGGCCAGGTGCAGTCGTCGGCCCAGGTGAAGCGGGTCGGCGACTGCTGTGCATTTGGGGCAGGCCGGTCGGTGAGCGGGAAGGGTTGATCCGGACGCCGGCGTCGTGTCTGCGCCGGCAGCGTCGCTAGTCGGCGGGCTAAACCGGATAGATGCCGAGCGCTCTCAGTCGGTCCGCCATGCGCTCGGCGCGCTCGCGCGCCTGCTCGGCCCGCTGTCTGTTCCGGCGGCGGAGCCGCTCTTGGAGTCCGTGGCGCAGCCGCGGGCGTGTGTGATGGTCGTGCAAGCGCGCTGGTGCGTACGCGGCTGAAGCCACGTACTCCGCGCTCGGGGGCTGTCGACCCAGCCTTCTCGCCGATCGTCGTGGTGATCGTGAAACCTCCCATGCTGCGCCTACTCCCCGGCGAGCTGCCATGAGCTTGCCGCACTCGCTGCGGCCACGCTCGACACGCCTGAGCCGTATGTTGGTCTGTGGTCGAGCCGTCGGCTGGCGAGGTCCAGCTGGGCGTTGAAGTCGTCGCGCGGACCGGCCGATGCCGTCGCACATCTCGCGATGGATGGCCGCTGTCGACGCCGTCCACCGACGGGACTGACGTGCGGCGGCGGTGGCTACACGAGGCCGGGGCTTTGGTCGCCGTCGGCGTGCTGCAGTCAGGCCAGATAGTGCATTTCAAGACCTGACCCCCACCGTGCAGGCCGTGCAGCCGGCCGGAGGTGATGTGGCACCGCCTCCCTAGTCCCAGCGCTTGGGCTCGAAGCCCGGGCGGTTCTTGATATCCATGAGCCGATCGCCGACCGCCGTGACGAGAAAGCCCTGGGTTTCGGCGTAGGCCAAGACGCTGGCATCGACGTCCAGGCTGGCGAGGATGCCCACCAGCGGCCGATCGTTGTACTCGGGAAAGAACTCCCGGAAAGCGGCGATGTCCTCGATAAAGCGGTTGACGTCGGCACTGCGCAGCGTAGCGTTGGTGCTGTTCAGGACCACAAGCTCGGCCGTCAGGGCGATGGCGTCGAATTCCTTCACGCGCCCATCCGCGAGCCGGCGTTTGCGGCGGAGCATTTGCTCGATCACGGTCGCGTGGAGACTTTCCTCGATGACTTGGGCCAGGTTGGGCGCCACCAGGTCGCCGACCATGGTGCCGAGTTTGTCGGACATCTCGGCCCATTTCCGGTTCATCTCCCGGGTTTGCGCCTGTAGGTCGTCTTTGAAGGTCACGATCTCAAGGTCGCCGGGGCTCAGCTCGCCTCGAATAGCGCACGCAGCTCGGCCTCCGTGCGCAACTGCGAGTTGTAGAGCTTATTGAACTCGATGCCGACGTTGGTCACGAATTCCTCGAGCACCTGCTCGAGTCGGTCGACACGCTCAATCATCGTGGCCATGGCTGGTCCTCAAAACCGTTGCATCACCGCCAACCTAGCGGCCATGGGGGTCAGGCGCAAAGGTGCCGAGGGGACATTGGCAGACTGATTCGCCGCGTGTCAGCTGCGAGTCGCCGCGATCCCCTGCCGGATCCCGCGGAACCGGGTGGTCAACCCGTTGCGCGCGTTCCCACTGCGCGGGACGGCGTGCAGGCCCCGTCCGGGACGTTTCACCAGTGGCCATGCAAGGCGGGACCCTGCCCCGCGGGGCGTCTTCGTTACGCTACCCTCCGCTTTTGACCCGCTGAGGTGTTCCACCGTGACGCTCTATCTGAGCAAGCTGCTGACGCTCGTCCTGATGCCCGTTGGGCTGGCGGTGATGCTGGGCATGCTGGCGCTGGTGCTGGGGGCGGTCGGCCGCCGGCGTGCCGCAGTCGTGGTGTCTGCGGCTCAGGTGGCGCTGCTTTGGCTGTCGGCGATGCCCTGGGCCGCGGACCGGCTGATGCTCTGGCTCGAGAAGGACTACCCGCCGGTGGCGCTGGAGGCGACGCCAGCCGCCGATGTGGCCATCGTGCTCGGCGGCGCCGTGAGGCAGGTTGGTGCACCGGCGGTGGAGAATCTCACGGATGCCTCCGATCGCGTGCTGCGCGCGGCACGACTGTATCGGGCCGGCAAGGTCGAGGCGGTGCTGGCCGTGGGCGGCAATCTCGCCTGGAGCGGGTACCGCACCCCCGAGTCCGCGCTGATGCGCGATCTGCTGGTGGAGTGGGGTGTGCCGCAGGAGGCCATCCGGCTCGAGACCCGGAGCCAGACCACCCGCGAAAATGCGCTGTTTGCGGCGGAGATCCTCGCCTCTGCGGGTTGGGACAGGGTGCTGCTCGTGACCTCGGCCGCGCACATGGGGCGCGCCGTGGGTGCCTTTCGCGCCGTCGGGGTGGACGTGATTCCCTCGCCCACCGATTACGCCGTGAGCCCCCGCGCCGCGCCGTTGACAGCGATGGCGCGTCAGGGCGCGACCGATCACACCCAGACTGGCCAACCCGATGCCGCAGTTGCGCCCCAGCCGCACGGCTGGGATGCAGACCTGCCAACCCTTGGGCTGACCTCTTTTCTGCCATCCGACAAGGCATTGGCGCGAACCACCAGCGTCATCCGCGAGGTGCTCGGCAGAACCTACTACCGCTTGCGCGGCTGGATGTAGGGCCGGCGGTCGCTGCAGTCCGTGGCGAAGCCGCGGAAGTGATCCGGGTGCGCGCGTTCACGCACGCGGCTTGTCGCCATGTACTCCGAAGGCCGACGAAACCTGACGCGAGTGGGCGCGGTCCGCACCCCAACGGCGGTATGGTGCCGGTCTACACGCAGCGCGCACGCGTACCAGGTCGACCAACGGGGTCAGAGATGGCTGTCTACAGCATTACGCATCATGGGGCGGTGGACGGTGTCACCGGGTCTTGTCATGAGCTGACGTTGGCCGATGGCCGCTCGGTGCTCATCGACTGCGGGCTGTTTCAGGGGGCGGAGGCGTCGCCGGACGGGGCGGGCGCGGAGCGGCTGCAGATCGAGTTCCCGCTGGCGCAGGTGCAGGCGCTGATCGTCACGCATGTGCACATCGATCATGTCGGGCGCCTGCCCTATCTGCTGGCGGCCGGGTTTCGCGGGCCGATCCTCTGCAGCAAGGCGTCGGCCGAGCTGCTGCCCTTGGTGCTGGAGGACGCGCTGAAGGTCGGCTTCACCCGCGACAAGGCGCTCATCGAGCGCGTGCTGCGGCTGCTGCGCGGGCGCATCAAGGCCCTGGCCTACGGCGCCTGGCACGACGTTATCGACGCCGATCCCGGCCTGCGCATCCGGCTGCAGCCGGCGGGGCACATCTTGGGCTCGGCCTATGTGGAGTGCGATGTGTCCCAGGGCGGCGAGCGGCGCCGCATCCTGTTCTCCGGCGACCTCGGCGCGCCCGATACGCCCCTGCTTCCCGATCCGCAGCCGCCGGAGCACGCCGACGTGGTGGTGCTGGAGAGCACCTATGGCGATCGCGTGCACGAGGACCGCAAACACCGCAGTGCGCGGCTGCAGGCCATTGTCGAGCACGCATTCCAGAACCGCGGCACCATCCTGATACCGGCCTTCAGTATCGGCCGGACGCAGGAGCTGCTCTACGAGCTGGAAGGCATCATCCACGCCCACGGCGAGCGTCGCGTCGCGGCGGGGCTGAGCTGGGAGGACATCGACATCGTGCTCGACTCGCCGCTGGCGGCCGATTTCACCGCCGGTTATGCGCGGCTGCGGGCCTACTGGGATGAGGAGGCCAAGGGCCGGCTGGAGGCGGGCCGGCATCCGCTTGCCTTCGAGCAGCTGCTGACCATCGAGGACCACGCCACCCACCTGCGCACGGTGGAGTATCTGGCCAAGAGTGCGCGCCCGGCGGTGGTGATTGCCGCCAGCGGCATGTGCGCCGGCGGGCGCATCGTGAACTACCTCAAGGCCATGCTCGGTGATCCGCGCCACGACGTGCTCTTCGTCGGCTACCAGGCCGCCGGTACTCCGGGGCGTGACATCCAGCGCTACGGCCCGCGCGGCGGCTATGTGCAGCTGGACGGCCGGCGCTACGACATCCGCGCGGCGGTGCACACCCTCGGCGGCTATTCGGCCCATGCCGATCAGGCCGATCTGATCCATTTCATCGGGCAGATGCGGGGCGAGCCCGAGCAGGTAATCCTGGTACACGGCGACGCCGAGGCGAAGCGGGTGTTGCAGTCCAAACTGCAGACAAGGTTCCCGGCGACAACGGTGACCATTGGCTGACGCCGGTGGGCTGTTGCGCCTAAGCCGCGGGCGTGTTCTGCGCGAGCGCGCTCACGCACGCGGCTTATCGCCACGAACTCCAGGGCGTGGAGCCGGCACGGGCGTTGCGGTGCCGTCTTGGAGTCCGTGGCGAAGCCGCGGAAGTCATCCAGGTGCGCGCGTTTTAGCACGCGGCTTGTCGCCACTACTCCGGCGGCCCATGAACACCGACGCGGGTGAGCGCGTCTCAGGGCCTGACCCCCTTGCGGGCGCCCTGCATGGCGCGGCGCAGGTAGGCGATGGGGAGCTGCCAGGGGGATCGGGCGCCGAAGCGCTGGCGCATGTAGTCGGCGTCCGGGAACAGGGTTTCGCGGATGAAGCCGAGGCGTTGGCGCCAGGTTGGCAGGGACATCAGGTCGGTGAGGGTGCGGCGCCTGCCTGGTTGCATGAGCTGCATCTGGTCGACGCGCCCGTGCGGTGGGCTGGCGGATAGGGCGGCGTCGACGCTGGCCGGGATGGGGGTCCCGAACAGCGCCTGCACGCGCTGCAGCCCGTCGCGGCAGAGTGGTTGCAGGCCGCGTTGCTCGACCGCGTCGACGAAGGCGGTCCAGTCGTCAGTGCCGAAGGACGCGCCCAGCAGGTGGATGTCGTAGAGCCAGAGCAGGCGGTCCGGGTCGCCCTCGCCGAGGTGCCAGGCGCGATGGAACAGGGCGTGGATGAGGGCGTGGCGTGCGCTCAGGGCCTGGGCGTGCGGGCCGAGCGCCGGGATGGGGCGGCACTCCCGCCAGAGGTCGGCAAAGCTGAAACGTTGCGCGAAGAAGTTGGAGTTGCTGAGCCGCCAGTGGATATCGAGCATGACCGCGGTGTCGTTGGCGCCGCGCCGCGTGCAGGCAAACTGGTGGCTGACGTAGCGCCCCTGCACACCCAGGAGGCGCGTATAGCCCAGCACCCGCAGAATCTGCCAGACGCGCTCCGCCGTCGCCCGGTCAGCGACCAGAAGGTCGGTGTCGCCGCGCGGGCGGGCGTGCGGGGCGGGGTAGAGCAGGTGGGCCACCGCAACACCCTTGAGCAGCAGGCCGTCGATGCCGTCTGCGGCGAGCGCGTCCAAGACCTCGCGCAGCGCCGTTTCCGCGACGATCTCCCAGGCGACCGCCTGCTTGACCGTGCGCGACAGGCCCGCCGTGAGCGCCTCCGGCAACTCGCCCCAGCGCGGGTCGTCGCGCAGGGCATAGTAGAGCGCCGCGGTGAGGCCTTCGTCCTGCGCCGCCGATAGCAGGGAAGACGCGGCCGTGGGCATCGGTTGTAAGGCGGGTTGCGCTTGCGGTGTTGTGTCTGCGACCGCAGCCGATTCCCGCGCGGGCTGGGCTGCCGGGCGGCCCAGCGCGCAGAGCAGCCAGTCGCGGATGGCCGGGTCGCGGGTGATGAACTGAGGGTCTGCGCTCATGTCCGTATTCTGAGTGGGGGCGTTGCAACGCGCCTGCTTTGCCGGCCGACGTCGCGATGTCGGCCGCGACTTGGGCGGAGGGCGCCAAAGACAGCGCGCCGCCGTCGACGCCGTGGCGGCATCTTAGTGACCGTTTAGAAACAACATGAACATGGCCGCAGACAGCAACAAACGACGAAAAGCGCGAAAGACGCGAAAGTAACCTGGATCTCGCGTGCATCTCCGGAAGTTTCGCGCTTTTCGCGTGTTTCGTAGTGACGAGTCGATGGACCGCTTGTTTTTGAATCGTTGCTTAAGGGGTCACCAGCCGGCCGGCGTCCAAGCGCAGCACGCGGTCGGCGAGGGCGAGGCTGGCGGGGCGGTGGGTGATGAGGATGACGGTGCGGTGCGTGAGGGCGTCGCGGCAGTCTTCGATGAAGGCGGCCTCGCCGTTGGGGTCGAACATGGAGGTGGCCTCGTCCAGCACCAGGATGGGCGGGTCCTTGAGCAGGGCGCGCGCCAGTGCGATGCGCTGGCGTTGGCCGCCGGACAGGCGCACGCCCTGGTCGCCGATGACGGTGTCGTAGCCCTTGGGCAGGCGGCGGATGAAGTCGTGGGCCTGGGCGGCGCGGGCGGCGGCCTCGATGGCGGGCTGATCGGCATCGGGGCGGCCGTAGGCGATGTTCTCGCGCACGCTGCCGTTGAGCAGCAATACATGCTGCGCCACCATGCCAACCTGTCGGCGCAGGCTCGCGATGCTGACCGCGCGGATGTCCACGCCGTCCACCCGCACGCAGCCGGCGTCCGGGTCGGCAAAGCGCATCAGCAGGTGGATCAGTGTGCTCTTGCCGCTGCCGTTGTCGCCGGTGAGCGCCACCGTCTCGCTGGCGTCGATGTTTAGATCGAGCCCGGCGAACACCGGCGCCCGGTCCGGGTAGGCAAAGTGGATGCCCTGCCACTGAATACGGCCCGCCACCGGCGGCAGCGCCGGCGCCCCGGCGTCGTCGGGCTCTGGGCGCACCGCGAAGACCTCTACCAGCCGTTCCGCCGCGCCGCGCGTCATCTGCACACTGCCGTAGACGCCGGCCAGCCCGCTGACCGGTCGCGTCAGCAGCATGCCGTAGAGCAGGATGCTCACCAGGTCCGCCGGCCGTAGGGCGCCGCTTTGTACCTGCAGCGTGGCCAGATACAGCAGCAGCAGCAGGCCGAGCCCGGCCACCAGGTGCACCGCGGGCGTCAGCAGGGACTCGAACAGCAACTGCCGCTTGGCGATGCGCGTGAGTTGGCGATTGCTGTGGCGAAAGCGGTCCGACTCGTGGGCCTCGCGGGTGAAGGACTTGATCGCCGGCAGCATGCCGATGTTCTCCTCCAGCGTGGCGAACATCTGCGCATGCGAGCGCACCCACGCCGAGGACAACGGCCGGATCTGGCGCCCGATGAGCTTCATCACCAGAAAGAACAGGGGCACCGCCACCATGGCGAGCGCGGCGATGGCGGGGCTGATCCAAAACATCATGGACAGCGCGCCGACGAAGGTGATCACCAGCGGCAGCAGGCCCACCAGTGTGCTGGTGACGAAGCTGCTGATCTGCGCGGCATCGTTGCCGAGCAGGGCCAGCACCTCGCCGCGGCGTTTCTGGTGGAAGTAGCCCAGCGGCAGCGACTGCAGATGGTCATACAGCCGCCCGCGCAGGCTCGAGAGGATGCTCGCGCCGGTGCTGCCGAGCAGATAGCGGTTGGCGAAACTGAGCGCGCTCTGCGCCGCCAGCAGCCCGGCCCACAGCGCCAGCAGCGGCCACAGCCCCTGCGTGGCCGTCGCCGGCTCCGGCAGCACCAGCGTGCTAAAGCGCCCGGCAATCCAGGGATTGACGAGCGCAATGGCGCTCTCCGCGAGCATCAGCAGCACCGCCAACAGCAGCACCCGCCTGTGCGGTGTCACATAGCCGAGTAGGGTCGACATACTTTAGGGATGGTGACGCGTTGCCTCAGCGTTGCGGGTGGCCGCATTTGCGGCGCGACTGTGGTTGGTCATGGGCAAAGGGCTGAGGGCAAAGGGCTGAGGGTGGAGGGCTGAGGGTGGAGGGTGGAGGGTGGAGGGTGAAGAATGTGGTGTTGTCGTGCTAGCGCACACGCGGCAACTGGGCGGCGGGGGGTGTTCACCCCGCCCCGAACGTTTATTTGCCGGAAGCGCCGCGCGCAGTCTACCGTCGCCGGCCGTCTAACGCGCCCGCCCAAAACGGTCCGGACGCGGTGCATAACCCCTCCGGCCCGGTACCAAGCGGACCTGCCAGTACCTGTACACGCATCAAGTCGGTCCAGCCCCTCTTGGAGTCCGTGGCGAAGCCGCGGAAGTCGGCATGGGCGAGCCGGTTCCGGACCCGGTTCAAGCGATTTCCCCGGTGCCGGCGCCCATGGCTTTGCCCAGGATGCGCTAACCTGCACACATGCGCGAGCCGGAGTTTCCGCCTGCGTGGGATGGCGTTTTCACACCGGTCCGGATAAGACGGTATCATCTATGGCGCAGCACGGCCGCCGCTGTCCGAGGGCACGCAGGCGCGCCGACTGCACCCTAGACCCCATTCCCGAGCCCCGAGCCCCGAGCCCCGGCGCCCCAACAAACGAATCGGATCGTAAAACCCGACCCACCCGCAAGCACCGCGCGGCCGATCTAGGGAGCCAATCCCACATGCGCACCCTCGCCCGAAAACTCGGCCGTTTCCGCGGTCTACAAGGCTGGGAGCGACGCGTGCTCGTCACGGCAGTGGTGTTATTGCCCGGGTTCTGGGCCCGGTTGCGACTGTTCGGTTACAAGTCATTTGTCGCCGCGCGCCGGGCCGAGGCGCCACCCCGACCCGCGGCAGGGGCGCCGGATTGCGCCCTGCCCGAGTCCGCCCTTGAGCCCACGGCGCTGACCGAGTTCATGCGCATCGGCGCCTTGGTCAACAGCGCTGCGCATCACGTGCTGCCCCCCGGCAACTGCCTGACGCGCTCCCTCTACCTCCACTGGCTGCTGCGCCGGCGCCGCGTACCGGCCGATCTGCGCATCGGCGTGCAGCTCACCGACGGCCAGCTCCTCGCCCACGCCTGGGT
>CAZGCI010000121.1:8422-9689 GCA_964524185.1 uncultured Thiohalocapsa sp. | reverse complement strand
AGTACGGCTGCCCGCCCCACGGCGGCATCGCCTTCGGCCTGGACCGCCTGGTGATGCTGATGACCGGCAGTCAGTCCATCCGCGACGTCATGGCGTTCCCGAAGACCCAAACCGCCTCTTGCCTACTGACGGACGCACCGTCGACGGTGGATGAGGCGCAGCTGCATGAGTTGGCGCTGCGGATTCGGCTCCGGGCTTGAGCGAGGGCTGACGCGGCGTAGCCTGAGACTCAGCAGCGACCTGGGCGTTGGCACCGCTTCGGGGCGTTCACTGGCCAGGGCCGAGGGCCTGGGAGCGGACGCGGGCCTCTGGCGCCGGCGGTTGCACCTCGGCCCTTCCCCATGAAAGCGCCTGGCACAGGACGCGGCGGCGAAAACTTGACGCCTCTGACAACAGGGCTCGCCTTCGAGCAGGCTTGAGTGTCGGTAAGCTCACTCCTCTCTGCCTTGGCAACGCTTCGTGCGGTGGGTAATCCATGGACCAGACGGCGAACTCCAGCGATGCCGTATCGAAACGCCCGATTTCGGTGTTGGTGGTTGTCTTTACCCAGGCCGGCGAGTTCCTGCTGCTGAATCGGGTGCGCCCGCCGCGCTTTTGGCAGTCGGTGACCGGCAGTCTGCTGTCTGGGGAGTCACCGCGCTGTGCAGCGCTGCGGGAGCTGCAGGAGGAGACAGGCCTTAGGGCGGGTGGCCGGCTCATCGACCTGCAGAGCAGCCGGCTCTTTCCCATCAAGCCCGCCTGGCGGGCGCGTTACCGGGCGGGCCTCTGCTTCAACCGCGAGCATTGGTTTGCGCTGCAGCTGCCCGGGCGGCGGCTCATTCGCCTGGCTGCCGATGAGCACAGCGACCATCGCTGGCTGGATGCCGCCGCCGCTGCCCGCCTGACGGGCTCCTGGACCAATCGCGATGCGATTCGGCTCTTGAGCGGCATGGAACCAGCCTATCCGCGCGCGGGCCGCTAAGCTGTTGTTCATCAACTGTGGCTCCGAGGGCGAATGACGATGCGCCTGTCGGTCAAACTGCTCGTGTTCCTGTTGCTCGCAGCCGGCGGGGGGTCGGCTTGGTGGTTCCTGTCACGCTCTCAGCCCGTGGCGGTGCGTGTCGCGCCGGTGGAGCGCGGCCGGGTGGAGGAGCAGGTCGCCAACTCCCGAGCCGGCACCGTGATGGCCTGCCGACGGGCCAGACTCGCGCCGGGCACCGGCGGGCAGATGGCGCAGTTGGAGGTGCACGAGGGCGATCGGGTGCGCGCGGGCGAGGCGCTGATGGAC
>CAZGCI010000121.1:0-8412 GCA_964524185.1 uncultured Thiohalocapsa sp. | reverse complement strand
TGGAACCTCGACCGCAAGGCGCAGCTGGAGCTGGCCGAGCGCGAGGCGGAGGCCGGCACCGCCCGTGCCAGGGCGGCCTGCCTGAATGCCGATCAGGCCGAGCGGGAGGCGGCGCGCCAGCAGAAGCTCATGGACCGGCGCATGGCCAGTGAGGAGACCGTGGACCGTGCCCAAACCGCCGCCGCTGCCGGCCGTGCCGACTGCGAGGCGGCGCGCGCCACGGCCAGGGTCGCCGCCGCCCGGGTCGGCGTCGCCGAGGCAGAGCTGGAGCGCACCCGGCTCACGGCGCCCTTTGCTGGCGTCATCGCCCGGGTCTCCGGTGAGCTGCATGAATATGTCACGCCGTCGCCGCCCGGTATCCCCACCCCGCCGGCTGTGGACCTCATCGACGACAGTTGCTTCTATATCTCTGCGCCCATTGATGAGGTGGACGCCGCCCGTATGCGCGTCGGCTTTGAGGCCCGGGTGACGCTGGACGCCTACGCAGACCGAGCATTCCTCGGTGTGGTCCGGCGCATCGCCCCCTATGTGCTGGATCAAGAGAAGCAGGCTCGCACCGTGGAGGTGGAAGTCGTTATCGCCAATCCGCCGGATGATCCGCCCTTACTCGCCGGCTACAGCGCCGACGTGGAGATCGTGACAGCCGTGGCGGAAGAGACCCTCGCCATCCCAACCGTGGCCATCGGCCCGGGCTTCGGCGATGTGCTCGACTCGGTGTTGGTGCTCGGCGCAGACGGCCGGCTCGCATCGCGGGAGATCGAAACCGGGTTGAGCAACTGGGAGCGCACAGAGGTCACGGCGGGGCTCGAGGCCGGTGAGCTCGTGGTCCTGTCGACGGATCGCGACGGCGTCACGGCGGGTGCACTCGCCGTGTCGGACACTGCGGCCGGCAATGACTGAAGCGCCCAGCCGCAGGGCATGATCGAGCTCGCCGGCATTGAGCGTACGTTCCTGGTGGGCGATCAGGCCGTGCACGCCCTGCGCGATGTCACCCTGCAACTGGCCGACGGCGACTACGCCGTGGTGATGGGGCCGTCTGGCTCCGGCAAGAGCACCTTGCTGAACATCTTGGGCCTGCTGGACCGCCCAGACGCCGGCAGCTACAGGCTCGACGGCGAGGAGACCACCCAGCTCCCTGAGGAGCGCCGGGCCAAGCTCAGGCGCGAACGGGTGGGCTTCGTCTTTCAGGCCTTTCATCTCATTCCGCGGCTGACCGCTGCGGAGAACGTCGAGCTGCCGTTGGTCCTCGCCGGCCGTCCGGTGCGCGAGCGCCGCAAGCAGGTTGCCTCAGCCCTGGAGGCCATGGGCCTCACCCCGCGTGCCAGCCACCGCCCGGACGAGCTCTCCGGCGGGCAGCGCCAGCGTGTGGCCATTGCGCGGGCGACCGTCACCCGCCCGAGCCTGCTGCTGGCCGATGAGCCCACTGGCAACCTCGATCGTGCCAGTGGTGAAGACGTCATGAGCGCGCTGGAGGCCCTGAATGCAGACGGTCTGACCCTCGTGGTCGTCACCCACGACCAAGTCCTCGGTGCCCGAGCCCGCCGGCGTATCCGGATGGACGACGGCGCCATTGTTTGATCAGGACAATGCCGGCGCCAGCAGGCGGAAAGGGCCGAGGGCCGAGGGCCAAGGCGCGGAGGCACAGGCCTGGCGTTAGCCGTTGCGCCTCGGCCCTCGGCCCTGGCGGGAGAACGACCCGTTGGCGAGCCGGCGCCCGAGTCGCTCGTTGGTCTGTGGCATCGCCTCGCTAGGGTCGAACGCGGCGATACTTCGGCGTCACAAGCCGCCGAGTTGTTGAGATGATGCCGATGATCCTGACCGATACGCTCACCAGCGCCCTCCGAGCACTGACGGCACACCCGACCCGGACGTGGCTGACGCTGGCGGCGATGGCCTTTGCCACCGGTGCTGTAGTGGTGTTGTCGGCGCTGGGCGAGGGCGCACGGCATTATGTGCTGGACGAATTCACGCAGCTCGGGACGCACTTGTTGATTGTCATCCCGGGCCGCAGCGAGACCGTCGGCGGCGCACCGCCCCTGCTCGGCGAGACGGCGCGGGATCTGACCCTCGCCGATGCCCAGGCGCTGTTGCGCTCGCGCCATGTACAACGCGTCGCGCCCATCGCTGTCGGTGCCGCCGAGGTGTCGGCAGGGTCCCTGTCGCGCGAGGTGACCATCCTAGGTTCGACGGCGGATTTTCTCACCGTACGCCGCCTGGAGATGGCCGCTGGGCGCTTTCTGCCGGCGGGCGATCCGGAGCGTGCCATGCCGGTGGCCGTGCTCGGCCGGACCGTGGCGGAGGAGTTGTTCCGTGGCGCTAACCCCATCGGCCAGCGCCTGCGCGTCGCCGACGGACGTGTCCGGGTGATTGGCCTGCTGGCAGCGGGGGGCGTGTCGCTCGGCAGCAACCTCGCGGAGGTGGTGGTGGTGCCAGTGGCGAGCGCGCAGGCTGTCTTCGACAATCCAGGGCTGTTCCGGGTGTTGGTGCAGGCCGTCGGGCGCGAATCCCTGGACGCCGCCGCAGACGATATCCGTCGAATCATTCGTGCGCGGCACGAGGGCAAAGACGATGTGACCGTGATCACCCAGGACGCCCTGCTCGGCACCTTCGACAGCATCCTCGGCACCTTGACGCTTGCCGTTGCCGGCATCGCCGCCGTCAGTCTTGTCGTGGCCGGCGTGCTCGTCATGAACGTGATGCTGGTGTCGGTCTCACAGCGGACGGCCGAGGTGGGGCTGCTGAAGGCGTTGGGTGCGCGGCAGCGCGATGTGCTTGGACTCTTTCTCACCGAGGCGCTGCTGCTCGCGGCCGCCGGCGCCCTTGGGGGCATTGCCCTGGCGTACGGAGGTGTCTGGGCCTTCAATGCGCACGTCGCTGCTTTTCAGCTCGTGGTGCCGGTCTGGGCGCCACTCGCTGCAGCCGGGGTTTCCATCGGTGCCGGACTGTTATTTGGCTTGCTGCCGGCGCACCGGGCGGCTCGCCTAGATCCGGTGCGGGCGTTGAATGACGCATGAGGGGTCGCGGTGCGTTTCCGTATGCGGGTGGCCAGCGGCTCGGGTGGCGAACCGGCTTCTCGACCCCAGGCACCAGGCACCGGGCACCGGGCACCAGGCCCACGCGCCACGCGTGCCTGACGTAGGCCCAGCAAGCAACCGGCGGGCCCGACGATGCGGCTGAGGCGATTGCTGTCAACTTTCATACCATCTGACTTGTCTTGATGCCCGCCTTCGGCGTCGCGCTGGCGCTCCCTTGGCTTGCTATGCTCCCGCCAGCACTCCTTGAAGGCGAACGTCAATCCGGCGTCATCTGGCATGAAATTTTCCGGCAATCGCCTATGCGATCTCGTGCGCTACACCGCCGGCGCCGTGCTCGCCCGCCGCGGGCGGAGTCTGCTGACGCTCTCCGGCATCGCCATCGGTGTGGCGGCCATCGTGCTGCTGACGGCCATGGGGGAGGGCGTGCACCGCTTCGTGCTCGCGGAGTTCACCCAGTTCGGCACCAATCTGATTGCCGTCACCCCGGGGCGGACGACGACCATGGGCATGTCCGGGGCGATGATTGCGAGCGTGAGGCCGCTCTCCCTGGACGATGTGGACGCCCTGAAACGGGTGCCGGATGTGGCGGCCGTCATGGGTGTTGTTTCCGGCAATGCTGCGGTGGAGGCTGGCCGGCGCACCCGACGTACCACGGTGTTCGGCGCCGGGCCCGAGGTGCCCGCCATTTGGGCCATGCGTCCGGCGCAGGGCCGCTTTTTGCCAGCACAAGGCGCGGCGCGGCCAGTGGCCGTGCTCGGCGCCAAGCTGCACCGAGAGTTGTTCCGCGGTGCCTCGGCGCTGGGGGAGCGCGTTCGCATCGGTGGCGAGCCGTTTCGGGTCATCGGCGTCATGGAGCCCAAGGGCCAGATGCTGGGCTTCGACCTCGATGACACGGTGTTCATTCCGGTGCAGCGGGCGCTTGGGATGTTCAACCGCGAGGGCCTGATGGAAATCGACGTGCTCTACCACCCCGATGCAACCAGCGCGGCGGTGGCGGAGCGCGTCAAGGATCTGCTGATCCGCCGCCACGGCCGGGAGGACTTCACCATTACTACCCAGGATCAGATGCTCGAGGTGCTGGGCTCAGTGCTAGACGTCCTGACGGCGGTGGTCGGGGCGCTCGGCGCCATTTCCCTGGTTGTGGGTGGCATTGGCATCCTCACCATCATGACCATCGCCGTGGCTGAGCGGCGCGCGGAGATCGGCCTGCTGCGGGCCTTGGGTGCGAGCCGTGGACAAATATTGGCGCTCTTCCTACTCGAGGCCACGCTGCTCGCCTTGCTCGGCGGCGCGCTTGGCTTCGTCGTCGGTGCCGGCGGCGCTTGGCTCATCGGCGCCTTGCTGCCTGCATTGCCGATGCGCCTGGCGTGGGATTTTGTGCTGTTGGCGGGCCTGTCGGCCGGGCTCATTGGGCTCGCGGCCGGCGCGTTGCCGGCGCTGCGGGCCGCGGCGCTAGATCCTGTGGTGGCGTTGCATGAGCATTAGCCGGGGTTGCCGAACGACGCCCATGGGTGCATCCAGGCGTTAGCCGTTGCGCCTTGGTCCTCGGTCCTTCCAAGTGCCGGTACCTGGACCACGGCGGGGTATCGCAACCGCTGCACCTCAGATGGAAACCGCTGGTGCCGGCGGGCAATCGACGATAATGCCCGCGTGCGGCTACAACGGCCGAACGCGCGCCCAAGCTGTTGACACGAACCGGAGGGTAACCCGTGACCGAGTCCCAAACCCCAGGCGCCAAGCTGCGGCGCGCCGTTCAGGAGGAGCGCCCGCTGCAGGTGATCGGCGCCGTCAATGCCTTCCATGCCCTGCTCGCGGCCCACACGGGCTATCGGGCGCTCTACGTCTCCGGCGGCGGCGTCGCCGCCGGCTCTCTCGGCGTGCCGGACCTCGGCATCACCGGGCTGGAGGATGTACTCATCGATGTGCGTCGCATCACCTATGTCACTGACGTGCCAGTGCTGGTGGATGCGGACACGGGCTTCGGCGGTGCCTTCAATATTGCTCGGACCGTCCGCGAGCTGAACCGCGCCGGCGCCGCCGGTTGTCACATCGAGGATCAAGTGGCCGCCAAGCGCTGCGGGCACCGGCCGAACAAGGCCATCGTGCCGCTGGCGGAGATGGTGGACCGCATCAAGGCCGCCGTGGATGCCCGCACCGATGACTTCGTGATCATGGCTCGCACGGATGCGTTGGCCGTGGAGGGCCTGGATGCGGCGCTGGACCGTGCGGCGGCGTGCGTCGAGGCCGGTGCCGACATGATCTTCCCCGAGGCGCTCACCGAGCTCGATCAGTACCAGCGCTTCACGACTGCGCTAGACGTACCGGTGCTTGCCAACATCACCGAGTTCGGTGCGACCCCGTTGTTTACCACAGCGGAATTGGCCGGCGTCGGCGCGGCCCTGGTGCTCTATCCGCTGTCGGCCTTTCGCGCTATGAACCAGGCTGCCCTGACGGTGTACGAGGCTATCCGCCGGGATGGCACCCAGGCCGCCGTCATCGACAGCATGCAGACCCGCGCCGCGCTCTACGAGCATCTGGACTACCACGGGTTCGAGCAGAAGCTCGATGCGCTATTTGCCGAAGAGGGGGATCGTTGAAGCGGTCAGCTGCGCCTTTGAGGTGAAGGCCCCTTAGGTGAAGGCCCTTGGCAGGCGCGCTCTCTGCCAAGCGCACGCGTCACCGCCGTCCGCAAGGTACCCAGCGAGTAGCCAGCTCATGGTCGAGTCAGGCCGCGGCAGCCGCGGCCCGAGACGCCCACCTCGCGTGGGCCGCGCGTCCATGGATCGGCTCGATCGGCGATGGCCGCTGGAGATGTGCGTCGTGCGGCACCTCGGCTGTCACGTGGATGCGTCGACCGTCGGATTTAGGGTGCAATGAGGCACTCATTCGGTAATCGAGGATTGCTGCGCCTCTAATCGCCCCCGACTTCGTGGGCGTTGTTACACAGTCGGCCACGGCGAGCATCCAGGGCAGCAGGATGAGTAACCGGGCAAGCCGCGGCTGGTTTAGGTTTTGATTCACTCTCAGTGCTCCACGCGTGCACGCCTTAAACCTATCAACCCAGATTACTCGTCCGTCACACAACCCTCTGATGCCGGCTTCACGGCCTTGATGTACTTATACAGGGTGCCGCGAGTGGCCTTGTAGGGCGGCATGGCCCAGGCGGCGCGCCGGCGTTGGAGTTCGGACTCGTCCACATCCATGGCCAGCAGCCGCTCGCCGGCGTCGATGGTGACGATGTCGCCGTCCTGCAGCAGGGCGATGGGGCCGCCTTCCTGGGCCTCTGGGCAGACGTGACCGATGATGAAGCCGTGGGAGCCGCCGGAGAAGCGCCCGTCGGTGATCAGGGCGACGTCCTTGCCGAGCCCGGCGCCCATGATGGCGGAGGTTGGGGTGAGCATCTCCGGCATGCCGGGGCCGCCCTTGGGGCCTTCGTAGCGGATGACGACCACATCGCCCTTCTGGATCTTGCCGTCTTCGAGCGCGCGCAGCATGTCCTCTTCGGCGTCGAAGACCCGCGCCGGACCCTTGAACTTGAGCCCCTCCTTGCCGGTGATCTTGGCGACGGCGCCATCCGGGGCGAGGTTGCCCTTGAGGATCTGGATATGCCCGGTGCGCTTCAGCGGGGCGGTCATGGGCATGATGATCTGCTGGTCTGCGTCCAGGTCCGGCAGGTCGGCGAGGTTCTCCTCCAGGGTGTGACCTGTCACGGTGAGGCAGTCGCCGGCGAGGCGCTTGTTCGCGAGCAGGTATTTCATGACGGCCGGCGTACCGCCGACGGCGTGCAGGTCCTCCATCACGTACTTGCCGCTGGGCTTGAGATCGGCCAAATAGGGCACGTGGTCGCTCGCCGCCTGGATGTCCTCCAGGGTGAGGTTCACGCCGACGGCCCGAGACATGGCGATGAGATGCAGCACGGCGTTGGTGGAGCCGCCGAGCGCCATCACCACGGCGAGCGCGTTGTTGAACGCGGCGCGGGTCATGATGTCGCTGGGCTTGATGTCGCGCTCCAGCAACGTACGCATTGCAGCGCCGGCGCGGCGGCACTCGTCCGACTTGGCCGGGTCTGTGGCCGGCGCCGAGGCGCTGTAGGGCAGGGACATGCCGAGTGCCTCGATGGCTGAGGCCATGGTATTGGCGGTGTACATGCCGCCGCAGGCGCCGGCGCCGGGGCAGGCGTGGCGGACAATGTCTTGGCGCTCGGCCTCATCGATGGCCCCGGCGATGAACTGGCCGTAGCTCTGAAACGCCGAGACGATGTCGAGCGTCTGCCCGGACTTGCCGTGCCCGGCGCGGATGGTGCCGCCGTAGACCATGATGCCGGGGCGGTCGAGGCGTGCCATGGCCATGATGGAGCCCGGCATGTTCTTGTCGCAGCCGGGCAGGGCGATGAGCCCGTCGTACCACTGGGCGGCGCAGACGGTCTCCATGGAATCGGCGATGAGGTCGCGTGACTGCAGCGAGTAGCTCATGCCCTCGGTGCCCATGCTGATGCCGTCGGAGACGCCGATGGTGTTGAAGCGCAGCCCCACCAGCCCGGCCTCGTCGGTGCCCGCCTTGACCTCCGCGGCGAGGTCGTTGATGTGCATATTGCAGGGATTGCCCTCCAGGTAGACCCCGGCAATACCGATGAGCGGCTTACGGAGATCGTCCTCGTCCAGGCCGGTGGCGTAGAGCATGGCCTGGGAGGCGCCCTGCGCCTTGGGCGCCGTGACGCGGCTGCTGTAGCGGTTGAGCTGCTTTTCCATTCTGGGACCTCGGGGTTCGACCTGTGGATGGGACGGTTGGAATGGATCTGTGACAGGCCACTGAACGGCCCGCTGGCGTGCCGGCGCCCTCGTCGCTCGTCGGTCTGAGGCATCGCCTGGCTAGCACGTTGATGGTGCATCACACGCTAGCCGCTGCGAATCAATCGTTCCAATGATATTTTCTGAGCTTGCTGTTCATGAAATACGAACAATGGCCGCACCCAATCTCAGCACCGAGCTGCTGCGCACCTTCGTCACCGTCGTCGACCTGGACGGCTTCAACCGTGCAGCCCGCCAGCTACACAAGACCCAGTCCACCGTGAGCCAGCAGGTGCGCCGGCTGGAGGTTGAGCTGGGTTGTGCCCTGTTTGCGGCGCAGGGGCGCAAGCGCCGGCTGACGGCGGCGGGGGAGCGCTTCGTCGGCCACGCGCGGGCGCTGTTGCGTATGCAGGAGGAGGCCGTCGCCGCGGTGGCGGACAGTGCCATCGAGGGCGAGGTGCGCCTCGGCGTGGCCCAAGGCCTGTCAGAAGGCCCCTTCCCTGAGCTGCTGGCGCAGTTCGCCCGCGCCTATCCGCGGGTGCGGCTGCACGTGCACACGGGGTTCGCGCAGGACCTCGCCGCCGGCTTCG
>CAZGCI010000120.1:0-9704 GCA_964524185.1 uncultured Thiohalocapsa sp. | reverse complement strand
ACCGGCTTCGATCACCTCCGCCACTCGGCGGTAGGCATCGGATAACCCTTAACACAAGCTGTCAGCCCGCCGGACGACCGGCTTTGTCCGGTTTCCTGCTTCAGCGGACATCGACATCAGCAAACATCGGCCCCCGCGCTCACCACGCCTAAAGTAGGGCGCAAGCTCTTACGAAGCTGACGCGCGCGGTCCGCCCGGGCGACTGGTCGCCGTCTGCGCTGACCCCCTGTATCATCGGGTCCCACCGCGGCAATTGGGAGCGCGGCGGTCCCGCCCTCGCGCGTTGTTCCTCGCGGTTGCCGTGCAGTCTGAACCCGGCCGGACTGAGCCCTATGTCCGAAATCATCCGCCTCGTGACTCGCACCCGGGAGGTGCTCGTGGACATCACGCCGCAGGTCCGTGACGTCGTTGCCCGCAGCGGCGTGGAGCAGGGGCTGGTCAGCGTCTACGCCCAGGGCGCAACCGCTGCCATCATGATCCAAGAGAATTGGGACGACAGCGTGCAGACCGACGTGGTGGAGCTGCTGCGCCAGCTGATCCCGCGGGGCGTTTGGCGCCACGATGCCCAGGACGGCAACGGCGACTCGCACCTGAAGGCGGGGCTCGTGGGCCCCTCCGAGAGCGTCCCCATCATCGATGGTCAGCTCGGGCTCTCCACCTGGCAAAACATCTTCTTCTGCGAGTTCGACGGGCCGCGCAGCGATCGGCGTGTGGTGTGTACCGTTTTGGCGGGTTGAAGCCTGCCGACACGGGCGGGCACTTTGACTCATACAATCGGGTCCGTCACCAAGGACGCCGTTCGACGTCCGTCGCGGGGAAGCGGCGCCCGTGATGGCCTAACGCCGAGTGTCTCCGCGCATGGCGGCGGGCTCGAGGTCCGGTCGACGCGCGTTGCCGCAGGCGCGCTCGGCTCCGTTGCAATCGACGCCAAACGCTATGTCCTTCCTCGACCACATCCACGCCTGTAACCGCTGGCAGCCTGCCGATTTTCAGCCCTTCATCGTGGCGGGCGAGCGGCTCGGGCTGGTGCGGCGGCGCTTCGCCCGGGACCTTACGGCGCTCTGTGACGACTTCTCGTTGCTGGACGACGCCTTGCACTGGGTGACGGCGCCGGCAGGCTTCGACGCCCGCACCAATGCCTTCGCGGCGCTGAGCGAGGACCTGGACCGGCGGGATCTCGTGAGCCATCTGCACGGCGAGCGCTATCCGGTGCTGACGGCGCGGGGTGAGGTGCGCTTTCTCATGGATCGCGCCGTGGCGCCGTACTTCGGCATCCGCGCCTTCGGCCAGCACCTCAACGGCTATGTGCGTCGCCCGGATGGACTGCATCTGTGGGTCGGGCGCCGGTCCCAGAACCGGCGGGTGGCGCCGGGCAAGCTCGACCACATGGTGGCCGGCGGCCTGCCCTGGGGTATCTCGCTCGCGGACAACCTGCGCAAGGAGTGCTGGGAAGAGGCGGCGCTGCCGGCGGCGGTCGCCGACCGTGCCCGCCCTGTCGGCATTGTCGCCTACTGCGGGGACTCTGACCGCGGCCTGAAGCCCGATACCATCTACTGCTACGATCTGGAGCTGCCGGAGGATATCCGCCCGCGCTGCAACGACGACGAGGTGGCGTCCTTTGAGCGACTGCCGGCCGCCGAGGTGATGCGCATCATCGAGCACTCCGATGACTTCAAGCTCAACTGCAACCTGGTCATCATCGATTTCCTGATCCGCCATGGGCTCATTGGGCCGGACCATCCGGATTACCTGGCCTTGGCCCATGGACTTCGCCCGGCACGGGCTATGGCAGAATAACGCAAGCCGCAAGCCCCCCGGCCGAGTGCAAAGCGATCCAGGGCGTAGTTGCGTCGACCGTCGATGCGCGGGCCCCAGCCGTGGACGGCGCGATCGACAAACAGCTGCGCCAAGCTGAGACGCGGCTGCGCGGCGGCCAGACCACCCCGAGGTAGACATGACGAGCAGCCAAAACCCCATTCGACGGCGTCCGACGCAGCGCGTGCAGATCGGTGGCATCGGCGTCGGTGGTGATGAGCCCATCCGCGTCCAATCCATGACCAACACGGATACCGCAGACATCGAGTCCACCGTCACCCAATGCGCCGAGCTGGCGCAGGCCGGCTCGGAATTCGTGCGCATCACGGTGAACAACGAGTCTGCGGCGGCCGCCGTGCCGACGATCCGGGAGCGGCTGGATGCCATGGGCGTCGACGTGCCGCTCATCGGCGATTTCCACTTCAACGGCCACCGCCTGCTGAGCGACTATCCAGCCTGCGCCGAGGCGCTCGCCAAATACCGCATCAACCCGGGCAACGTCGGCCGTGGCGAGAAGCGTGACAGCCAGTTCGCCACCATGATCGAGATCGCCTGCCGCTATGACCGGCCGGTGCGCATCGGCGTCAACTGGGGCAGCCTCGACCAGGAGCTGGTGGTGCGCATGATGGACGCCAACGCGCGGTCGCCGCAGCCGAAGGAGGCCGAGGTCGTGATGCGCGAGGCGATGGTGGAGTCCGCCGTCGGGAGCGCGCTGCGCGCCGAGGAGCTGGGTCTGCCGCGGGACCACATCATCCTGTCCTGCAAGATGAGCGGCGTGCAGGACCTCATTGGCGTCTATCGCATGCTCGCCGCGCGCACTGACCACGCGCTGCACTTGGGGCTCACCGAGGCCGGTATGGGCTCCAAGGGCATCGTCGCCAGCACCGCGGCGCTGGCGCTGCTGCTGCAGGACGGCATCGGTGACACCATCCGTGTGTCGCTGACGCCTGCGCCCGGCGAGTCGCGCACGCGGGAGGTGGTGGTTGCCCAGGAGATCCTGCAGACCATGGGGCTGCGGCCCTTCGCGCCCATGGTCGCTGCATGCCCTGGCTGTGGACGCACCACCAGTACCGTCTTCCAGGAGCTGGCCGAAGAGATCCAGGGCTACCTGCGTGAGCAGATGCCCGTCTGGCGCGAGATACACCCAGGGGTCGAGACCATGCAGGTGGCCGTGATGGGCTGCGTGGTGAATGGCCCCGGCGAGAGCAAACAGGCCAACATCGGCATCAGTCTGCCCGGGACGGGCGAGCAGCCCTCCGCTCCGGTCTACATCGACGGCCAGAAGGTCACCACGCTCAAGGGTGCCGACATTGCCGCGCGCTTTAAGCAGATGGTCGATGACTATGTGGCCGAGCGCTATCCGGGCGAAGGGCCGAGGGCTTAGAGCGGCGATGCCTCAGACACACGAGCGACTGAGGCGTCGGCACGTCAGCTGGAAACGGTTCAACAACAAGCGGTCCATCTTCTCGTAACTACGAAACACGCGAAAAGCGCGAAAATTGAGGAGATGAAAGCGAGATCCGGGTTACTTTCGCGTATTTCGCGCTTTTCGTAGTTTGGTTCCGTCTACGGTCATGTTCATGGTGTTGCTGAACTGTCACCTGGTCGTTCACTGGCCAGGGCCGCGGGCGAAGGTGCGGGCCCGGATCCAGGGTGACGGCGGTTGCGCCCCGGGACTTGGGCCTTGCCGGTTGCCTGGTCGGTGATGCCGCTTGATCCAACGACACCCCAACAACACACGAAGAAAACCCCAACAGAGGAGCCTTTGCATGATCCACTCGAGCTGCTCGCGGTCCATGGTACGCCTGTCCTGCTTCGCAGCCGCCCTCGTCGCCGGCGCCGTTGCGCTGCCGGCGTTCGCCGAGGACGCGCCGTTGACTGTCTCCTTTAAGCGCCTGTCCCTAGAAACAGCGCAAAAGATCGGCCAGGCCACCATCGACGCTTGCCGTGAGGAGGGCATCCAAATCGGTGTCACCGTCGTGGATCGCGATGGTGTGGTGCAGGTGCAGCTGCGCGATACCATCGCCGCGCCCATTACTCTGCCCATCAGCTACAAAAAGGCCTACACGGCGGTGAACTTCAACGCCGACACCTCGGCGCTCGCCGAGCGTGCCGACACACCCGTCGGCCGGCAGGACTTCCTGGTGATGTCAGCCGGTGGCGCCACCGTGACCAGCGGCGGGTCACTGGTCGGTGGTGTCGGCGTCAGCGGCGCCCCGTCCGGCGAGACGGACGAGGCCTGCGCCAAGGCCGGCGTGGCGGCGGTGCAAGACGATCTGGACATGGCGTTCTGATGGGGCCACGTCCCCCCGGGCGCGTCGCGGTCTCTACGTGCGCGCCGGCAGCCTAGAGTGCTTATACCCGTCACACATGGGTATTCGGCCGCGATGCACGCCGCTCGCACCCGATCGCCGCGTTACGACTCCTCGCCATAGTCCTGACTGTGACTCGTCGTCGTGCCTTGCGCTCGGGCACGAGCGACGCACCTCGCTTGCCCGAAAACCCATGCGCGACGTGTACACCTGCTGTGCTGCTGACCGGACCGCTCGTCGCTTTGAGGCACCGCCGCGCTAAACCCTGATTCACCATTGGAGAGCCGACGTCATGCGCATCCTGTTCGCCCTGCTCCTGATCTTCTCCGCCGGCGCGACCCTGGCGAAGGTGCAAACCAAGGCCGTGGAATACCTGTCCGAGGACGTGCCACTCACCGGCCATCTGTGTTGGGATGACAGCATCGAGGGCAAGCGCCCCGGGGTGCTGCTGATCCACGAGTGGTGGGGCCTCAACGACTACGCCAAACAGCGCGCGCGGATGCTCGCGGAACTGGGCTATGTCGCCTTCGCGGCGGATATGTACGGCAACGGGCAGGTCACGGACCAGCCAAGCCAGGCGCGGGAGTGGATGCAGGAGGTCACCGCCGACGAGGAGCTCTGGGGTCAGCGCGCCGACCTCGGCCTTACGCAGCTCAAGGCTAGCGAGCACGTGGACCCCGACAAGACCGCTGCGATCGGCTACTGCTTCGGCGGCGGCACCGTTCTCAAAATGGCCTACGCCAACGCCGACACGCTCGGCGTCGTGAGCTTCCACGGCTCACTACCGGCAGCGCCGGAGTCGGCCGCAGGCGGGATCGGCCCGAAGGTTCTGGTGCTGCATGGGCAAGCCGACAACTTTGTCGATCCGGAGATCGTGACCAACTTCCAGGACAAGCTCGAGGCGGCCGACGCAAACTGGGAGATGGACATCTACGGCGGCGCCCGCCACGGCTTCACCAATCCCGATGTCGGCGCCTACGGCATCGACAACCTGCAATACGACGCCCAGGCCGACGCCCGCTCCTGGGCCCGTATGCAAGCCTTCTTCGATGAGCTATTCGTCCCCTAACCAGGGGGCCCTGGGCGGTGCACGCCCCGGCTGGCGGCCGTTCGGTCCTATCCCGTGTCGCTGTCCCGGCTGACGTCCGTGGCGCGGTGCCAGCCCGGACCATGCGGCGTGATGTCTCACGGCAACCGATGGGCCGGCTGCATCAGCGCGTCTGTGTATCCTCGATCCAGCGCAGCGCGTCCATGACCAGCACGCCGGCGGCCCAGTGCATATGGTGCAAGGCGCGCCACCCACCGGCGCGCGGACCCGTGGTGTGCCAGACCTTGCGCTCCCGGTAGCGGGTGGGTGTCAATTCCAGCACCTCGTTCAGATGGATGCCGTAGCCGTAGCGCGGCACGCAGCATTGAGCGGGCCGCAGCAGCCGGCCGTCGCCATCGCGGAATAAGGCACCGGCGGGCCGGGAGCCGCGGTAGCTCCGCAACAAGGGGTTGTTGGGGTGGGGCGTCCAGGGCCCGGCGAATGGATCGGAGGCGTAGAAGGCGCAGAGGTTGTCGTTGGCGCGCAGCCCGCCGTCGCGCAGTGCGCCGAGGAGCCACCAGCGACCGTCGTGGTGCAACAGGGTCGCGTCCGCGATGGAGACGCCCTCGAGCCATGTGGCGACATGGTCCCATCGGTCCGGAAAGCGGCTGCAGCGGTAGACGTCGAGCCGCTTGGCGGTGCTGCTTTCCGGCAGCATGAACAGTTCGTCGTCGTACTCGAACAGAAAGGGATACGAGAGATGGTGCGCTGCGCACAGTACCGGCGTCGGTGCCTTCAGTGGCCGGCCATCGCCGTCGATCTCCATGGCACTGATGTGGCCGCGTCCGGCCGCGAACGGATAGTCCTCGAAGAAGACCACGGTGCGTCCCGCATGGCGATGGACGAAAGGGTCCGCCCAGAAGCGCTCGGGCGGCGGCTCGATGAGCCCGAGTGCCGCGGGGCTCGGCTGCGCCCGCGCGGCCGCCGAACAGGGACCGGCCAGCAGGCACCACTGGGCGCGGTGTCCGACCATGGCCCGCTTGTCGAACGGGCGCTGAAGCTCCCGGGACAGGCGCTCGCCGAGCAGGCGGATGCCGCCGCGCATCCCTACACCCGGCGTCTGTTGCCGGCGTGAGCACGCCTTGAAAGCGAAGCGTGCCCGTGTTCCGGTGCAGGCGCTGCAAAGCAGGTCAACACGCGGAGCTCAGAGGGACACTGGGGGTGAGGGCATGCCGGCTCGCGCTCGTCAGCGTGCCGACCTGTTGCCCGAGGGCCCCAAGGTTGATCTCCATGCATATGGGGTGGTCCTTGCCCTCCCACGCAACTGCATGAAGCACACAGAGGCCCTCAAGCAGCAATTTGTCGATATCGGCGGTCATGATCTTGTTTTAGGGCCAAGGGCCAAGGGCCAAGGGCCAGACGCGCATCATTTGCTCCAGCGTTTGCGCCTCGGCCCTCGGCCCTCGGCCCTTCCCCTTGCCCTTCCCCCTCGCTCGCGCCTCACAGCAGCACCCGCTCCACCCCGCCGGCCTGCACCCGCTCGATGAAGCGCTGTTGCCAACCGGCGCCGAGCAGGTGCTTGGCCATTTCGACGACGATGTAGTCGGTGGTCACGCCGGTCTCGTCGGCGTATTTGGCCAGGCCCTGGTGGCAGGCGGGGCAAGCGGTGAGCATTTTCACCTTGCCGGGCTCGGCCTTGTCCTGGCCGGTAAGGTCGCGCACGCCTTGCGTGATCTCCTCGGCCTTGCGGAAACGCACCTGGTTGGCGATGTCCGGCCGGGCGGTGCCGAGGGTGCCGGCCTCGCCGCAGCAGCGATCCGAGAGCTTCACCGATTGGCCCATGAGCTGGCTGGCGACTGAGGTCGGCTCATAGGTCTTCATGGGTGTGTGGCAGGGGTCGTGGTACAGGTACTGTACTCCGGTGACCTCCTGCAGACGTCGGCCCTTCTCCAGCAGGAATTCGTGGATGTCCAAGAGCCGGCAGCCGGGGAAGATCTGCTGGAACTCATACTTGAGCAGCTGATCCATGCAGGTGCCGCAGGAGACGATGACGGTGCGGATTTCCAGGTAATTGAGCGTGTTGGCCACGCGGTGGAAGAGCACCCGGTTGTCCATGGTGATCTGCTTGCCGCTGTCCTCCAACCCCGCGGCGCGCTGGGGGTAGCCGCAGCAGAGATAACCGGGGGGCAGCACGGTCTGCACGCCCTCATCGAACAGCATGGCGAGCGTCGCCAGGCCGATATCCGAGAACAGGCGTTCGGAGCCGCAGCCCGGAAAGTAGAACACCGCCTCAGCATCCTCGGGGAGCTTGGGATCGCGCAGGATCGGTACCCGGCTGCGGTCCTCCAGCCCCAGCTCCTGGCGGAAGGTGCGCTTGGGGACTTCCACGCGAATGGAGCGGCTCACCAGGTTCACGGCCTGGCCGATTGGGCTCGGCTGCCCAGTGGTGGTACCGGGCTTGTCGTTGGCGGGGCGCGTGAGCTGCAACCCCTGGGCGATGCCGTTGGCCAGGTTCAGTCCCTTGAAGCCCCACTGCGCGAGTCCCTTGCGCATGAGGTGAATGGCCTGCGGGCTCTGCGTGTTCAGGAACCGCATGGCGGCGGTGGCACCCGGGCTGGTGCGCTTCTTGCCGCGGTCCACCAAGATCCGGCGCATGCGCATGGTCACATCGCCGAAGTCGATGTCCACCGGGCAGGGATTCAGGCACTTGTGGCAGATGGTGCAGTGGTCCGCCACGTCGTTCATTTCCTCGAAATGGCGGGCGGACAGACCGCGCCGGGTCTGCTCCTCGTACAGGAAGGCCTCGATGATGAGCCCAGTGCCGAGGATCTTGTTGCGCGGCGAATAGTCCAGGTTGGCCCGCGGCACATGGGTCATGCACTTGGGCTTGCACTTGCCACAGCGCAGGCAGTGCTTCACGTCGTCGTTGAGCGCGCCGAGCTCCGTCTCCTCCAGCAGGATCGCCTCCTGCTGAACCAAGCGCAGCGACGGCGTATAGGCCCCGTCCAGGCCGGAGTCCTTGGCGAGCTTGCCCGGGTTGAAGCGATGCTTCGGGTCGACGCGCTGCTTGTAGCGGGCAAAGGCGTCGAGCTTCTCTGGCTCCAGATAGCCGATCTTGGTGAGCCCAATGCCGTGCTCCCCGGAGATGACGCCGCCGAGCGCGGTGGCGAGCGCCATGACCCGATCTACAATGCGGTCGGCCTCCTTGAGCATGGCGTAGTTATCCGAGTGCACCGGGATGTTGGTGTGCACGTTGCCGTCGCCGGCATGCATATGCAGCGCGACGAAGAGGCGCGCGTCGCGGACCTGTCGGTGGCGCTCGGCTAGCTTGGCGCGCACCGGCGCCAGGTCCTGGCCGGCGAAGATCTCGTCCAGCCGTTTGGCAACCTCTTTGCGGTAGGTCTGGCGCAGATCGCGGCGCAGCATGAGGTCCAGCAGCGTGTCCTGGGCGTGTACCAGGGCCCGCTCGGGCTCGCGCAGCAACTCCAGATGCTCGATGGCGGGCTCGTCCAACAGGTCCATGATGGCATGCCAGCGGTTGCGGGCCTGCTCGACGACCTCGATGGCGGCCCGGCGCTTGGCGTTGAGGATCTGTCGCGCCTCGTCCGAGGCCTCGGACGCATAGGTCCCGGCGGGGCGGGCCTCCTCCAGCGGACCGGCCAGATAGTCCAGCACCGCGGCCATGATGGCGTCCTTGTTGCGGATGGACTGCTCGATGTTGATGCGCTCGATGCCGCGGCTGTAGGCGGCGAGCTTGTCCAGCGGGATGACGACGTCCTCGTTGATCTTGAAGGCGTTGGTGTGCCGGGAGATGGCCGCGGTGCGGGCGCGGTCCAGCCAGAAGCGTTTGCGCGCCTCCGGGCTGGTGGCGATGAAGCCCTCGCCGTCGCGGGCATTGGCGAGCCGCACCACCTCGTCGGCGACGAAGGCCACCGCCTCCTCATCGTCAGCAACCAGGTCTGCAATCAACACCATCTTCGGCAGCTCGCGACGGTTGGCCTTGGTGGAATAGTTGACTGCGCGCACGTAGCGCTCGTCCAGGTGCTCCAGACCCGCGATCTGCACCTCCGGATGGTCGTCGACGAAGTCCTTCACCTCGACAATGGCGGGTACGGCCCGATCCAGGTCGGCGCCGAAGAACTCCAGGCACACGGTGCGCACATGCTCCGGCATGCGGTGCAGCACGAAGCGAGCGGAGGTAATCAGGCCGTCGCAGCCCTCCTTCTGCACGCCGGGCAGACCGGACAGAAACTTGTCCGTCACGTCCTTGCCCAGGCCGTGCTTACGGAAGGCACTGCCCGGCATCTCCAGCAGCTCCGGCGCGCCCCTGGGGGTCTTGCCGTCGGCTTTGATGCGGGTGATGCGAAAGCGCACCGTTGCGGCGTCGTGGATCTTGCCGAGGTTGTGATCCAGCCGCTCCACCTCGAGCCAGTCCGCGTCCGGCGTCACCATGCGCCAGGAGACCAGGTTATCCAGCGCCGTGCCCCAGAGCACGGCCTTCTTGCCGCCGGCGTTCATGGCGACGTTGCCGCCGATGCAGGAGGCGTCCT
>CAZGCI010000119.1:0-9827 GCA_964524185.1 uncultured Thiohalocapsa sp. | reverse complement strand
AAAACCAAAACTTCAGCTTCTTCGAATATTCGTGTCGATTGATGCGATTGCCCTGCAGGGGGTGCAGGACGGTGCCGCATTGCTGTTGCTTTGGCTGCTGGGCGGCTTGGTGGCCGCCTGCGGTGCCCTCGTCTACGCGGAGCTGGCGGCAGCGCTGCCGCGCTCGGGCGGCGAGTATGTCTATCTCAGCCGGAGCTTCGGTCCGGCCGTCGGGTTGATTGCGGGTTGGATTTCGACCACCGTTGGCTTCGCAGCCCCGGTGGCGCTGGCCGCCATGGCCTTCGGCCAATATGCGGCGACCGTCGTGCCGCTGGCGCCGAATCCGATGGCGGCGGTTGCCGTTGTCCTCATCGCCGGGCTCCATGCCTTCGACGTCGGCCTCGGCAGGCGCTTCCAGGTGGTGATGACCGTGCTGAAGGTGGTGGCCATCGTGCTCTTTTGCGCTGCCGGTCTGTTGCTGCCGGCGGCGCCCGGCGCGTTATCACCTCTGCCGGGCGCGGGGACGCCGGGTGCCGTCTTGTCACCGGCGTTTGCGCTGTCCCTCGTGTACGTGTCCTATGCCTATTCCGGCTGGAATGCAGCGACCTACGTCGCGGCGGAGGTGCGCACGCCGCAGCGGCTGGTGCCGCGGGCGCTGCTGCTCGGCACCGGCTTGGTGGCCGTCCTGTATCTGCTGCTGAACTGGGTATTCCTGCGCAGCGTGCCACCTGCTGTGCTCGCGGGTACCGTGGAGGTGGGTGCCGTCGCGGCCCGCTGGTTGTTCGGCGACGAGGGCGGCCGGCTAATGAGTGCGATGCTGGCGCTGCTTCTGCTCTCAACCATCAGCGCCATGTTGCTGGCGGGCCCACGTGTGTTCGAGGCCATGGCGGAAGACCGGCCGGCGCTGGGCCTTTTCGGTGCGCGCAATCGTCGCGGCGCACCAACTCGGGCGGTGCTGTTGTCTTTGGCGCTCGCACTCGGGCTCATTCTGACCGGTACCTTCGGCGCCGTGCTTGCGTTCGCGGGCTTCACACTCATGCTCTCGTCGCTGCTGACCGTGTTGGGCGCGATGTGGCTGCGGCGTACCGAGCCCGAGCTGCCGCGTCCGTTCCGTATCCCCTGGTATCCAGGGCCGCCGCTGGTCTATCTTTTGCTCACGGCAGCGACGCTCGCCGTGGTGGCGTGGACTAACCCTGCGCCTGTGTTGATGGGGCTTTGTGCCCTGGGCGCGTGGTGGTGGTGGCTGCACTGGCGCTCAGTGCGTGCAGCGCGGCGAGGCGCCGCCGACCGGCGGCAGACAAGGGCACCGCGAGCAGGGGTTTGAACCCTTGCGAGGGGACCTGTCTAAGCGCAAAGTTCCTCGGCGAGGAAAGCGCCGTGTGGCCTTTGCCCGGGGTGCGCTTTTCGGGTGCACAGCGCTGCGCGCGCAGCACCCAAATGTGGCATGGTGCCAGATGGCAGTGTCCCATCCGCCATGGGGGCTCGGCCAAGTTTTTGCGTTGGCGCGGAGCTTGCAGTCCGACCATAGCGTTGCAATGTAATCGCTGAGGCCAATCCGGAGCTGCCCTAGCCCGTATCCGGACAGACAACCTACACGAGGTGTGCTGAATGTCGATCTTCGAGCGCTACCAGGCCCGCTACGAGTCCTCTCGCGAAGAGGACATGAGCCTGCAGGAGTATTTGGATCTGTGTAAAAGCGATCCGATGGCCTATGCCGGTGCGGCGGAGCGTCTGCTTGCGGCGATCGGCGAACCGGAGCTCATCGATACCCACAACGACTCGCGGTTGAGCCGGATCTTCCAGAATAAGGTCATCAAGCGCTACCCGGCCTTCGCGGACTTCTACGGGATGGAGGAATCCATCGACCAGCTCGTGTCGTATCTGAAACACGCGGCGCAAGGGCTGGAAGAAAAGAAGCAGATCCTCTACCTGCTCGGCCCCGTCGGCGGCGGCAAGTCGTCACTGGCCGAAAAGCTCAAGGAGTTGATGGAGCGCGTGCCCTTCTACGCCATCAAGGACTCTCCGGTGTTCGAGTCGCCGCTCAGCTTGTTCTCACCGGAAGAAGACGGTCCGATTCTGGAGGAAGACTACGGCATCCCGAACCGGTGCTTGCGGACGATCATGTCGCCCTGGGCGGTGAAGCGGCTGCAGGAGTACAACGGCGATATCACCAAATTTCGCGTCGTTAAGCTCTATCCGTCCATCTTGGAGCAGGTGGCGGTGGCCAAAACCGAACCCGGCGACGAGAACAACCAGGACATCTCTGCGTTGGTCGGTAAAGTGGACATCCGCCAGCTGGAGCACTTCGCCCAAAACGACGCCGACGCCTACAGCTATTCCGGCGCACTGTGCCGTGCTAATCAGGGCTTGATGGAATTCGTCGAGATGTTCAAGGCACCCATCAAGGTGCTGCATCCGCTCCTGACGGCGACGCAGGAAGGTAATTACAACGCCACCGAGGGGCTGTCTGCGATTCCCTTCCAAGGGATCATCCTGGCGCACAGCAACGAGTCCGAATGGCAGTCCTTCCGCAACAACAAAAACAACGAGGCCTTCCTCGACCGCGTCTTCATCGTCAAGGTGCCCTACTGTTTGCGTGTCAGTGAAGAGCAGCACATTTACGATAAGCTGCTGCGCAACAGTTCCCTGAATCAGGCGCCCTGTGCTCCCGGCACCCTCGAGATGATGGCGCAATTCTCGGTGTTGACGCGGCTCAAGGAACCGGAAAACTCCAGCATCTTCTCCAAGATGCGGGTCTACAACGGCGAGAACCTTAAAGACACGGACCCGAAGGCAAAGTCGGTACAAGAGTATCGCGACTACGCCGGCGTCGACGAGGGGATGTCCGGAATCTCCACGCGTTTTGCGTTCAAGATCCTCTCGCAGGTCTTCAACTTCGATCACACCGAAGTGGCCGCAAACCCGGTACATCTGCTCTATGTGCTGGAGCGCCAGATCGTCCGCGAACACTTGCCGCCCGAGGTACAGGATCGCTATCTGGGCTTCCTTAAGCAGTATCTCGCGCCGCGCTACGCGGAGTTCATCGGGAAAGAGCTGCAGACAGCCTATCTCGAGTCCTACGCCGAGTACGGTCAAAACATCTTCGACCGTTATGTGACGTATGCGGACTACTGGATCCAAGATCAGGAGTACCGTGATCCGGATACCGGTGAGATGATGAACCGCGGCGCGCTCAACGAAGAGTTGGAGAAGACCGAGAAGCCCGCCGGCATCTCGAACCCGAAAGACTTCCGCAACGAGATCGTCAACTTCGTGTTGCGCGCGCGTGCCAACAACAACGGTGCCAACCCGCGCTGGACCAGCTACGAGAAACTGCGCGTAGTGATCGAGAAGAAGATGTTCTCGAACACCGAAGAGCTGCTGCCGGTGATCTCTTTCAACGCCAAGGCCTCCGCCGACGACAAGAAGAAGCACGAGCAGTTCGTCGATCGCATGGTGGAGAAGGGATATACGCCCAAGCAAGTGCGATTGTTGTCGGAGTGGTACCTGCGTGTGCGCAAGGCGCAGTGAGGACGGGATACAAACGGAACCGGCCCCCGTTGGCCCCCGGGCCTTAGGCACTAGATTGCAGTGTGATACCGTGATCGATGTCGTCCTGCCTCGATGACGGCCAACCTAACGTGAGCCAGACACCTCCAGTCTATGTCCCATTTCATCGACCGTCGCCTTAACGCGAGGAATAAGAGCACTGTCAATCGGCAGCGGTTCCTTAAGCGTTATAAGAGCCAGCTCAAGCGAGCCGTGTCGGACGCGGTCAACCGTCGTAGTATCACGGACATCGACGGCGGTGAGCGGGTGGGGATTCCATCCAAGGATATCTCGGAGCCGATCTTCCACCATGGTCCGGGTGGCACCCGGGACATGATCCACCCCGGTAATAAAGAATTCGAGGCCGGTGACCGGGTACAGCGACCCGAGGGCGGCTCCGGTTCTGGCTCGGGTCAGGGGCGTGCCGGCAAGGGGGGGAAGGGCGAAGACGACTTCGTTTTTGAGCTGTCGCGCGAGGAGTTCCTCGATCTACTCTTCGACGACTTAGAACTGCCGAACCTGGTGCGTAACCAACTCATGGGTACCACCGAGTTCAAGACGGTTCGGGCCGGTTACACCACGGAGGGCGCCCCCAGCAACATCGATGTCGTTCGCTCACTGAAGGGTGCCATCGCGCGCCGCACGGCCCTTGGCTCACCGCATCGAGCGCGCATCCGCGACCTGGAAGCCGAGCTGGAGCGGCTTCTGGCGGACGGGGCGGCCGAGGATGACGTTCGTGTGGTTGCCCTGCGCGAACAAATCGATCGCCTCAAGACGCGGATTGCGGCGCTGCCCTTCATCGACACCTTTGACCTGCGCTACCAGTCCTTCACCAAGCAGCCGGAGCCAACCAGCAAAGCCGTGATGGTCTGCATCATGGACGTGTCAGGCTCCATGGATCAGGTGCGCAAGAATCTTGCGAAGCGCTTCTTTATTCTGCTTTACCTGTTCCTGCAGCGGACGTACGACAAGATCGATGTCGTCTTCATCCGCCACCACACCATCGCGCAAGAGGTCGATGAGCAGGAATTCTTCTACTCCCGCGAAACCGGGGGTACGGTGGTCTCCAGCGCGCTGAATTTGGCCCATGAGGTCATTGCAGAGCGCTATGACTCCGGCACCTGGAACATCTACGCGGCGCAGGCGTCGGACGGCGATAACTGGGATTCAGACTCTAGCATCTGCCGTGACCTGCTGATCAACCAGCTCCTGCCCTTGATGCGCTACTACGCCTACGTCGAGATTACGCCTCGCCAGCACCAGAGCCTGTGGTACGCCTACCAGGACGTCAAGGCGGTGCACCCGCATTTCGCCATGGAAGAGATCGGCGGTGCGGATGACATCTACCCGGTGTTCCGGGAGTTGTTCAAGCGCCAAGAGGCCCGATGAAGCCCCCAAGGAGATCCCGATGCGGAACCCCTGTGGGCCCACACGAGGCCCCGGCGAGGTCCAGTGCGGCCCGATACGGCAGCAGGTTGCAAAGTGGGGAACGTGAGGCCTCATTAACGGCTGAGCGGACACACGCTGATGCAACGCAACGCCAGTCGGCCCATAACTAGTCACTCAGCAGCGCCCCGAGTCAGCGCGATTGTCATGCCCGATAAACTGATCTCCGATTCCTCCGAGTGGAGCTTTCCGCTGCTCAAGCGCTTCGATAAGGAGATTGCACGCATCGCCCACGACGAGTTTAAGCTCGATACCTATGCGAATCAGGTAGAGGTCATCTCCTCGGAGCAGATGATCGACGCCTATTCCAGTGTGGGCTTGCCCATTAACTACCATCACTGGTCTTTCGGTAAGCAGTTCGTCTCCACCGAGCAGACCTATCGGCGCGGGCAGATGGGGCTCGCGTACGAGATCGTCATCAACTCCGACCCTTGCATCGCCTACCTGATGGAGGAGAATACTCTCCCCATGCAGGCGCTGGTCATCGCCCATGCGAGTTATGGGCATAACAGCTTCTTCAAGGGTAATTACCTTTTTCGTACCTGGACCAGCGCCGATGCCATCATCGACTACCTGGTCTTTGCCCGGACTTATATCGCTGAGTGTGAGGAGCGCCATGGCCAAGACGAGGTCGAGCTGCTCCTCGATTCCTGTCACGCGCTCATGAACTATGGTGTGGATCGCTATAAGCGACCGTCGCCGCTGTCCATGGCAGAAGAGAAGCGCCTGCAGGCAGAGCGCGAGGCCTATTTGCAGTCCCAGGTCAACGACCTCTGGCGCACCCTGCCCGTGGATCAGGCGAGCGGGGGCGGCTCTGCCGGGGCGCGGCGCTTCCCGGAGGAGCCGCAAGAGAATCTACTCTACTTCATCGAAAAGAACGCCCCTCTTCTGGAGCCCTGGCAGCGCGAGATCGTACGTATTGTCCGGAAAATTGGCCAATATTTTTATCCGCAGCGTCAGACGCAGGTGATGAATGAAGGCTGGGCCACCTTTTGGCATTACACACTGCTGAATCGGCTGTACGACCAAGGTATGGTGACGGACGGCTTCATGATGGAGGTGCTGCAATCGCACACCAATGTCGTCTACCAGCCGGACTTCGACTCACCCTACTATTCCGGCATTAACCCTTATGCGCTAGGCTTTGCGATGATGCGCGATTTACGTCGCATTTGCGAAGCGCCGACGGACGAGGACCGCTATTGGTTCCCAGACATCGCCGGCGGCGATTGGCTCAAGGTGCTGGACTTTGCGATGCGCAACTTCAAGGACGAGAGTTTCATCGCGCAATACTTGTCGCCCAAGCTGATGCGCGACTTCCACCTCTTCCAGGTACGCGATGACGATCGCGAGGACACGCTGGAGATCACTGCAATCCACGAGGAGAGTGGTTACCGGCAGCTGCGGCAGGCGTTAGCGGACCAGTACAACCTGGGCAATCGTGAGCCAAACATCCAGGTCTACGATGTGGATTTGCGCGGAGACCGCTCCATGACCTTGCGGCATTACCGCCACAACCGCCGCCCACTCGGTGACACGCTGGACGAGATGCTGCTGCACATCCGGCGCTTGTGGGGTTTCGACGTCCGTCTTGAGTGCGTTGACGAGGAGGGCCGGGTGCAATTGCTCGGTGAGGCTTGACGAACAAGCAAGCGAAGGCTGCCGTCTCGCGCGCGTGAGCGGGTACTGGCAGTAGGCGGTGTCCTCTCATCGATATCCAGGCGTCGGTCAATGACCGGCTGCGATGCTGTGGCCGCTTCGGTATAGTGCAGCTATCTATCTGTTGCAAAACGGGTTCGGTGTAGGGTTTTCCGGACTCCGTATCGAGGAACTGGCCATGCCTTCAGCGTATTTTCCCCCCGGGGGTCCGCGCGTCTCGCGCGCAATGTCACGTCGGCGGCCGAGTAGGGCTGGTCGCTTCTGGATTCCAGCGCGGGGCGTCGCGGCGGTAACCGGGTTGGCGCTGCTCCTCACCATGGGCACTGTACTGGCGGACCTGGGTGCGACGCTGTCGCCTTTTGCGGGCACCGATGACCCCGGCGTGGAACTTCCCGTCGTCGGGGTCGGTGAGCGCGACTTGGCGCTGTTCTCACCGCGGCTGCTCGCAGAATTCTACGCCGAGCGGGACTATCGCCCCGCATGGGACAGCCGCCGTGCGCAGACCATGTTGGATCTGGCGCAGCAGAGCCGAGCCGATGGCTTTGTCCCCGCCGACTTCCACGCCGAATCCATCGCCGAACTCATCGCCAGCGGCCGGCTGCAGAAGCCGGAGTCTGACGACAGCGTCACGGCAGAACTGGTACTGTCCGACGCCTTGCTCCGCTATATCCACCACTTCCGCTTCGGTAAGCACAATCCGCGGCATGTGAACCGGGGTCTGACCTTTGTGGAGCCCGCCGACGCGGAACAGCTCAAAGCCGACATGGCCCATGTGCTTGCGACGCCGGGCATGGCGGACGAGCTCGCCGCCCTGCTGCCAAACCCGGATTTCTACCGAAACTTGAAGCGGGGATATCAGCGCTATCTCGCCATTGCTGACCGTGGCGGCTGGTCGGATATCCCGGGCGGACCCAACCTGAGGGTGGGTACCCAAGACGCTCGCGTGCCCCTCATCCGCGAGCACCTCGCTGTCATCGACGGCTTCGAGCACGGGTTCGTGGCAGACCCCCAGCGCTATGACGAGGATCTGGCCGAGGCCATTAAGGGCTTTCAGCGTCGCTCTGGGCTTGCCGGCGATGGCATCGTCGGTCCCAACACCCTACGGGCATTGAATGTGCCGTTAGATGAGCGTCTGCTTGCCATCCAGGCGAATCTAGAGCGCATGCGCTGGCTGTATAATGACCTGCCGTCGGACTATCTCTTCGTGGATCTGGCGGCCTTCGAGCTCTACCTAGTCCGCGATGGTGAAGAAGCCTGGCGCACGCCGGGCATTATCGGCACCCTGGACAATCAGACGCCCATGTTTCGGGACGAGATGGAGTATTTGGTCTTCAATCCCACCTGGACGGTGCCGCGCTCCATTGAGAAAAAGTTCAAGGGCGTGCCAGCCGGTTACAAGCGGGTGCGCAGCGGTGGGCAGTACTACTTGGTGCAGGAGCCGGGGCCGCGCAACGCGCTCGGGCGCGTCAAATTTATGTTCCCCAACGGCCACGCCATCTATCTCCATGACACGCCGTCGCGGGGCCTGTTCAATCGCTCGAGGCGGGCCTACAGCCATGGTTGCGTGCGTGTGAAGGAGCCCCTGACCCTTGCGCAGCACGTGCTGAACAAGCCCGCTTGGGACCAGGGGGAGATCAACCGGGTCGTGAACCGGGGCCGGACACGTTGGGTCAACTTGGACGAGCATCTGCCAGTGCTGCTGTACTACCTCACCGCCAAGGCGGACGAAGCAGGTCGGGTCGGCTTCCGCCAAGACATCTACGGCCGCGATCGCCGGTTACTGGCGATGCTCGACAAGCCTGCGGACAGTGCGGGGCGGATCGCCTTTGCGGAGCCCCAGCCGGCGTCGGAACGGGAGGCGGTGGCAGAGGCCACGCCCGAGGGTGAGGCGACCGTCGCGGCCGCTGACGAGCCCCTGGGCGACGTGGTGGCCGACACGACTGCGTCGGGTATGGACGCTTCGGCGACGAACGCTACGGCGACGGATGCGGCCGCGGCGGGCGTGGAAGACGCTGACGCAGTTGCCGTTGCCGAGGGCGATGCCGCAGTGGACGACCGCGCCGACACGGGCGCCGCGGGTGGCACTACCGGCGCGCTCACGGCATCGGCCGCATCGGGCGCGGATGCGATGGTTGAGACCGAGGGCGCAGCGGTGGCCCCAGCGGTAGCCGCGGAGGTGGCTCCAGAAGCGCTCGCAGAGGCAGACGTTGCAGCAGCGCACCCGGACCCGACCGTCGCCGCGGATGCGGCAAGCGCCCAGGACACGCTGTCAACGGCGGGCGATGAGCCCGATGTCGCCCACCGCCCCGGCCTGGAAACGTCCTCTCCGGCGCGCGGCGCACCGACGCCCACCGCCGAGGCTGCCACTGGGCCCGGCACCACCGATGTCGCCATTGGCGTTGAAGCCGAGGCCGTGCCGTCTGATCCAGTGGCGACGACGCTGCCGCCGGAGCCCGCTGCCGGTGAACTTGCCAGATTGCCGGATGACGGGCACGCACAGCCTGCGATGCTGCGTCTGGATGCCGCCGGCCGCTTCGCCAAGCCGACCAGTGGCGCTTCGGCAACGATGCGGCGGCAACCCAGTGCGGATGTGCTCCGGCCGTCACAGACCCAGCTTGACCTGTCCGCTCCGATGTCGGTGCTGCGGATGCCGCAGGCCGGCAGCGGTGGTGCCGCCGAGCTGTCCACGCTTGCGCCCCGACTGGAAGGCCTCTCGGCCCCGATGGCCGATTCGCCGCGCATCGCCGACGAGCCCCCCGTTTGGACGCTGCCCAGGGACTGAGGCCCGCACAGGCTCCGCGAGCACGAAGCGGCTTTGCGCGCACTTACAGCCGCGGCGGACTCGCCGAATGAGTCACCGGCGGGCGCATGCTCTTCTCTACTGTCCTCAACCGGCTGTGGAGAAGACCATGTTGCCTGCCATCGATTTGCTGCTGCTGACCCTGGGGCTTAGCCTGATCTACGCCGTGCTCGGGCTGCTGAGCCTCGCCTTCGAATACGGCCCGCTGCGGTTGCTGCGCCGGGTGCGCCGCAGTCGTCCGCGGGTTGCGCGCCGGGTGCGTCGCCGCACGCCGAGGCCCCGCCGGCAGCCGGGCGCAGTGGGGCTGCCCGGCGCGGGCCGTCGGCTCGCTGCGGGGGCCTAGCCCGCATCGCTCACCAGCCCGGCTAATCGATGGGGCCAGGGGGCCAAGCTG
>CAZGCI010000118.1:0-9957 GCA_964524185.1 uncultured Thiohalocapsa sp. | reverse complement strand
CGACGCTGTCGTCGGTGCCGGCGATCTCCTGGTAGGTGCTGGTGATGATGAAGTCTGCGGTGTTCATCGCGATCAGGTCCGCAGTGAACTGGGCGGAAAAGTGATAACGCTCTTCGTTGTCGCGCCAATACAGATCGGAGTACAGGTACTTGGTCTTCTCCAGCGCATGGGCGATGTTGCACTGGCTCACCTTGAGTCGCTGCGACATCAGTGACGCCACCAGGTTGCCGTCCGAATAGTTGCCGATGATCAGGTCAGGTCGGCCACCGAGTTCCGCCAACAGCTCGCGCTCGGCATCCAAGGCGTAGCGTTCCAGGTAAGGCCAGATGTGGAAGCGCGAGATCCAGTGCTGTACCTCTTCGCCGGCGGCGCTGCGGAAGGGCACGCGCAGGATGGTCGCATTGCGGGTGCCGGCGATGGGCTCCAGGCGCTGGTTGCACAGTGTGCCTTCGGCTTCAGGGATGAGGCGGGTCAGGACGATCACCCGCGGCTCGATGTCGATGCCCTGCTCGGCCAGGCGGCGGTGCATTTCGCGCTCCAGGGCGCGCACCTGATCGAGGATGTACACCACCTGGCCGCCGGTGTCCGGTCGGCCGAGCACGTTGGACTGACCAAACCAGCCGTGCGGCGACAGGATGGCGATGGAGAAGATCATGGGCACCCGGCCCAAGAACGCCTCCAGCGCGCGCGGAGAGGGTGCCTCCAAGATGTCCAGCAGCAGCCCCATGGTGTTGCGGATGCGCTCCACGTCCGCGCCCCAGCCGGCCTCGAAGCCATGGCCGCGGAGCTCCGCGGCGATGTCGTGATAGGGCGTGTGCGTCGGTCGGCGACGCAGCGGAATCAGCATCTGCCGTAGGGCATTGCGCAGCTCGGCAACGGTGCTGATACCGTCGTTCAGCATCAGCTGCTGGCCCCGGTAGCTGTGCATGCGCAGAAAATGCAGCAAGCGCTGATCGCCCTTGCCGATGTCCTCGAACAGCCGGCTGGACAGGCGCCGATTCAGAAATTCCACACCGCGACCAATGGAGCCAGATTCCTTGAGCTTGTACTGATCCCGGTAGAAGGGCTCCAGGTCGATCTCGAGCCCAAAGGGATCTGCGTGCCCGCCCGTTGCCAGGTGCTCCTTGAAGCCTAGATACTCGCCCACGCTCACTTGCTGCAGGTCCATGGCCTCCAGGTGGATGCGCAGATAATCCCAGCGCGCCACCCGTTGGCGCAGCGCCAGGTAGATCCAGGACGCATCGATGGCCGCCTCCTCGCACTGGTGCAGTGCCCGTCCCAGCGGGGTATCGGCGAGCGCCGGTGCCTCTGCGCTCAGGTAGTCGATGGCGTCGGTGAGGTCGCTGCGCAGCAGAAACGGCCGCTGCAGGCCGATGATGTGGTGGAGTACCCGGTGCGCCTGGCTGCGGTGCTCCTGCAGAAAGGCGGCAAGGGCAGGGATACGGGCATTCGGAACGTCGGTCTCCATCGGTAACACTCGGGTGGCGGTTACGGCCGTGCACATGCCCGGCCGTGGGCGGCAGCGCAGTTGGTGCCTGCCAGCGTGGCCGGGTGCGCCGCCGTCGGCGCAGCCGGACGGACACCAGGCGAGGTGGCATCGGGGTCGCTAGCGGTGCAACACTGGACGCAGCGGCAAGCCTGCCGCGTCCGCGGGGTGGTCAGGCGATTGCGGTCAACGTGCATACCATCCAACTGCTCTTGACGCCTGCCCTCGGCGTCGTGTTGGCCCTCCGTTGGCCCACTGTGTTGGCGCCAGCACCCCTTAGAAGGCGAACGTCAATCCGGCGTCATCTGGTATGAACGCTTCCGGCAATCGCCTTAAGCCGTGTCCCAAGCGTGCAGGAAGTTGGCGTAGAACGTGGGGTCATCGACGGTGGCGCCCCGCCGACCGACAATGGCAGACGCGAAGGCTTGGGCGTGCTCCAGGGTCTCGCCGAGCGGCCAGCCGCGTAGCAGTCCTAGGATCAGCACCGCCGCAAAGCCATCCCCCGCGCCGACTGCGTCCACCACCTCGATGTGGCCGGCGGGCCAGATGCGTTCCTCTGTCCCGTCTGCGGTCAGCACAAAAGCGCCTTCTGCCCCGAGGGTGACGTACGCCAGGTCGAGCCCGTGGTGCCCAATGAGGGCGGCGGCGCGGGTCTGGGGGCTGTCGCCCGCTGGTGCGAGCCGAGCAAGCTCCTCGTCGTTCAGCTTCGCCCAGCGGGCGCCGTCGAGCAATGCGTGAACCTGCTCCACCGACCACCAGGGGTCGCGCAGATTCACGTCCAGGAAGATCGCATCCGTGTCCGCGCGCAGACGCTCCAGTGCCGCCGCCGAGTCCGTATTCCGCAGGGCCAGACTCCCGTGGTAGAGGAGCCCCCCGCCGGCGCGCTTCGGCAGCGCGGCGGCATCGATGAAGTCATAGGCGCTGCCGGCCACGATCTCGTAACTGGGCTCGCCGCCTTCCAGGCTCACCTGCACCCGACCGGTGGGATGCACCGGATCCCGCTGCAGCCCGACGGTCCCCATGCCGAGCTTGGTCATGGCATTGCGGATGCGCTCGCCCAAGGCGTCTTCGCCGATGCGGCTGACGAAGATGGGGGCCGCACCGAAGGCGGCGAGGTGCCAGGCGACGTTGAAGGGGGCACCGCCCAGCACTTCCGCGCCATCTGGGAAGCAATCGAAGAGCGCCTCGCCGAAAACGACGGGCGCGAGCGTCGGGTCGAAGGGCATACGCGGACCTCGAGGGATGGCTTAGCCGTTCATGCTAGGGACGCAGCCCATGGGCTGCAAGCCGGTTCAGCCGCCCCATCGATCCCGATGCACCACCGAGCTCAGATCAGCGCGGTCGAGCCAGCCGGCACTCGCCAGCTCGGGGCGGTCCCGAAAGAAGCGCACGTAGCCGACACAGAGGTAGGCAATGAGCGCGATGGCTGGCGGAATGCCGAGTATCTCTCGGAGCCGACCATGATCGATGATGCTGACCCAGCCAACGCCGATGCCCTCTGCACGTGTAAAGGCCCATTGATCAGCAGCCAACGTCCACACTCCTGCCAATGGCAACGCCGCACATCGCCGCTTACCACGTGAGGGTGCGAGTATCTGGTGCAAACAGCGCCCCGCCGGTAAGGTCCGGGTTGCCGACGGCAAGCCCGTCGAGTAGGTCGGCCTTGGCGATGCCGTAGTGCTGCATGCACATGGGGCAGACAATGATCTGGGCGCCCGCTGCTGCCATCTCCGCAAGCAATTGCTGGTGCAGGCCAAAGCGTTCAGCCCCCTGCTTGGCTGCGATGAACACGCCGCGATCATTGAGAAACACCGTCAGCGCATGGCCGCGCTCCAGCTGATTGTTGCCGAACGCGAGTGCCATCTGTGCCCGGTGCGGATCATCGGTGACCAAGTTGATGAAGAGCGGTGCCCGGTCGATTGCCTCTTCCGCGGCGACGATGGCGGGCTGCAGCAGGCTCAGGACAAGCGTCAGGGTCAGGGCAGCAGTGAGTGCAAGTCGTTGAACAGCAATCGGTATTAAAGTTGTATGCATGGGTCTCAGTCTCCGTTGCGGGGGTTGTGGGAAGGGTACGAGGGATCGCGGTAGCGGGCGCCCGGCACTGGCCCCCTCAGGTGCGCCGAGCACCGAGGCCGGCACCGGCCAACAGTAAGGCCACGAGGACGGGCGCGAAGGGTTGGTCCAGCACCAACGCAACGCCAAACGCGATGAGGTAGGCCAGGGTGCCGACGAGGGTGCACCAAACGAGGGCTTGCCGCCAGCCGAGCGCCCGGCGAAAGGCCAGCCAAGGCGGCGCCAGCACCAGCGCGAAGGCGGCCATCAGGCCCATGCTCGCCGTGGCCACGGCCATCCCGGCGGCGGCGAGCAGGTCGAAGCCCAGGTGCCAACGCCAGGCGGGGAGGCGGTTGGCGCGCTCGTGCTGCGGCAGCAGCCGGGCACGCAGCAGCCGGGGCATGAGCCATGGCAGTGCGGCCGCTACCGCCAGCGCCAACAGCAGGGACGCGGCAAGATCCGTGGGCCCGGCGAAATAGAGCTGCCCCTCGATGATGGCATGGCCCAGGCGCTCGCCGAGGGCGCTGTTGGCCGCAATCAACAACAGCGCCGCCCAGCCGCCGAGAATCATAAAGCCGTAGGCGGCGTTGCCGCGGGCGCCGCCGGCGCCCTTGGCCGTGGCGGCACCCGCGGCGGCAGCGAGCCCGCCGGCCACCGCCGGCAGTCCAGCGGCGAGCCCGAGCAGGGCGCCGGCGGCGGCGAGGTGCGCATATCCCAGCGCCGCGAGCCATTCGTCGCGCAGCATCAAGAGTGCGCCCAGCAGCGGCAGCACGGCAGCCAAGAGCAGGCCCACCAGGAAGGGGAGGGCAAAGATCGGATCGGTGAGTGTGGACAGGTCCATCCAGTTTAGCGAGGCGCTTTCTCAGACCGCGGAGCGTCTGAGTTGTCGGCACGACACCGGTTTGGGAATGGCGAGAGCCACGGGCCGAGGGCCAACGTCCGGACTCCCTCACCACCCACAGTGATTGCTTCTGGGCTCTCGGCCCTCGGCGCTGCCAGCGTCTGCCGGCGAGCCTGCGCCACGGGCAGTCAGCCTTCGGGCAGCAGCGCACCAGTGCGGTCCAGCGCCAGGATGCGGGTGCACTGGGCCTCCAGGAAGTCCCGCTCGTGGCTCACCAGCAGCACGGCGCGGTCTGCGCGGCGCTCGGCGAGCATATCTGCCAGCAGTTGCGTGTGGGTAGGGTCCAAATTGTTGGTGGGCTCGTCCAGCAGCACGAGGCCAGCACGGCTGGCCAGCGCTGCCCAGACGCAGAGTAGCTGGTGCTGGCCGCCGCTGATGCGGTCCAACCGCAAGGGCAGCAGGGCGGCCAGGGTCGGCGGCAGCCCCGCGGCCTGCGCCGGCGCGCCGGCGACGCGGAGCAGCTCGCGGCCGGTGACCGGCAGGGGTGTGAAGCGCACCGGTGCCTGCGGCTGCATCGCCAGACCGATGCGGTCCGCCAGCCGCAGGCGGCCGCCGAAGCAACGTGCCTGCCCGGCGATGGCGGCGATCAGTGTCGACTTGCCGGTGCCATTGGCACCCCATAGACCCACCACTTCGCCACGCGACAGGCTGAACGACACCGGCCCCACCACCGGCCGTGCCCAACCGGCGATGAGGCCGTCCACCGTCAAGAGATGGGCAGCGTCCGGCGGCTCAGCCGGCGGCAATGGTGTTCACCCAGCGGTCGATGTGCCGCAGATAGCCGCTGCCGTCGGCATCCACCGGCGGCGCCAATGGCAGTTGCCGGGTCGGCCAGCCGAGCTCCTGCCCGAGCTTCTGTGGCGCCCTTGGTGACTGGTAGGGCGCGTAGATGATGACCCCATCACTGACGCCCCGGAGCTTGCCGATCAAGTTGCGCACGTCTCGGCCACTTGGCGGGACCCCTGGCACCGACTCGATGGTGCCGAGCAGGGGCACGCCGAAGCGCTCTAGCAGGTACACCGCGTCACGGTGGTAAAGCACCACGCCCGGCGCATCAGTCAGCCGTGCCTGCCAGCCGGGCAGGCGCTGGTCAACGGCGTCGACAAAGGCCGCAGCATTGCTGCGATAGCGCCCGGCATTGGCCGGGTCCAACCGGGCGAGGCGCGTGCCCAGGGCCTCGGCGACCTGTGCCATGCGCACCGGGTCCAGATCGACATGCGGGTTGCCGGCCGGGTGCACGTCGCCCATGGCCCGATCCGCTGCGCCGCCGACGTCGAGCAGCGGCACCTGTGCTGCGGCCTCGAAATAACCTTCTCGCCCCGGCAGGATCTTCGGGTTCGCGGCGCTGGCTGTTGCCGCCGGCAGCCAGCCGATCTCCAACTCCGCGCCGATGGCCACCACCAGATCGGCACCGCGCAGGGCACGGATCATGCTGGGCTTGGCCTGCAGGGCATGCAGGTCCTGCTCCGGGCCGGCCAGCACCGTCAGGGCTGCGTTGGGGGCCACAGCGCGCACCAGTGCACCCATGCTCGGGCTGGTTGCCACCACATCCAGTGCCAGCGCCGGCCCTGCCAGCAGCAACCAGCTCACAAAGCCTATCAACCATTTGTTCATTCGCTTACCTCACCAGGAATGTGCGTCCGCGCCTTGGCCCTTGCCGTTAGCACTTGGCCGTTGGCCCTTTGCCTTAGCCAGTGAACGACCCGCCGCCGGGGCGGCGCCCGAGTCGCTCGTTGGTCTTGGGCATCGCCGCGCTAAAACTCATGCGCCCCATGACTCCCCAGACTCATCAAGAACTGCAGATAGAAGGCGTTGAACTGCTCACGCTCGTCCGGTGCCGACAGCATGTCGTTGTAGGCGTACTGCGCGCGCAGCTGGGAGAACTCGGACAGGTTCCAGGTGACGTCGGCCGTCCAGCGGTCGGAGCTGCCGAAGCTCCGGTTCGCGCCACCGCTGACCTCGTTGGTCAGCCCGAGCACGTCATAGCGTAGCCCCGCCCTCCACTTAGGCGAGAAGCCATAGGTGGCCTGGGCGTAGAGGCCGTCGGTGGTGAATGTGCGCCCGCTGCCGATCTGCTCCGGGTGGGCGCTGGAGCGAATGCTGAGGTCTTTGATGGAACGCAGGTACTCGGCCTGGAACTTGAAGTCACCTTGGCCGTAGGGTTTGGGTGCATCGTATTTGTACACGAGGTCGATGCCCCAGAGGTCGGCATCGCCGGCGAGGCCCGTCGTGTGCAGCTCGTGCGTGATGCCATCGCCATGGGCGTGGTCATGCTCGTGCTCGTCCTCATGCCCATGTCCATGCCCGTGGTCGTCGCCGTGGTCATCGTCGTGGTCGTGCTCATGCACGGCATGGGTGTGTGTATGCGAGGACTGATGCTGGGTCGCATGGGCGTAGGACACGCCGAACTGCAGCGCCTGGTTGCGGCCGATCTCGGGTGCGATCTTGGCAAACGCCGTGAAGAGCCGCGGCCCGGAGTCCGTGTCGCCCAGATTCAGCTCGGCCTGCTCCGCATCGCCCAAGGTGGCGCCAAAGACCTCTTGGTTACCCTGCAGGGCCTCGGCGCCCAACAGGGTGTACACCGGCAGATCCGGCAGCCAAGTGAGCTGTAGGCCCGTGTCCTGCAGGCCGTGGAAGCCGAGCAGGTTCAGGTAGGGCAGATTCTGATCCACGAAGTCCCACTGGTGGGGGTGCTGGTTGTTGATGTACCCGAAGTCGCTCAGGAACTTACCGCCCTTGACCCGCAGGCCATAGGGCAGCGCGCGGGTCTGAAAGTAGGCCTCCTCCAGCTCGACGTTGCCATCGCCGTCGATGGAAATGTAGGTGGCCGCGTCGAAGTATGGGTCCACTGTTGCGCTGAAGGACAACTCCGCCTCGCGGAAGTTGAAACCGGGCTCGGCCACGGCATGGGCATGATCGTCATGGCCATGCCCGTGACCGTCGTCCCCATGGCTGTGGCCGTGACTATGCCCGCCGCCCGCCTGATAGGCCTGGCCAACCAGCGCGGCGCCGTTTCCGTCCTTGGTGTCGTCCTGGTAGTAGTTGCCGTCCAGGATGACTGAGATCTGTGGGTTGAACGCGGTGCCGGAGGTGATGGCATCAAAGATGCCGGTGCGGGCCGGTGCCGGGCTCGCGCCGGCACTCGCTTGGCTTTGCGCCCGCAGCACGCGCGGTGCCGTCATCGGCAGCGACAGCGCGTCGGCACCCGCCGCCTGGCGCGCGACCTCGGCGGCCTGCTCCGCGTCGGACAGGCGCGATTCCAATGCGCGGATGCGGTTTTCGTATTGGCTGCGCATGGCGTCGAGCTCCATGCGCAGCGCGTTGATGTCGGCATCGCCGGCGGCAGCCGCAGCGAACGGAGTCAGCAGGGCGCTGAACAACGCGCCCCGCGTCAGAAGCTGGTTCATGGTTGCACTCCGATGGAGAAGGTCTGTTGGCATCCGTGGGGGCTCAGGTCCGGTACGGCGCTCCGCCGCGGTTCTGTGGTCCTTCGGCTCGGCTCCCCGAGGCCACTGCCTGGATCGGCGGCGGGGGACCGAGCCTGCACGCACCCGCGAGGCTGTGCGTGGGGCGCAGTCCACAATGTTATAACATAGCAATTAGGAATGCCCCATGTCGCAAATTGGAGACGCCATGCGCACCACCACGCTGACGGTCTTCGGCCTCTTCTTCCTCTCCGGCTTCGGCGCCCTGGTGCTGCAGGTGGTCTGGATGCGGGAGCTGTCGCTCCTCTTCGGTGCCACTGCGCAGGCCGCGGCTGCCACCCTGGCGGCCTTCTTTCTGGGGCTCGCCGCGGGCAGCGCCTACTGGGGCCGGCGCAGCCGCCAGATCACGCGAGCACTCGCGACCTACGCGCTGCTGGAGGCCGGGGTGGTGGTGGCGGCCTTTGCTTACTTCCTGCTGGCGCCAGCCTTCGCAGCGCAGTACGGCGCCCTCTATGGCCGCTTGGCCATGGGTGCGCCCGCCCTGCTGGTGCTGCTCAAGCTGTTGCTCGCGCTGTTGCTGCTGTCCCCCGCCGCCTTCTTCATGGGTGGCACCTTGCCGCTGCTAAGCGCTTGGCTGGTGCGTCAGCCAGCGGCCCTCGGGCGGCTGGTGCCGCTGCTCTATGGCGTCAATACGGCAGGCGCCGCGGCTGGTGCCTTGAGTGCGGCCTTTCTGTTGCCGCCGCTGTTGGGTTACGACGGCACCTATCTGCTCGCCATTGGGCTGTTCGCTGTGATCGCACTGGCGGCTTGGGCACTCGGTCGGCGACACGACTGCGGCCCGGCGGTGCTGCCGCCGCAGAGGCCGCAACCGCTGCCGCAGGGTGCGCCGCGCACGGCGCCCGCGCCCGAGGCACCCGCCTTACCGCTGGCTTGGTTGCGGGGGCTCGCCTTGCTATCCGGCTTTGTCGCGCTGGCGCTGGAGGTGCTGTGGACGCGGATGTTCGCGCAGGTATTGCAGAACTCGGTGTACAGCTATGCCGTGATCCTGGTGATCTTCCTGCTGGCACTCGCCGCCGGCTCATTCATTGCCGGCTGGCTGGCGCGCCATCGGCTGCCGGCGGTGCCAACCCTGTCGCTGCTCCTGTGTGCGGCGGCGCTGCTGGTTGCGCTGACACCACTGCTGTTCATTCGGGTCACTGACGGACTCGGGTACCTAGCTGCGGGGCGCGACTGGCTCGACTACCTGCGCACCCTGGGTCTCGCCGCGGTGGGCATCCTCGCGGCCCCTACACTGGTGCTCGGCGTGGTGTTTCCGTACCTCTGGAAGGTGGTGGAGGTGCGGGCGCAGAGCCCTGGCGAGCAGGTCGGCGGCCTGCTGGCGCTGAACACCCTGGGCGCTATCCTCGGCTCGCTCGCTGCAGGCTTCCTGCTGCTGGAATGGCTCGGCCTGTGGCGCTCCATTCAATGGCTGGCGGGACTGTACTTGGGCGCGGCGGCGCTGCTGACCACGCGCCTCGGGATGGCCGCTGCCGCCGGCGGGCGCTGGCGCCCGGCGCTCGCAGCGGTGCCCGTGCTGGGTTTTCTGCTGCTGCTGTCGGCGCTGGATGCGGGTCGGCTGCCAGTGGTGCGCACCGACCCCGTGCGCCGTGCCGAGACCCTGCTCGAGGTCCGCGAGGGCGGCGCCGCCACCGTGGCCGTGGTGCGCCGTGGCGAGCATCTCGGCATCAAAGTGGACAATCACTACACCCTGGGCAGCACCCGCGGGCACGGCCTGCAGCAGCGCCAGGCCCACTTTCCGCTGCTGCTGCACCCCGAGCCGCGCCGGGTCTTTTTTCTCGGCATGGGGACGGGCATCACGGCCGGCGCCGCGCTGGCGCACCCGGTGGAGCAGGTCATGGTGGCGGAGCTGCTGGGCGACGTCATCGACCTGGCGCGCACGTACTTCCAACCGTACACAGGCGGGTTGTTCCATGACTCGCGCGTGAGGCTCATTGCCGAGGATGGCCGGCATCACCTGGGCGCCACCGACGCGCGCTACGACGCCGTCATCGGCGATCTCTTCGTGCCCTGGAAGCGCGGCAACGCGGCGCTCT
>CAZGCI010000117.1:0-10521 GCA_964524185.1 uncultured Thiohalocapsa sp. | reverse complement strand
GGGATGCCCATGGAGTGGGCGTGGCAGAGGGCGATGGCCAGGGCGTCGGCCTCGTCCTCCCCGGGGGGCTGCGGCAGGTTGAGTAGGATGCGCACCATGTGCTGCACCTGGCCCTTGTCGGCGCCGCCGCTGCCGACAACGGCGAGCTTGACGGATTTGGGGCTGTATTCGTGCACCGTCACGCCGGCCTTTAGCCCCGCACAGAGGATGGCGCCGCGGGCTTGGCCGATCTTGAGTGCCGCGGTGGGGTCCTTCGCAAAGATGAGCTGCTCGACGGCCATGTCATGGGGCTCGTGGGTGGTGGCCAGCTCCGCGACGTGCTCGAAGATGAGCCCGAGCCGTTCAGGCCAGGGATGTTGGCCGACGCGGATGCAGCCGCTGGCCACGACACGGCTGTGGCGACCATCGCTGTCGATGACTCCATAGCCGGTGTTGCGGGAGCCCGGGTCGATGCCGAGGATGCGGTGGCGGAGCGCACCGGTCACGTGCTGATACCCAAGGCTTGGGCTTTGGCGGCACCCGTTGCCCCGGCAGCGTGCCGCTGCGCCCGCACCTAGACCCCCATCCGTCGCCACCACGGCGAGCGTGTCATCCCTCCAGCTCCGCCATGATCTCGTCGGCGATGTCGGCGTTGTGGTAGACCTCCTGCACATCGTCGAGGTCTTCCAGCATGTCCACGAGCTTCAGGAGCTTTTGGGCGTTGTCATGGTCGAGCTCGGCGCTGGTGGCGGCGTTGTAGGTGACCTCCGAGACGGAGGTGTCGAAGCCGGCTTGTTGGAGCCCCGCGCAGACGGCGCTGAAGTCCTCCGGCGTCGTCACCACGTCGAGCGACTCGTCGTCGTTGACCACGACGTCTTCGGCGCCGGCCTCCAGCGCCGCCTCCATGACCTTGTCTTCGTCGGTGCCGGGCTGAAAGCTGACAATGCCCTGCTTCGTGAAGAGGTAGGCCACGGAGCCGTCGGTGCCAAGATTACCGCCGTGCTTGGTAAAGGCGTGGCGCACCTCGGCGGCGGTGCGGTTGCGGTTGTCGGTCATGCAGTCGACCATGACGGCGACGCCGCCGGGGCCGTAGCCCTCGTAGCGAATCTCCTCGTAGTCCTCGATGCCTTCCTCGCCGGCACCGCGCTTGATGGCCCGGTCCACCGTGTCCTTGGGCATGTTGGCGCCAAAGGCCTTATCCATGGCCAATCGCAGGCGCGGGTTAGTGCTAGGGTCACCGCCGCCTGCGCGGGCGGCGATGGTGACCTCGCGAATCAGCTTGGTCCAGACCTTGCCCCGCTTCTTGTCTTGCGCCGCCTTGCGGTGCTTGATGTTGGCCCATTTGCTGTGTCCGGCCATGCTGCCCTCTGTTGCTGGATGCGAAAGATGAAAGCCGACGCGGGTCATCGGCACACACGGCCTGGTGCGCCGCCGTTGCGCCACGCCGCAACGCCACGCCCAGCGCCAGGCCCAGCGCCACCCCGCGCAGTGTGCGAGTTTACCATCGGCTTCACGGCGTACCCGGGGGCCAGGCCGACGGCTTGAGCCGAGGTCAGCAGTTCCGTCGGACGCTTGATCCGAGGGCGCCGGGCCGTTGAGACTCGCGGTTAGGAGACCAACGCCTGCCGCCGAGTCCAAGTTGCCCTGGAGGTGCCCATGAGCGTGACCGTCAAATGCCCGACCTGCCAGTGCCCGGTGCCTTGGGTGCCGGCGTCGAAGTGGCGCCCGTTCTGCAGCGAGCGTTGCCGGCTGATCGACCTCGGCGATTGGCTGGATGAAAGCCACCGGATCTCGGAGCCAGCCGGCGATGACATGGGGCGCGGTTGGCTTGAGTCGGACAGCGACCAAGAGCACCGGCATCATTGAACCTATCCGTCACCATGTTCCGCTCAGGCCGCCGTGCGGGGCCGAGCCGGCGCCGTCGGCGAGTGCCTCAACCCATCACCACCAAGAGGACATCACGATGAACACATCCCCCGTTGCCGTTGTCACCGGCGCCTACCGCGGGCTCGGGCTCGAGACTGCGCGCCAGCTTGCGGGCCAGGGCTACCGGGTCGTGCTCACCGCCCGCCGCGACACGGAGGGCCTTGCCGCCACCGAGACCCTTGCGGCCGCTGGCGCCGATATGCGCTTTGTGCGGCTGGACGTGACGGCTGCGGAGTCCATCCGCGAGCTGCGTGACCTGCTCAAGCGCGAGTATGGGCGCATCGACGCGCTGGTGAACAACGCCGGCATCTTCCCGGACCCGAGTCCGGGTCAGCCTGGCTCCAGCATTTTCGACGCGGAGCTGGAGACGATCCGCAGCGCCTTCGAGACCAACACCCTGGCGGCGCTGCGGCTCTGTCAGCAGCTCATCCCGTTGCTCGACGGGCGTGGCTGCGTGGTCAATGTATCCTCCGGCATGGGTCAGCTGAGCGACATGAATGGCTGCTGCCCCGGCTACCGGCTGTCCAAGACCGCACTCAACGCTGTGACCCGCATCTTCGCTGATGAGCTCCAGGGCACCGACGTCCGCATCAACTCGGTGTGCCCCGGCTGGGTGCGCACCGACATGGGCGGTGCCAACGCCACGCTGGCGGTGGAGGAGGGGGCACGGGGCATCGTCTGGGCCGCAACCCTGCCCGCAGACGGGCCCACCGGCGGGTTCTTCCGCCACGGGGAGCCCATTCCCTGGTGACCGGGGACGGCGGGGTGTCCGGGTTCTTTGCGCGTCGGCCGTGACCACGCCGGCTGCAGCGCGTGCACGGTCGCACGCAGGACATCGGCCTTGCCGATCACAACCGCCAACCCTGCGGCCGCGCCTGACGTATGAGGGCGCAGCGGTGCGCATGGCGCCGCACCAAGAAGGTCGGTGGGGCGTTACAACAGATGCTCCAGCTCCGCGCGCAACGTCTGGCGGGCGGGGGAGCGATTCGCAGGCAATGCGCCATTCGGCTCGACGTAGAGATCGATCACGCCGCCGCGGGCCTCATGGTTTAGGCAGTATCCGAACAGCGCTTAGGTGCTCGCGGCAACGAGATGCGCCCGCAGCGCGGTGCGGTCGGCGTCGTCGGTTAGGCGCAATGGAGGTGCTGGCGGATGCCCTGGCCCTTCGACTGGGGCAACCCACTGCGGCAGAGGCCGCCGCCGGGCGTCTCGACCTTTGCCCCGCCCGCGGTACCGGGCGCCGCCTGGTACCGCCATCGAACGCGGGTTGATGTGATGCCTCAGGCGCGCCTTAGTGACCGTTCAGTAACAACATGAACATGGCCGCAGACGGAAACAAACTGCGAAAAGCGCGAAATACGCGAAAGTCATCCGAATCTCGCGTGCATCTCTGGAAGCTTCGCGCTTTTCGCGTGTTTCGTAGTGACGAGTAGATGGACCGCTTGTGGTTGAATCGTTGCTTAGGGTGTGCCGGACATATCCAGGCCGAGGGTCGAGTAGGCGGTCTTCATGACCATCAGCGTGGAATAGCCCACCACCAAGACGATCAGCCCCAGCAGGTCGACAATGGACAGGTAAAGCTTGAGATCGGACAGGAAAAAGCCGCCGATCAGCAGCAGCGTTGCGAAGGCGCCAAAGAAGGCATAGAACGGCAGCATCGCCACGCCCACCGCGGCGAGATTCGGGTCGATGGCTTGCGCGTTGCCCGCGTCGACCGCGCGTTGGCGTGCGGCAACCACGCGCGTGCGATGAGTGATTGCCCGATACATGAGCCAGGCTCCGAGCAACAGGCCCAGGGCACCGACATAGTAGGTCATGGACGTCAGCCTCCAGTACGCATAGCGGGGAGCATGTCGCCGCGGATGCGGGCCGCGTATTCGGCCCTGGCCTGGCGGTCGCGCTCCTCGAGGGTTTCGAAGAGATCCAATACCCAAACCACCTTTTCACCGAGGCGGCGGCGCCCGGCGGCGTCGCAGCCCCGCAGGCGCGGAGCGGCTGCGGCCGCGTCGATGAGGAAGCGGTTCTCCTCCAATGGCTCTGCCTTGCAGTCTCCGCCCGGGAAGGGCGTCGCCACAATGGCTTGGCTCAATAGCGCAACCTTGCGCGCCGCCGGGACGACGGCCCGGCGGGTCACGGAGTCGTAGCCGTTGCGTGCCACCTCTTGGCCGATCTCGGCGTACAGCAGACGGGCGGCGTAGATCCCCGGGCGGCAACCCACCGGTAGCCTGGCGATGCCCGTCTCGGCGCGTTCGTATAAGCGGTCCGCCAGGGCCAACACCCGCTCCACCACCTCGCCCAGGGCGGGTGTGAAGCGTGGCTTGGTGAGGAATTCGTCCGGGTCGATGCCGGCGTCGCGTAGCCAGTCGAGCGGCAGATAGATGCGCCCGTTGGCGGCATCCTCGCCGACGTCACGACAGATATTGGTGAGCTGCATGGCCGAGCCCAGGTCGCAGGCGCGGGCCAATACGTGGGGGGCGCGCACGCCCATCAGCGAGGTCATCATGGCGCCGACGGCGGCCGCCACGCGAGCGGAGTAATCGAGCACGCCGGATATGCTGTCATACATGCGCCCGTCGGCGTCCCACGCGAAGCCTTCCAGCAGCGCCTCGGGCAGCTCCCGCGGCAGGTGGAAGTGGCGGACGGTGGCGGCGAAGGCACGGTCCACCGGATGCGACTCGGGGTCGTCGGCGTAGATGCGGTCGAGGCGCTGATACAACTCGGCGAGGGCCGTCGCGCGGTCGTCGCGGCAGTCGATGGCGTCATCGGCGACACGGCAGAAGGCGTACAACGCCGTCGCGGCGTGCCGCATGGGCTTGGGCAGGAATACCGAAGCGGCGTGGAACGACTTCGAGCCGTTGCTCAGCAGTTGCCGGCAGGCAGCGAGGTCGGTCGGGTCTGCAAAACAGCGTTCAGTTCGAGAAAACAGCAGCATCGGGCACCACCTTGTCGAGTACGCGGGCGGTGGAGATGACACCTGGCACGCCGGCACCGGGATGGGTCCCCGCGCCGACGAAGTACAGATGCTCCACTTCCTCGCTTTTGTTGTGCGGACGCAGCCAAGCGCTCTGCCAGAGCACGGGCTCCAGGCTGAATCCGGCGCCTTTATACGACAGCAGGCGCTGTTCGAAATCGATCGGGGTTGTTACCAGCGATGTGACCAGCTCGTCCTTGAGGCCCGGCAGTACGGTGCGCTCCAACTGGGCCTCGATGGCCTGTCGATAGGGCTCCGCGCGCTCCGCCCAGTCGGCGTCGCCGTCCAGGTGCGGCACCGGTGCCAGCACATAGAAGGCGTCGCAACCCTCGGGGGCGACGCTGGGGTCCGTCGCTGTTGGCCGATGCAGGTACAGGCTGAAGTCGTCCGCCAGGTGCTTGTTGTGGAAGATGTCCGTCAACAGGCCCTGGTAGCGCGGACCGAGCAGAATACTGTGGTGCGGTAGGTCCGGGTACTGGCGCTTGGTGCCGAAGTACCAGACAAACAGTCCGCTGGAGTAGCGCGAGGCGTTGATCCGCCAATCCGGCCACTTGCGCCGCTTGATGCTCGGCAGCAGGTGTTTCATCGTCCAGGCAAAATCCGAATTGGCAACGACGATGTCCGCCGGAATGAACTCGCCATCTTTCAGCCGCACGCCGGTGGCCTTGCGGTTATTGGTGGTGATCTCAGCCACCTCCGCGTTGCAGCGGACCGTGCTGCCCTGGCCTTCGATGAGACGCACCAGCCCATCCACAATGGCGCCGGTGCCGCCGATGGCCGAATGCACGCCCCAATGGCGCTCCAGATAGGAGATCAAGGCGTAAATCGAGCTGACCGAGAACGGATTGCCGCCAATCAGCAGCGGATGGAACGACAGCGCCGTGCGCAGCCGCTCGTCCTTGATGTACTTAGAGACTAAGCCATGGACGCTGCGGTAACTCTGCAACAGGATCATCTTCGGCGCGATGCGGGCCATGTCCGTCCAGTGCGTGAAGGGCACATGGCCCAACTGCACGAAGCCCACCTCGAAGATCTTGCGGCTCTCTTCCAGATACTTCTCGTAGCCGGCGACGTCGCCCGGTGACAGCCGCGCCACCTGCGCGCGCATGGCGGCCTCGTCACCATTGGTGTCAAAGGTGGTGCCGTCGTCGAAGCGGATGCGATAGAAGGGGTCCATCGGCCGCAGGTCGATGTCGTCGGCAAAGCGCCGCCCGGCCATCTCCCACAACTCTTCCAGCAGGAAGGGCGCCGTAATAATCGTCGGCCCTGCGTCGAACTTGAAGCCGTCCTGCTCGTGCACGTAGGCGCGGCCGCCCGGCTTATCGAGCTTCTCCAGCAGCGTGACCCGATAACCCCGGCTGCCCAGCCGAATCGCTGCCGCCAAGCCGCCAAAGCCGCTGCCGATGATGACCGCATGGGGCTTACCGCCCGCGGCAGCGGCCGCCATGGCGGGTAAATCGGAGGGAACGCGCGGGGGTGCCGTCGTCACGTGTCAACCTGAAGTGATGTCAAGACTGCCTGACAGTATAGCAATGTCCTCGAACGCTGCACCAGTCGTTGGCCAGTTGAGCCAGCCAAACCCGCCTCGGGTTGTGCGAGGTCAAGGGCTTGCCGATCGTCGGCCCTGGGAGTCATGGCGTCGGCGAGCCGGCTAAGGTCCTCGCGCCACACCCACTCTGCGTTGCCATCGGTTACGCCGACGCGGGGCGGGGCGCCGGGTGTCGGGATTTGTTCCGGGCCGAACTCGGCAACACATCGCTCGGGGTTCTGCGCCTGGCGCTGAGTCTGAACCAACCGATCGCCACCAGCCGCCTCTATCGGACGATCGAAGCGATGACGGACCCGCGCGGGGAACTGCGCAAGCGCGGCAGGCCGCGCGAGCAAGAGGCTTACCATAGCCGTCTGGCTCTCGCCAACGACCTTCAACGTCCGCCATCGATCGTCGCTCGAATCTCGCGCAGCGTCGCGAGGAAGCGCTGGGGTTCGCTGAAAAAAGGCGCGTGACCAGAGTCTTCGAAGGTAAAGAAGCGCTTGCCCATCGGGGCGTCAGCGAAGGCGAAGTGCGCCTGCGTGAGGGCATGAGGCGTGTTCATGTCATGGGCGCCGGAGATCAGGAACATCGGCACGGGCATCATGGGCACCTCCGCAAAGAGCTCGCGCGAGCGATAGTCGGGCCACATCGGTCCGCTGCCGCGGTTCGCCCCGTGCAACCAGCGGGCGTAATCCACCCAGTTGTACTCGCGGGCTTGGAGGGCGTTCAGGGCAAGCTGGAGCAGTGATGCGTTCATGCCGCCGCCATAGGCCTCCACCAACCGCATCAGCGCCACGTATCGGGGATGGGCGAGCAGCGTTTCCAGCGTGGCCTCGGCCAGGAACGACAGGTGATCCCGATGGCCCCGTTCCTGGATACGGGGACGCAGCCACTCCAAGGCCAGCACAATCCCACGCGTGGTGCTGACCTGCTGACCGACGCCGATGTAGGCAGCGTAGTCCTCGGGCCACCGGGCGACGAGGCGTGTGCCGAGCATGGTTCCCCAGGAGTGCCCGAGTACCACGATCTGCTCGACGCCGAGTCGGTCCTTGAGATACTGCGTGACCTCATGGGCGTCGAGTAGGAAGCGCTCGAGATCCATGGTGCTCTCGTCGAAGTCCGGGGGATTCGACTTACCAGCGCCGCGCTGATCCCAATGCACGACGATGAACTCGCGCTCAAGCGCACGAGTGGTGACGTGAGCCAGCGGCATTTGGGCGGCCCCCGGCCCGCCGTGCAGCCACAGCAGCACAGGCGCGCTGCGGTCCTGCCCCCGGATCAGCAGCCATTGTTCCATGCCGCCGATCGAGACCCGCTCCAGCACCGCGATGGGAGCCGGGCCTGTGGTGATGGGTGTGGTGCGCCCGGGAAGCGCCTTCCAGCCGACCGCCATCAGCAGCAGGAGCAGGATGCTCAAGGCCGGGAGCTTCAGCGCGCTCATCGCACGGGTCCCCCCAGGTCTACGACCCAGCCCACGGCAAAACAGAGCTGCGGGTCGCTCTGTTCCCCGACGACGAACAGCAGGACCTCGCGGCGCCCGTCGGGCCACTCGACCAGCAAAGGCACATCCAGCCCGCGAGCCCGTCGTCGGCTTCTTCAGGGGCGAAGAAGGCGAGCGCCGCATGCGGATAATCCAGAATCAGGTTCTTGGAGTGCTGATCGTGACTCATCCGCACTAAACTGACCCGGTCCGATGCACCCGCGGCATCCGGACGGCGGAATCGCCTTGTCAGCGCAAGCTGCAGATCTTCGGTGCCGCCCAAAGTAGACATGGCCGGTTGGTGGGCTGAGGCCCTTGGACAGAACAGCCAACTCGACGCGACAAACAGGGTACCAGTTTGTGGTATAAACTGGTACCGCAGTTAGCCCTGAGGTTCTCGTCATGCCCAAGAACACCAGCGTCATCCTCGGTGATCACTTCGAGACCTTCGTCGACAACCGCGTCCAGACAGGGCGGTACGCGTCGGCGAGCGAGGTGGTCCGCGCAGGACTGCGTTTGCTCGAAGAACACGAGACGCGCGTCGACGCCCTGCGCAAGGCCCTGCAGGCGGGCGAGGACAGTGGCCTCGCCGACTACTCCCTCCAGGGGCTGATCGAGGAGCTAGACGCAGAAAGCCCCCGCTGATGGCGATGTTTCGCCTCACGCGCAAGGCGCGGGAGGACTTGAAATCGATCGCGCGCTATACCCAGAAGACGTGGGGCGTCGCACAGCGCAACACGTACCTGACGCAGCTCGACAAACGCTTCGCGTTGCTTGCTGCAGCGCCTACTTTGGGTCGTTCTTGCGATGCGATTCGTCCCGGCTACCGCAAGTACCATGAAGGGCGGCATGTGATCTTCTATACGCTGATCCCGGACGGGATCAAGGTCGTTCGCGTCCTGCATGACTCCATGGACGTCGAGCGTCACCTGTGAGGCACGCACCGATTCTTTTTGCTACTTTCGGCCCCGCTATGCACCACTTGTGAAATGTCGTCCGTTGCGCATCATAGTGATTCTATTCCATGGCGTTGTAACGAAGCTGGACGCCGCGCAGGGCATGCCATGGCGTTTGTGGCGACGCCCACCCGAGGGGTGACGATCGGAGGCGGACGGAATCTCAACAGGCATAGGCGCTTGCTTGTAGTCCAAAGCGATCAACTGCTCTTTCTAGGATCATCGACACGGGACAATCCAGCAGCAAGCCCAGCAGCAAGCCCAGCAGCAAGCCCAGCAGCGCTGCGACGTGGTCGAGTGCGTCTTTGCGACGGTCCGCGGGTGCAGGGTCCGGCATCTCTTCGGTCTCCGGTCCATGCCCAGCGGTGGCGGATTGGCAACTACCGGGGCGGAGGTGCGCGGATTGCTCGATCGCGGCGGCAGTGTCATGGCGGTCTCAGTCCGCGCCGATCCGCCATCCAGGTCCTAGCGCTCCGCATCGGGTGCAGCTTTCTGCAGGTGCAGGACTCGCGTCCCCGACGGGTGCGCGCAAAGACCGTTCTGACACGCCCGAGGTTCTCAGGCCCTCGCAGCGGCAGGGGCTGCACTTGGCCTTCAGCATCAGGTCAGGTTGAACGCCCTCGCCACTGTATCTCCACCAAAGGGACCTCCCAGCTGTCGCAGTGCAGGCTGGCGGCGAACTCGGGCTCGGTTTGGGTGCGGTCGCGGCGGATGAGCGCGAGGACGCGGATGGCCTCGATGTGCTCGAGGCGCGGCAGCCAGTGGTTGGCAGCGCTTTTGGAGAGGCGGCCGATGGGTTGGCCGTCTGCGGCGGTGATGACGAGTTGGCTGGTCTCAGCCGGTGCGCTCTGTGACCGCCAGCCGAGCGTGTCGCCGGCCTGCAGGGCGCTGAGGTGCCGATGGATGGGGGCGTGCGGCGATTGGCGGCCGGAGTAGCCGAGGTCGAGGTCGGCGAGCGTGAGCCGGGTGTAGCGGCGGGCAATGACCGCCGCCGGCGGTGGCGCGATGACAGGCGCCTCCGGCAGCAGCCAGTCGCCGCTGTTTGCGGCCTGCTCCAGCAGCGGCAGGTGCGGATGCCCGCCGCCGGCGATGGCGAGCAGCGTCAGCGTCTCCCGGGCGCGGGTCATGCCGACGTAGAAGGCGCGGCGCTCGTCCTCGGCCACCTCGGCGCTGTGCCGGCTGCCGCGGCTCGCGGCGGGCGATGCCGCCTCGCCCCGGCTCGCCGTCGTCCAGCCGCCGTCCAGCAGCAGCACGTGCGGGAACTCGAGCCCCTTGGCGCCGTGCAGGGTGCCGAGCAGCAGGCCATCGCCGAGGCCCTGCTCGCGGCGCTGCTCGGCCAGGCCCTCCCAGCAGAACTCGGCGATCTGACTGGCCGGGACGGCCGGCCCGTCGGCGCTGCCGTTGCCGTTGCTGCCATCGACATCGGTCTGTGGCGCCTCGCCCTGCGGTGCCAGCCCCAGCTCTGCGCGCCAGTCCGCGATGAGCTCCGCGAGCAGCGCGCGCCAGGGGCTCGGCTGCGCCGGCAGCAGCGCGGCGAGCTGGTCCGGCGTCAGCGGTGCGTGGCCCTGCGCCTGCAGCGCCGCCAAAAAGCCATGCACCTCGCGCACCCGATGCAGCGGCGGCAGGTCGCCTGTGACCCGCACCGGGATACCCAGGTGCTCGCAGAGCGCCCGGATCG
>CAZGCI010000116.1:0-10596 GCA_964524185.1 uncultured Thiohalocapsa sp. | reverse complement strand
TGCGGCCTGACAACATCAAAACCCCCGACCTTCTGAGGGGGGGCTAAACGATTACTGGCCTTGTTGCGCTCTTCCCTGTCTTGCCAGCCTTTAAGGGACGCCCTATCGGGCTTTACAGTGACCCCGAAGAATTCGAGAGGACGGTCGGCAGTAACAGAATCACTCCAATAGCGGTCTCGGTGCCGAGTAAAATAAATCCGACGAATGCTGCGACCGACATTGCGCACCGAAGAAATCGCGGTAAGCATTTGCCCGCTCCAGCGGATATCGATCAAGCGCAAATGTCAAAGATGTATTTCGAGGCGCCAGCAAACACGCGTCGGCAGCTCGATTACGTAGGCACTACGCAGCGGAGGGATGTTGCGTGTCGCCCCTCCGTGCCCGGTAACGGCGGTTGTCTGCCTCGCCCATCAACCCTGCGAATAGTGCAGGTCGATGGTTGGAGTGCGACTTTACGAGGCGTGTTGCTGTAGAAGGCCTGCGTCTCGGAGGTCCTCCTTCAGTCGCCTGAAGCCGGTAGCATAGTCCTGCGAAAAGTCGATCTGATGCAGATCTGCGATCTGTGCAGGTAGCTTGCAGCGGCGGTATAGAAGCGGAAAGATTATCTTGCCATGGTGCAAGGCGGTATCAAGCTCCTTCCTGACGTTTATGGACTTAGTCGAGGCAGGGCTGAGAATAATGATTAGGCCGTCGGCGCGGGATATGCTGCGGACGATCGCCTCCAGCCAGTTTTCGCCAGACCGCAGCTCGCGCTGATCAAGCCAAACAGGAATTCCTAGGTTGAACAGATCACTGGCTAGTCGAACAGCGATCCGCTCATCGCGGCGGGAATAACTCAAAAACAGACAAGTTTTTTCCTGAGTTGCTTTCACTGCGGCCAGTTTGTTGAGGAGCGCTGCTCGCCTGCGCCGATGTAGGTGACGACGCACGATCGACGCGCCAGTGCCGAGAGCAAGTGTCAGAAAGCCCGTAACGAGTGGCAGCCAGTATCTTTCGGCAATGAATTGGCTGGTTATGACGGGATCAATCCGGATGTTGATCCGATCCGAGTAGACTTGTTGTTTTGTCGCCTGATTGCCTTCAAGTATGACTAATGCGACGATCGACAAAGAGAGCGTATGGACCCCTGGTCGCAGGGCGGTTACCCCCCACTTCCAGGTGGTGATCTCGTCCGGGATGACGACCTGGGGTTTTTCGTCGTGTCGCGGCTCGATGCGAAAGGCGCGCGGATCACCTTTAAGCTCCGCTTCCATTTGTATGGCGGTCTTGACCGTCACTCTGCGGAGCTCCGCCAGGGTCAGTCCGAGACTGGCTGCGATCGCGTTGTCAGCTTCGGCCACGTCGGCGTTGGTGAGTGGTGTCAAGCCAGCGGCTATCTCGGCGGTTTCGCCGACGGCGAGGTCGGCAGGGGGGTTGTAGTGTAAGCGTGCGGGTTGAAGCTGTTGTTCAATTTGGCTGATCCGATCATCAATGATGGGCTGGGCCGCAAGGCTCGACTGTGGGATCCCGAGGTCCAGTGATCGGTATCGCAACTTGTCATGTGGCGGTAGTTGCGAAATGGGGCCTATCCCGCTCTCACGGGGACTGGGGTCCAGAGCGGGGTGAGCGGGATCCCGGCCTCGTAGGGTCAGCGCGGCGAAAAGTATCGCGCAAAGCACGATTAAGAGGACGAGGGCGCGCCATGGCGTTCGGGTCATTGCGGCTGCCTATTACCAAGGGAGATGCGGCGCAGGACGAAACGTCAGGGTGCCCATGCTAAGGGCTTTATGCTGGCAGGGGACAATGAGCGATCATGCTGGGGCCGGTGGCAGTATCCGCGCGGCGGTATCGCTGCGGCGGACGCTGCTAGTGCGCGGCGGGTCTAGTCTGCTACGTCGAAGTGGATCCATCCGTACGCGTTAGGGCGCACCCGGCGCTCAGCGAAAAAACTCAAGACCTCTGCTGCCGGGTCTGTCCCCACATAGACTTCTGCGCGAACTTCGCCATCGGCGTGGACGAGGCGATAGGGCAAGTCATGGTCAACAAGAAAGCGCTTGAGCTTGCGCTCGGTGATGGTCAGTACGGGTGTCTCAGACTCGGGACCTGTTGGAAGGTCGCGGTAGCGAGGATAATCCCAGAAGTTCGGGGATTCATCGGGCAGCGGCGGGATCGATAGCTTGATGACGACGCCTAGGCCGACAAGTGCAACGCTCGCTGCGGCCGCCGCTGGTAGATACCAGGAGCGCTTATCTCGCCGTGGTGCGGCCTGTTCGACGACCCTGTGAAATAGGGCATCTTTCTGGGCCGACGTCAGATCGTCTCGGCGTGCGTATTCGAACAGCGCCTCCCGTAAGGTCGCCTGTTCTGGCTGCAAGCTGTCAGCAGTAGCGCGGGAGGCCAGGGACTCGAGCCACTTTTCGTCTGAACCCGTCATGCGAAACTCCCCTGGGAGAAGCAATCGACGAGGCAGCGCCTGAGGGCTTTTCGGGCCTGGGAGAGATACTCCCGCGTGGCGGCTGCGGTGCGGCCGATCACCCTCGCGATATCCGCGGGCTTCCAGCCATGGAATGCGGCCATGGCAATGACTTGCGCTCGGTCAGGGTTCGCCTCTGCGAAGGCGGCGAAACGCTCTTTCACACAATCCTCCAGGTCTTGGCGGTCTACCTCAGTATATTGCTCGCCGAGCGGCGAGCGGTATAGCGCCTCATCAAACTCATCCGCGTCGTGCTTGCGCTCGGACCGATAACGGCTGTGTGCTGCGTTTCGGGCGATTTGCCACAGCCACGCGCTTGCGGCACCGTCACCGCGATAGCTCTGGGCGTTCTTGAGGACGCTGAGGAACACCTCTTGCAGCATATCGTCGATATCGAATTCCTGATAACCCTGACGCTTGTAGTACGCAGTGAAACGCCCTGCGTAACGGTCGATCAAGTGCCGGAGGGCCTTGTCTCTACGGCGCGTGTTTGCGGCCAGGTCCTTGATCAGTCTCGCATCAATATCCTGCACGTCGCTCGTCATCTGGTAGTACCTGGATCAAGTGGTTCACCGAGGGGGAAGACGATACCGCAACCCACGATGCGCAGTCATCACAACCCCGTCACCACCACCCCGGCCCAGTCGTGGGGTGGGTGGCCGGCGTTGATCAGCTCGCGCTGAGCGGCGGCCAAGGCAGCGGCCTTGCCGGCGCCCGCGGCGCGATGGGCATAGAAGCGGGTCATCAGCGCCTTGGTGCCGTGATCGGGCACCGGCCACAGGGTGCTGACCACGGCGCGTGCCCCGGCGATGAGGAAGGCGTTGGCCAGGCTCATCACCTCATCGCCGCTGAGTGGCTCGCCGATGCCGCTCTCGCAGGCGGAGAGCACCACCAGCGGGCTGTCTTGGGCATTGAGGCCGCTGATCTCATCGTCACTGAGATAGCCATCGCTGAACACCAGATGCGTGCGGCCGGGACCGGCCGCCTCGCCGTGCACGGCCAGGTGCACCACGCTCTGGCGCAAGTCCGCCGCGAGCAGCCGTCGCTTCTGTGCGGCGGCATCCGTGAGGACGCGCTCCGGCGGGGTCTCGGGAAAGTGCGCGGCGGCGATGGTCGTCACCTCCTGCTTGGCCCAGGGCAGCCGCGCCCAGCGGTCGTCTGGTGGCGTTGGATCGCCGAACGCCCATAGTCGCGGCTTCGCGCCGGCCGCGGGCTGCAGGGCATCCATCACCGCCGGCAGCAGGGAGTAGCCGCCGAGCTGGCTGAGGACGAAGCGCTCAGCGAGATACTCGCCCTGCCAGTCGAGCGCCGCCCAGGGCAGCCTGTGCAGGGGGCCGTTGGGAATCAGGATGAGGTGCTCGACGCCGTCCAAGGCATCGCCCGCGACCAAGTCGCCCAGCAGCTCGGTGCTGAGCGCCCGGCGCAGCGCCTCGCGCTCGTCGGCTTGCGCGGCGCGCTCCTCGGCGGGAAGACGGCGGGCTTCCTCGACCGCCGCCTTCCCCCAGCGGTCCGCCCCCGAGCCGGGGGCGACCAAGGCGCGCAAGCGCTCGATCTGAGCCTCCAAGGCGGCGCGACCCTGCTGGAAATCGAAGGCCTGCGTCGTCGCCGTGCCCTCCGCCGCGTCCCCGCGCATGAGGAACACGTAACCCTTGTCTTCCAGCAGCAGATACTGCACCAGGGCCTGCTCGGGGCGGAGCAGGCCGCGCAGCTGGCTGAGCTCCAGTGGGCTCAGGCCCATCAGGCTCGCGATCGCCGGGTCACTGGTCTTTAGTGTTTGAATAAACGCCTTCAGCGCCTGCTCGCGCTCGGCGCGGTCGCCCTTGAGCGCCTGGAGCTTTTTCTCGAGTTTCTCCTGCTCGCCGGCGTCCTCCTCGCGCTCGGCCGCTTTCAGCTCATGCTCGGTGCGGGCGATCTGCTGCTGCGCCTCGTACAGCGCGCGCTCGCGCTGCTGCAGCGCGGCGATCTGGCGCTGGGCCGCGGTGCGGGCGTCCGCGCCCGCGACGCTCACCGGACTGCGGGCGTCGCGGTAGCGCGTGAGCGCGAGCTGCTCGGCGTAATAGAGCGCCTGCTCGTGCTGCCCGGCCTTGACCGCCTGCTCGGCCAGCTGCTCGAGCAGGTGCAGCTCGGCCTGGCGCGCCGCCCAGCCAAGGGGCAGGGTCTGGGCGTTGGCGAGCACTTGCTCACCTTCGCCCACGTTCCAGTCGTGCTCGCTCAGTTGGGCCAGGGCGGCGAAGCCGGCGCGGATCAGGTCCATCTCCGTGGCCGTCGCTTCATCGAGCCACTGCCTGCGCTTCTCCTCCTCGAGTTGGTCCTCGCTCTGGTAAAGCAGCTCGACGGCGACGCGGGTGCAACGCCGCTTGCGCGGCCTGCCGTCATCGTCGTAGAGGCAGTCGACCTCGGCACCCAACTGATTGGCGGCATAGCCGCTCAATGCCAGGGTGTAGCTTGCAAGCGGGAGGCCAAGCTCGCGCTCGGGGCGGCGCACCTGCGCGAGCAGTGCGTGTGCGCCGCGCAGCAGGTCGTAGGCGCGGGCGGGATCACTCTGGCGCAGGGCCGCTTCGGCCTGCAGCCAGGCGATCATCAGGTGCAGCACGGTCTCATGCGCGCGGGCGTGGCGCTTGGCACCCGTCAGGTGGCGCTCGGCGGCAGCGATGCGCGCCGGCGAGGCGTCCGGTGCCGCGAGCAGCAGGCGCGCCAGATAGAGATGCACCAGCGCATTCTCATCCGCGGGGCCGTGTAGGTTGTCGGCCTCGCCGGCGAGGGCGTCGAAGTCGCGCTGCAACTGCTCCACCGTGACCCCGGCCGCTCGCTCGGCATCCCATCCCCAGATCAGACTGGCGATCTCGTTGCGCTGGGGCGCCGTGCTGTAGGCACCCGCAGCATGGACCAGGCGCAGCAGGTTGGCCCCGTAGCTGGGGGCGACACCTAAGGCCGAGATGAGATCACGGCTCCTAGCGTGGATGAAGCCGTTCGTGATCGCAGGATGGGAGAAGTCCAAGCGCCCGAGCGACTCACTGCAAATTCCTCGAAAATAGTATTCCTCGGTGTCATCGCTGCGTGCCGCTTCCACCAGCGCCGGCATGGCACTCGGGTCGCCGAATGCAGCGATGTCTCCGCACAACAGACCTCTTTCTTCGTGCGCTGAGCCCCGTAGCCAACGCAAGAACATGTCCAATACTTGAGGAGCACGAGTTTTCGCGAGCGAAGCGATTGCGTACTCCATGGATAAATCGAACCTCGGAAAAAAAAGGCTTTTGCTGATCCGTTTGGAAACCTCTTCGAACAGCGGCTGCATGGCCTCCACAGTGTCCATCAGCGCGAGCGACATAAACGCCGCCTCGCGCACGCCCCAATCCGGGTCCGCGAGGACACCTGTGGCCGCTCGGACCGCTTCTGCACTCGCGAAATCAACTAGGCTTGACGCTGCACTTGAACGAATCGAGGAATCTTCAGTACGGTCCGCAAGTACCTCTAGGATCAGCTCGATCGCGCTAGGCCCTCCCACGCGCTCCAAGAGGTGGATTGCGGCTTCGCGAATGGAAGCACTCTCGTTCGAATCCCTGAGTAGGCGCCCTAGCGCATCGATCGCCGTTTCAGACTGCAGATGCTCGAGTCCCCAAATCGAGGCTTCACGAAGACGTTCGCTCTCATCGGGGTCCACTACCCGTTCGAGCAATACCTCAGCGACGCTCGGAAGCGGCAAGTCGGCCAGCATGGACGCGGCCAAATAGCGCCAATCGCCATCGGGATTGCAGGTCGCCGTGAGGCAAGAAACGAGGGAGTCAATCACCGCGCGATCGAAGTCGCGCCATCCGGAGATGACACGATGCTTGGAAAACCCCTGGAGAAGGGAATCCCCCTCTTCTCCGTGTTTGTAGGAAGGCTCGCTTAGCGAAAACCAGGCTGCCACTCTAACAACAGGATCTTCCGCCGGATTCGCAAAGACTCTTATGAGGTGCGGAACCGCCTCAACCGCTCCCGCTCGCAATAACTCCTCGGCTGCCCTTTCGCGCACGCACGTATGCTCTGCGTGGTCGGTGAAGATCTGCAGCAGACGTCCGACGGCCCGAGGATCACCGGTCGCCCGGAGGCCCTCTACCACAAGGGCGCGATTCGTCGGTGCTAAGGGCGGCTCCCTGACCAAAGCCTGTTCGAGGGCGTCAAACGTTTCTTTGTGTTCGGCGTCAACGACGGCACCGAGCGCCTCTACCGCCCCGTAGTCTCCGGCTGAGATACGGGTAGCCAGCCATTCAGAAGTACTGGGATCGTTCGACTGCACTCTGGCTTGGAGTGCTGCCATCCTGATCTCAGGGTTGGGGTCGTCAGTGAAAGCCAGCAGGGATTTGAGCGCCTCGTCCGTACCGATGCTGAGGAGCGCCTGCGCTGTCCCCGACCTAACATCTACATCCTCTTCGGGGTCCGTCATCCGCGCTTTTAGTGCGGGAGTCGCGTCAGGATCTGCGATTTCATGTAGAGACCAAGTAACCGACCTGCGCACCCCCGCGTCCGGATGCGTCAGGCAATCGACTAATGTATCGATCACACGCGATTGTCCGATCTCGGCAATGGCGAAACAAGCAGCACCCCGAACCGAAGCATCCGGGTGCGCAGTTAGACCATTGATATCTTCGATAAGTCTGACGTCGCCGAGAGTGGCCGCATCGTGGACAGCGCGGGTCAAGATCTCAGGATCATCGCTGGCCAATCGCTCAAGCACACTTGGCGCAGCGGCGGGATCGCCACTGAGGAGGATCGCCTCATTCAGCTCGTATTCGACGGTGCTACTGAGACGCCCGCGATCGATTGCTTGCAGTACAGCCGAGACAGCGCCGGGGATACGATGCAAGACCAGTCCGTATGCAATGGTGTCGCGGACCGTTGGATCCGGATCGGCATCCAGCAACGGGACGAGCGTGGAGATCCGCTGCTCGTCGCCGAGCGCAAGAACACCCCGGACTGCTGCAAGGCGCATCTCGCTACTCGGATGCCCAATCAGCACCGCGGTCTCCTCAGCAACGCGTGCATCACCCAGCATCGCGAGCGCCAGGATGAGGCCGTTGCGCGCGAGTGCCGATTCCTCGCTTTTTAAGCGTGCCGACAGCGGAACAACGACCCCGGAGTCGGCGAGCTTCCCGAGGGCTTCGGCGGCACGGAATCGGAGGTACGGGTCCTCGTCGTTGAGCGCGTCAACCAGAAGATCCTTCGCAGCAGTCGGGCGCAGACGGCCTAAAGCCTCGGCCGCCGAGGCCCGGTGTCTTCCCGCGGCATCCTCGAGCATACCGCTCAGTACCGCAAGGGTTTTCGAGAGAGGGTTGCTTAGCGGAGCCGGGTTGCCTGGGAATCGCGCACGTGCGGCCGGACCGAGCACATCGTCGTCGAACAGCTGGACAAGCAGTTCCGGGGTTTCCGCGAGTTCGCCAACCAGAAGATCCTCATTGGGAGGCGAGTAAGCGCTACTGTACTCGGACTCCCGGCCCAAATACGCTTCTCCCAAGGAGAACCCCTTCTGGGATGCCTGCTTGTAGCACTCGGCTGCCAGCTTGTCGTTCTTGATCGGGGTGCGCCTGAAAATACGGCTGTCGTACAGTGTGCCGAGCGACCACGCTGCGATTCCACTTCCTTGATCCGCGCCTTCAGCGCAGACCTTGCGAGCCCGCTCGAACTCGGCGCCTGCGGCGAGCGCCCGGCAGAGATAAGCCTTAAGGTCGCCATTGTCTGGTTGTTCGGCGATGGCTTGTTCGCAAGCCGCAACCGCCAATGGCACGTTGATCCCCGCCACCGCAATACCGAGCTCGAGATGGTTCGCTTCGTCTAACGATCCTGGCGACGCCAAGACTGTGCAGGCTACAGCGTTACTCGGATGCCCTGTTGCTACTTGACGTGGCGGCTTGACCGTCTTTGCTTTGACGTAAGTTGCCAACGTTTCGGCCCGCGAAAGGCGCCCTACGGCGCGCCCAGCGTCCCAATGCGACTGTTGTGCTGCTTTTCGGTACCAGGTTAACGCGGCCGCATCATCCTGCGCGACGCCACGGCCCTCCTCGTACATCGAGCCGAGACTGAACTGGGCATCCGCATTGCCCTGCTCGGCCGCCTTGCGGTACCAAATTGCCGCCTGAGCATCGCTCATGTCGACACCGAGGCCGCGCTCGTACATCCAACCGAGCAGTTGCTGAGCAGCCGGGAGTCCGTTCAAGGCCGCCTTGCCCAGCCAATCAGCCCTGTCCGTGGAACTCTTCGCATACGCCGCAAGTGCGAAGTAAGCCGGCGCGTACCGCTGCCCGGCGGCTATGCGGTACCAAATCATAGCGCTGGTATCGTCGCGCTCTCCAGAAGCTCCTGTCCGATAGGCATTTCCCAGTAACCACTGGCCCGCCGCACTGCCTGCCTGCGCAGCCTCGCGACACAGCGGCGTTGATTCGCCGAAGCGCCCTGCCTTCTGCAACGCCCGGCACAGGTAGGCCTTCAAGTCAGGGTCATCCGGCACAGCCCGCATAGCTTGCTCACAGGCCGGAATCGCTTGCCCCGGGTCGAGGTCGGACCAATCCACCCCGGGACCGCTACTGGTCCAGGCTGCCGCCAGGGCTTCGCATCGACCAACTAGCGAGGCGGGATCTTCGATGGAACTCGAGTCCGCAATCGCAGTTCGTTCCAGATGCAGAGAGAGCAGCACGGACAAGCATGCAGTCGTGACAGTGGCGTGGCTGTGTTGTTGGTTGCGCATCCCGATGTCTCCAGACGCTTCAATCGGGTGAAATCGAGCGCTTGTACTCCCCGCATGAAACACACCGCATGTTCAAGGAGTTGTCAAGCCTTCGCTCGCAGCCGGAGAACGGCGTCGAGCGTCACCTGCAGCAGTGGACAGCGACTCGCGTTGACCCTGTTGCTACCCGCCCGTTAACTTGGCGACCTTGCCCTTCGAACTGTCTTGGTAAAGGTAGTAGCCGAGGAATCCGATCACCGGGCCGTGGTCGCTCCGCTCGACCAAGAAGGCTGCCGCAGGGGCCTTGCTGCTGTGGCTGGTCAGGTAGGCGTCATCCGTGGAGTATCCACCAGGCTCGCTCAGGGGCAGCAGCGCGTCGCGCCAGATCGCCTGGTCACTGGTGAAGGCCAGCTCGAGATAGCGGCCGTCTGCAGCCTGTGGCGGGCAGCCCCAGCGACCGCGACTGTGCATGCCCCAGCCGTCGAACTCGAAGTGGCCATCAGCCGACAGAACCACCTCGGCCGGTCCCGCACCGTCGTTGTGCCCGATGCTCCAGCGTCCGGCGAGCTGCGCGCAGCCTGCCTCATTGGCGATGGTCGGTGCTGCCTGCCACGACACCGCGTTGACCTCCGCGGCGCGCGGGCCTTGGTTGAAGCAGCCGGCTACGAGACTTGCGGCCAAGGCGAGCGACAATGCTTTGGTGCTGTTCACGATCATTCTCCTCATGCTGGATCAGGTACCCTCAACCGCAGATTCCGCCCCGGGCCGCGTGACGAACGAACGCGATTCGGCATGCGCCGCTGTGCGACCCTCCTAAGGTCGCACCGAATGCCGACGGCCCGGAGCCACCGGACGAGGCAGCGATCGACAACACCACCAACATGAGCGCCAGCACGGCTGCCGGCGCGACGATCATGATGGCGGTACACACAGGTGAGGAATGGCTCATTGCGGTCTCCCGAGGTCAGTTTCCGAGCAACCCCACCGTGGGGTGCGCGGCCGCTGTATCGAGATCGGCCTCGATCGCCAGCGGCTTCATCGAGGGAGACGCAACGCAATGTGTTTCGTCAGGATGGATGTTTGAGCGATGTGCACCGCAGGGGGCGGTGCGGTAAGCAGGCCTGGTCCGGTCGAGGCCCCTTGAGAGATCGTTCGACTATCTCGCGCTCAAACAGGGCTCGGATAGGGTGCTTCGAAGCTCATGCATCGTCGCGCAGCGCTGTGCGTCACGCGCGCGACTCACACAGTCAGCAGGTTCGACGCGGCTTCAGATATCGCTCCCCCAGACGGCCGCAGGTTGGAAGCCGAGTCGGGTCTGTCTGTGCCTGCTCAGGATGTGGCTGAGCGGGTCGCCGTTACTGCACCTGTGCGACGATGTCCCGCACACTGGTACGACGGCTTCCGAGCAATGCGTGTTGAGGTTGTCCATGATCAGATGCCAACG
>CAZGCI010000115.1:0-10879 GCA_964524185.1 uncultured Thiohalocapsa sp. | reverse complement strand
CTTGCCAGCGCCTGCGGCCTGACAACATCAAAACCCCCGACCTTCTGAGGGGGGGGCTAAACGATTACCAACCAGCAGTTGCTTTAGGAACAGCGGCAGACCCGTATCCGCAAGAAGCAGGCGATCGGCGCCCTCGGTGCGCGTTGGGGTCTGGCCGCCGAGGCCAGCTTCCGCGCCGCACTGAAGGGCAGCTTGGAGCAGTCCTTCGATGTCGAGGTGATCAACGTCAACGAGTTCGATGATAAGCGGACCGTCTTCGGTCTGCCGGATTGGGTCGAGATCGACATCATCGTGCGCAACGGCGACCTCATCCTCTGCGAGCTCAAGTCGTCCACGTCGAAGGCCGACATCGACACCTTCGAGCGCAAGGTGCAGCACTACGAGCGCCGCCACCGGCGCCGATGCGGCGGCGCTGCAGGCCGCCGTGCGGGCCGGGGCCGGTGAACGGTTGTTGGTCTGCTGCGCGTTCGGGCCGCTGCCGCAGCACCGGGCCAGCGCACCGCCCGGCACCTGCCGGTGGAGCGGCGTGGCCGCGGTGCGGCGCGCCGCTGCGGCCGGCGCCACGGTGCGCCCCTGGGCCGGCGGCGGGCCCGAGGTGCCGCTCGCGGCCCGACTGCATCGGCGCACCGTGGCCGTTGCCGCCAGCGCCACCGCCGGCACTGCGGTGCTGCTGCACCCGCGCTCGCGCGGCGCGCTGCTCCTGGCGTAGACAACGGCGCAGCGCGGACTGCCCGTGCTGGCGCTGCCGGTGGACTGCCCGCCGCAAGCGCTGCCGCCGCTGCGCGCCGGCGGGCACTGGGAGGCGGCCGACGGCCATGCACTGGCGCTGCCCAGCGCACTGCGCTGGCACCCCGCACAGCCAGCGCTGCTGTACCGCAACGTCGCCGATCAGCCGCGGGGCCTTGCCAGGTTCCTGCCCTGGAACGTCAGTCCTGGCCGGCTCCGGCCGTTTGGCCAGCGTATGCGACGAGTCGACCAGGACGCCAGCGCCGCCGACGGCACCACACCCCCTTCTAAAGCCAACCAGACCGGCTGCGCAGCCACCGATGACGCCGGCCGCGCGCACCGGCAGGCGGAGTGAGCCTCACAGATGGCCCCGCTGCCGAGAACAGTGGGAGCCATGCCGACAGCCCGCGCGCGGCGCCCGGGTGCCCCGGCCGGCGAGCGACACCGGCAGCCCGGCGAGCACCGGCGGTGCGGACCTGATGAGCGATGCCGAGAGCGCCGGGGCAGAGGGCGAGGAGTCGAAGCGCGCCGCGACGCGCGTGCGGTGGGGGACTGACCGTGACACGCGCGGGGCGCGGCCAAGGAGGCCGCGCTTGGGCCTGGTGCCGGGCCTGCTGCTGTGGCTGGCCAAGCCAGTTGCCGCTGCTCTGCGCTAGACATCGCGCCCCGCCTTGCCTCGAGGCCCCGGATCCGCCCTGACGGGAACTGTCGTTACCGCGGCCGCCTTCGGCTTTGTGCGGTATGGTCTCGACTCCCCCGACCCTCCCTAATCCCTTCGCGTCACTGGAAGACCAAAGCGGCAGGGCACGGCCGCACCGCGAGCCGCAGAGTCGTGATCTCACCGATGGTGCGCCCGGAGGCGCGGCCGGTGGCGGAACGCCTCGGCATCGAGGTCTTCGGTTCCGCCGGCGCGGTGCCCGACTTGTAGCAGCCGGCGCGGCAGGCCGGTGGGCTCGACACGGCTAGGCGCGTCTTGAGCAAAGCGCCGCCCGACCCCTGGTCGGCCCCTTCGAGACTGCAAGGGCCTTCGCCATCGATCCCAACGCCGATGCCGATCCCAAGTGAGACGGCGGCGCCGGCGCCCCCAGCCCGCAGCCGGTTGCACTGCCCTTCCGTGAGGGGCCGCGGCTGCTAAACTGCGCAGCCCTCCGCCGCACCCTCCTGCCTACTATGGCTGCGGCCAAACGCGCTGCGATGTCGGAGCCACGATGAACGCGGAAGCTACAACCGCCCCGGACAGGGAACGCCTCGATGCCCTGCACGCCTTGCTGGCGTCTGGTTCCGTGGTCAAGGCCACCCAGATGCTCAACGCGCTGCACCCAGCCGAGATGGCGCACGTGCTGCAGTCCCTGCCGCCGCGCCAGCGCGAACTGGTCTGGAGCGTGGTGGACAACGAGGTCCAGGGCGAGGTGCTTCTGTACCTCAACGACGACTTTCGCGACGAGCTACTGCGCGACATGACGCCCAGTCGCATCCTCGCAGCCATCGAAGGGCTGGAGACCGACGACCTGGCAGACGTCGTGCAAGATCTGCCCGCGACCATCACTCGCCAGGTCTTGGACTCCCTGGATGAGCAGCGGCGTGAGCGCTTGGAGACCGCGCTGGGGTTCCCCGAGGACTCCGCCGGTGGCCTCATGAACACAGACATGGTCACGGTCCGTCCGGAGGTGACACTCGACGTCGTCATGCGCTATCTGCGTCGCCTGAAGGATGGCCTGCCGGACCTCACCGACAACCTCATCGTGGTCAATCGGCAGGGACGTTATCTGGGCGTTTTGTACCTCACCGATCTACTGACGAACGACCCCGATGACTCGGTCGCCGAGGTCATGACCCTGCGTGTTCAGCCCATGCAGGCCACGTTGGACGCCCGCGACGTCGCGAACCGATTCGAGCAATTGGACCTGGTATCCGCACCGGTCATTGACGAGGACGGGCTTTTGCTCGGGCGCATCACAGTGGACGATGTGGTGGACCGCATCCGTGAGGAAGCCGAGCACCAATTCATGGGCCAAGCGGGGTTAAGAGAGACTGAGGACATGTTTGCCCCAGTGCTGCTCAGCGCGCGTCGACGGGCGCTGTGGCTCGGCATCAATCTGTTGACAGCTTTTCTTGCGGCCTGGGTCATCGGCCGCTTTGAGGCAACCATCCAACAGGTGGTCGCACTGGCCGTGCTGATGCCGGTGGTGGCCAGCATGGGGGGCATCGCCGGCACCCAGACCTTGACCCTGGCGATCCGCGGCATTGCGCTCGGGCACCTGAGCGCCAAAAACGTGCGCTGGCTGCTGGGTAAGGAAATGGCCGTCTCACTCATCAATAGCGCGGCCTGGGCCCTGGTGGTGGCCCTGATCGCGTGGGTCTGGTTCGGCAATGTAGGCATCGCCGCGGTGATCGCCGCAGCGATCACTATCAATCTGTTATGCGCCACGCTCACGGGCGCCCTGCTCCCGCTGCTGCTCGAGCGGTTCGGCATCGATCCCGCTCTGGCCGGCGGCGTCATCTTGACCACCGTGACGGACGTGATCGGCTTTCTCGCCTTCCTCGGCCTGGCGACGCTGCTGCTGCTCTGATCGGTGCCTGGCCTCAAATGCCGCCTGACCGATCCGGCATGACGGGACGCAATCCGGATAGTTGCGCCGTCACCGGGTCGGCCTTCGGCACCGTCGCGCATTCCCGAAAGATGCGCCGCTCGCAGCGTTGACAGCGATCTTTATCGAGCTTCTGGAAGATGGCCCGAATCGCAGCGGTCTTGGACTGGAAGACAGTGCGGGCACCCGTGACCTCCAAATAATGAAAGCGCTCCAGCGCCTCCCAGAGGCCCTGCTTGACGTTGATCAGATAGAACCCACCGCCGGCCGCGCGACGGCGCTCGGCCTCGGCGATCAGTGCCTGGCCGCCCTGCAGGTCCACGAAGTTGATGCCGTCGGCGATTACTGCGAGGTGTCGCTGCTCCGGGTGGGTGGCCCGCAGCCGGTCGAAGTACTGCTCCACATGGGCCACCGAGCCGAAGAACAGCGACCCATCGATGCGTAGGAAGCGCAATTGCGGGCACTGGGTAACATCCGAGTCACTGGAAAAGGCATGGCCGGGCAGCCGCGGGTCGGGCGTCATGGTCACCAGCCGTGGCTTGGAGGTGCGCTCCAAATACAGCACCAGGGACAACAACACACCAGCGAAGATCGCAAACTCCAGGTCCAGAAAGAGCGCGCTGGCGAAGGTGACCAGCAGCACCGAGGTCTCGCGGCGGGAGGCCTGGATGATGTGCCGAATCTCCTTGCGGTCGATCAGACCCCAGGCCACCAGGAACAGCACACCGGCCATCGCCGCCGTCGGCAGATAGCTGGCATAGGGCGCGACAAAGAGCACGATGACCATCAGCAACAGCCCGGCGAACACCGCGGCGAACGGGGTGCGCGCGCCGGCCTCGAAGTTGACGCCGCTGCGGTTGAAGGAGCCGGTGGCGACGTAGCCGGAGGTGAAGGCGCCGGCAATGTTGGACAGCCCCTGGCCGATGAACTCCTGGTTGCCGTCGATGCGATAGCCGCCGCGGGCGGCGAGCGAGCGACCGATGGAGACCGCCTCGGTCAGCGCGAACAGGGTCACAGCGAGTGCCGCCGGCGCCAGGGCGCGAACGTGCTCCATGATGAGGGACGGCGCCGACAGCGGCGGCAGGGTCGCGGGCAACGCGCCGACGGTGCGGATGCCGGTGACGGCGTTACCGAACTGATGGTCCAGCGCGAGCGCCACCAGACTGCCGACGAGCATCGCCGCGATCATATAAGGGATCATCGGCAACCAGCGCCGGACCAGGATGCCGGTGAGCAGGGTCGCCAGCGCAACGGCGGTGGCGTAGGGGTTGATCCCGGCGACATGGCTGCCGAACTCGATCAGGATGTCATGCAGATGGCCGCCGCTGTCCATCTCCAGCCCGAAGAAGTGCTTCAACTGTTTTGCGGCGATCAGCAGCGCCGCCCCGGCGGTGAAGCCGACCACGACCGAGTGGGAGATGAAGTTGACCAGCGCACCCATGCGCGCAAAGCCGAGTGCGAGTTGCATGACGCCGACCATGAAGGTCAGCGTCAGCGCCAGCGTCACATAGTCCGGCGAGCCCGGCAGTGCCAGCACCGACAGTGACGAGAACAGCACCACCGAGGCCGCCGTGGTCGGCCCGGACACCAGATGCCGCGAGGAGCCGAACAGCGCCGCGACGATGGCCGGGATCATGCCGGCGTAGAGCCCGTACTGCGGCGGCATACCGGCGATGGTCGCAAAGGCGACGCCCTGCGGCAGCACGACGATGGCCCCGGTCAGGGCCGCGATCAGGTCGGCCCGCAGATCCCGCGGGCGCACATCCGGCGCCCAGCGCAGGAACGGCACCAGCCAGCCGATGCGGGACGAGGTGAGGCGATCGGTGACCTGGCGAAAGGACATCGGGACTCCAGCGGTGGCGAAGGTTCAGGCGGCAGTATACGGAATGCGCATCAGCTCGCGTTTCCCCCGGCCTGCCCCCCATCGCGGGACCCGCTCACTCCCCCAGCAGCTCCTGCTCCAGCGACAGATAGATGCCATAGGCATTGCGCCGGTGGGTGGCATCGAAGGCCGGGAGCTTCTGGAAACGCGACCAGTCGGTGCCCTCATAGGCCTCCGCGAAGGGGATCATCTCCTCCACGGCCTGCGCCATCTGCTCCCGCGTGTACTTGAGATACTCCAGCGTGCGCGAGACGGCCTGCGCTGGCTCCCTGGCGGCCGGACCATGGCCGGGGATGAGCGCCTCGACGCCGGCGTCGTCCAGGGTTTCCAGCACCTCGAGCCAGCGGCGGGTGTCTGCGCTGCCGGTGAAGGGCACTCGACCCTCGAAGATGATGTCACCGGAGATCAGCACATTGTCCGGGCGCACCAGCACGGCGAGGTCGCCGTCGGAATGGGCTGGGCCCAGGTAGCGCAGGTCGAGCGTCACGTCGCCCAAGCCGAGCTCCGTCTGCTCCACGATGACCACATCCGGACGAACCAGCCGGGTGCTGTCGTTGACCCAGGGGTCCAGGGAGAAGCGCCGCTCCTCCAGCCGCTCTGCCGCGGCGGGGGAGTCCAGATAGTCCTGATAGCCGCCGGGGGCGATGATCCGGGCGCCCAAGTCCTCGAACACCTGCAGCCCATAGATGTGGTCGGCGTGGTAGTGGGTGACGATGACCGTCTTGATGGGCGCATCCGACACGGTGCGCAGCTCGTCGATAAAGCGCTGGGCCAGCGCCGGCGAGCCGAGCGCGTCCACCACCGCGATGCCCTTTTCGGTGACGATGGCCACCGCATTGGAGATGAAGCCCTTGTTGTCGGTGGCGATGCCGGGCACGCCCCGCACGTAGTACACGTGCTCAGAGACCTTCCGCAACGGCATGTCAATGTCGATGGGGACGACCTCGTCGGCGTTGACGGCGCCGGTGACGCCGAGCGCCGCAGACAGCAGCAGGGCAGTGAGAGACCGCGAGACGTTGGAAAGGTGCATGATTTCTCAATGTCTTTAGGTTGCTGAAAACGCGCGCCCTCACGGCAACAGACCGATCGGTCGAGGACTTGTGGTCGCATCAATGGCCCGTCCGCTTCAGGGCCTATGCAGACTCCAGTGTTCGACGCCCAGATCGAAAAGCTCGACGCCGGCAACCGACTCTACACCATCGTCAAGGAGATGGCGGCGGTCAACCTGCACCCGGACCACATCGACAACCTGCAGATGGGCTACCTGTTCGAGCATCTGGTGATGCGCTTCAACAAGCAGGCCAACGAGGAGGCCGGCGACCAATTCACGCCGCGGGAGGTCATCCGGCTCATGGCCAACCTGGTCTACACCGGCGAGCAGGACGCCTATCCCCCCGGCATCGTCCGCACCATCTAAGACCCGGCCTGCGGCGCCGGCGGCATGCTGTCCGAATCCGAAAAATTCATCCTCGGCCAGAACCAGAGCGCGAACCTGCTGCTGCACGGCCAGGAGTACAACGACGAGTCCTGGGCCATCTGTTGCGCGGACATGCTGATCAAGGACGAGGACACCGCCAACATCGTGCTCGGCGACACCCTGGGCGACGGCGAGACCCGCGACGGCTTCCAGGGCAAGCGCTTCCACTTCATGCTCGCCAATCCGCCCTTCGGCGTGGAGTGGAAGGACCAGAAGGGCCAGGTCGAGAACGAGCACAAGCAGCAGGGCTTCAGCGGGCGCTTCGGCGCCGGGCTGCCGGCCATCAACGATGGCTCGCTGCTGTTCCTCCAGCACATGATCAGCAAGATGCACCCCGCCCCCGGCCCGAACGGCGACGGCGGCGATGGCTCGAAGATCGCCATCGTCTTCAACGGCTCGCCGCTCTTCTCCGGCGACGCCGGCTCCGGGCCATCCAACATCCGCCGCTGGATCATCGAGAACGACTGGCTCGACGCCATCGTCGCCCTACCGGACCAGCTCTTCTACAACACCGGTATCTACACCTACGTCTGGCTGGTGACCAACCGCAAGGCGCCGGCGCGCGCTGGCCGGGTGCAACTCATCGACGGCACGCGCTTCTTCCGCAAGATGAAGAAGAGCCTCAACAACAAGCGCAACGAGATCACCGAAGAGCAGATCGCGCAGCTCACCCGCGTCTATGGCAACTTCCAAGACGGCGAGACGGCCGAGGTCCAGATCAACGGCGAGGCCGAGACCCGCGTCATCTCCCGCATCTTCGACAACCGCGAATTCGGCTTCCTCAAGGTAACCGTAGAGCGTCCGCTGCGGTTGAACTTCGAGGCGAGCCTCAACCGCATCGCCCGGCTCGACGACCAAACCGCCTTCGCCAACCTGGCCATCTCGAAGAAGCGCAAGGACCAGGCCCTGGCCGAGCGCGAGGAGGCGCAAGGCCGCGAGCAGCAGGCCGCGATCCGCGCGCTGCTCGCGACGCTGCAAGCCAAGGGCCGCTACCTGGACCGCGCCAGGTTCGACGCCGACCTGAACAGGGCCGCCAAGCAGGCCGACCTCAAGCTCCCCGCGGCCATCAAAAAGGCCATCTTCAGCGCCCTCGGGGAGCGCGACCCGGACGCCGCCATCTGCAAGGACGCCAAGGGCCGACCGGAGCCCGACAGCGAGTTGCGCGACACCGAGAACATCCCGCTGCCGCCCGGCACCACGCTGCCGCTGCCCATGGAGTTCGGGCCGGACAAGCCGAACGCACAGCTCGTCGAAGCCTTCAAGGACACCATCGACGCCTACATGCAGCGCGAGGTCCTGCCCCACGTGCCCGACGCCTGGGTCGACTACGACAAGACCAAGGTCGGCTACGAGATCCCCATCAACCGCCACTTCTACGTGTACAAGCCGCCGCGGCCGCTGGCGGAGATCGAGGCGGACATCACGCGGCTGGAAGGGGAGATCGCGGCGTTGTTGAAGGGGCTCGTGGCCTAGCCGCTAGCGCGTTCGCCGCCCTGTCAAGGCGCGAAAACTTGCCGAAGTCTCTTGGCAAGGGTAGAAGAGACGAACAGATTTCTGCATAGGAAGAAGGCGATGTCACTGAACATCAAGAGCCCCGAGGCCGACGCCTTGGTCGACGAGCTGGCCCGCCTCACCGGCGAATCCAAGACCCGAGCGGTGATCGCCGCGCTGCGCGAGCGCCTCGACCGTACCCGCCGTGAGTTCGACCGCCAAAGACTGTCCCAGGAGCTCCAGGCCATCGGCAAGCGCTGCGCGGCCCATGGCCGCGCCGACAACAGCGACCATGGCGAATTCCTCTACGACGAGCGCGGGCTGCCCCGATGATCATCGACACCTCCGCGGTACTCGCGATCCTGTTCGCCGAAGGCGACGCGGTACGCTTCGCGGATGCCATCGCCGGCGCGGGTCACCGGGCAATGTCGGCGGCCAACTTCCTGGAGGCAGGGGTCGTCGTCGACAACCAACTCGGCCCCGCCGCCGGCCGGCAGCTCGACGCCCTGCTTGCAAGGGCGGAGGTCGAAGTCGTCCCGGTCACCCGAGCTCAGGCGGAGATCGCACGCCAGGCCTACCTGGACTACGGCAAGGGCAACCACCCCGCGCGGCTCAACTTTGGCGACTGTTTCGCCTACGCCCTGGCCAAGAGCGCGAACCGACCCTTGCTCTACAAGGGCGATGACTTCTCCCGAACCGACATCGCATCCGCACTCGACGGAGCCGATGGCCTTGGATGAGCAGGACCAGAAACCCGACGGCAACCTGCTGATTTACCGTGCCGACGAGGCCACGGCGCCGATTCGTGTCCTGCTCGAAGGCGAAACCGTCTGGCTCACACAGAAAATGCTGGCCGGGCTCTACGAGGTCGGCGTCAACACTGTAAACCATCACATCAAAGGGGTTTACGAGGACGGCGAGCTGTCGCCGGAGGCAACTATTCGAAAGTATCGAATCGTTCAAACCGAAGGCAGTCGGCAGGTCGAGCGCCTGGTCGACCACTACAACCTCGACATGACCCTCGCCGTCGGCTACCGCGCGCGCTCCACCCGCGGCACGCAGTTCCGTCAGTGGGCCACGGCCCGGCTCAGCGAGTATCTGGTCAAGGGCTTCACGCTCGACGATGAGCGGCTCAACGGCACAGCAAGCCCGGCGGACCATGTCGTCTGGCTTCCACGCTCCGGCGTGGAAGCAAGGGCGGATGCTCCGGTCTCCAGGAAGCCTTTGTCTTTGCATCCGCGTCGGCGCCACGGGACGCGGGAGCGCCGCCAAACACCCCCGCTCTGGGGCGTGGGAGCGAATTGACGGTTTGGTGAAATGAAAAGTGCCACCGAGAATGCGCTTACAGAGCAGGGCGACTTGCCGAGCGGCTGGACGCGCCGCAGACTGCGATTCGATGTGGGTTTGAATCCGAGGAAGTCCTGTTTGGACTTGAAGCCCGAGGAACTCGTCTCGTTCATCCCGATGGATGCTGTAGGCGAGTACGGCGGTTTGCGACTCGTCGAGGTGAGGGAGCTGCAGGAGGTCTACAACGGCTACACCTATTTCGCAGATGGCGACCTCTGTATCGCGAAAATCACCCCCTGCTTCGAGAACGGTAAAGGTGCCATCGCAGAGGGGTTGACCAACGGCGTGGGCTTCGGGACAACCGAGCTACACGTTCTTCGCCCAGGGCCAGACGTCGATCTGCGCTTTCTATTCTACGTTTCGGTTTCAGATGATTTCCGCAAGCTGGGCGAGGCCGAGATGTATGGTGCTGGCGGACAGAAGCGAATCGATGAAGGGTTCATCAAGGACTGGATGCCACCGCTGCCCCCGCTCGACACCCAACGACGGATCGCGCGCTTTCTGGACGAGAAGACGGCGCGGATCGATGCCCTGATCGAGAAGAAGCGCGCGCTGCTGGACCGACTGGCCGAGAAGCGCCAGGCCCTCATCACCCGCGCCGTCACCAAGGGCCTCAACCCCGACGCCCCCATGAAACCCTCCGGCATCGAGTGGCTCGGGGACATCCCGGCGCATTGGAGCGCAAAGCGCTTTAGATTCACTGCACAACTGATCTCTGGCTCGACTCCAACAACAAGCATACCCGAGTACTGGGACGGAGAAATTCCATGGATCTCCCCCAAAGACGTTAAGGCGGATGAGTTATTTTCCTCAAAAGACTGTGTGACGGAGTTCGCCGTTAAAGACTACGGGCTAACGTTGCACGAACACGACAACGCAATCATTGTCATTCGAGGCATGATTCTGGCGCGCAGAGTTCCAGTCGCCGTCGCTCGGGGGCGGTACACAATAAATCAAGACATAAAAATTATGCGCTCTAAAGGAGAAGTGGCTCCCGAATATTTCCAGATGTATTTAAATTCGACCGAATCCTTTTTGTTCACTATTGTCGCTGAAGCTGGGCATGGAACGAAGGCTTTGCGAACCGACGTCTTGTCCGACGTGCCAATTTTGGTACCTCCGCTTACAGAGCAACAATCTATACCAGTCTTATCTGAGATTTCGTCTCAGAAGTCTAGCGCAAACCTCTGAGATCGCTTAGTCTTCTGCGCATGCAGGCCTACCCCCTCAACCAGCAGGAGCTCGCGGAGCTGCGCGCCGCCCACCGCGCTGCGCGCAACGCGCGTGAGGCATACCGCATCAATGCCGTCATTCTGCTCGGCAGTGGTTGGAGCCCATCGGACGTCGCCGCCGCACTGTTGATCGACG
>CAZGCI010000114.1:0-10996 GCA_964524185.1 uncultured Thiohalocapsa sp. | reverse complement strand
TCGGACAGCAGGAGCACATCCGCGCCGTCCAGGCGCCCCAGCACGGCCGCGGCCAACGCCTCGGCCATGGTCTCGGATAAGGCGTCGGCGTGCTCGGCATCGATGCGCAGCATCTGCTGGCCGCCGCCGACGACCCGGGTCTTGCTCGTGGTCGGCCGCTGGGGGTCCACGAGCACCGCACCGTGGTCCATACCAGCGGCGTCGAGCAGACCAACCAGCGCCGCGCCATCGGCATCGTCACCGCGCACGCCTGCCAGGACGACCTGGCAACCCAGCCCGATCAGGTTACGGGCGACGTTCGCCGCGCCGCCGGCGACGACGCGCTCACCGCCCAGCCGCAGCACGGGCACCGGTGCCTCCGGCGAGATGCGGCCGACCTCGCCGGTGAGATAGCGGTCCAGCATGAGGTCCCCGACCACCAGCACGCGTGCGCCGCCAAAGCCACTGGCCACGGCCTCACGCACACGTTGCGGCTCCCGAAACATCAGGTCGCCCTCAGCGTCGGTCCTTCGCCGGCGATGCGCCGCTCCACCAGGTCGCAGACGATATGGCCAATGACGATGTGCGCCTCCTGGATGCGCGCGGTCACCTTGGACGGCACGGCCAGACACAGCTCGCAGGTCTCGGCCAGCCGCCCACCGCCGGCGCCGGTGAGCCCAACCCGAAAGACGCCGCGCCCCGCCGCGCGCTCCATGGCGCGGAGCACATTGGCGCTATTTCCGGAGGTGGACAGACCCACCAAGACGTCGCCATCACGGCACAGGGCCTCCACCTGCCGGGCGAAGACCGATTCGAAGCCGTAGTCGTTGGCCACCGAGGTCAGGATGGAACTGTCTGTCGTCAGCGCAATGGCCGCAAGCCCAGGGCGCTCGCGCTCGAACCGGCCCACCAACTCCGCGGCCAGGTGCTGGCAGTCCGCCGCGCTGCCGCCATTGCCCATCCAGAACACCCGCCCGCCGGCGGCGATGCAGTCGGCCGCACGCGCCGCGAAGCGCGCAATGTCAGGCCCCAGCGCAGCGGTGGCGTTCAACACCGCGACGTGGGCGGCAATGGTCGCATCGATATGGTCTTGCATAGAGCGCCGGCAAACGCGTCTGGCAATGCGGAAAAGCGGCAGTATGCCGAGGGCGCCGCAGCCGTGGCAATGCGGCGGCATCCACTACAGCACTCGGCAGCGTCGCCGCAACGCGACGCCTCAACCCATCACTAGCGAGGCGATGCCTCAGACCGACGAGGGACTCGGGCACCGGCACGCCAACGGGTCTTTTGCTGGCCACGGCCAAGGGCCGAGGGCCGAGGCGCGGACGCACAGTCCTGACGTCGGCCGTTGCGCCTCGGCCCTCGGCCCTTTCCCCCTGCCGGCGCCTGGCGCACGACGCCGCGTCCAATGTTTGCCGAGAGACGCCCCGGTTGGCATGAGGGTCAGTATGGAACCCGATCCGGATCGGCCGCCCAGCGTTGCAGCGGTGCCAGACACGACGCTCGATCCATCTGAATCATCCGCAAGTGTGGGGCTGCCCGACCCGCCAGGTCGGCGTAGATCGCCGCGTCATCGAAACCGATCGCGGCAGCGTCTTCGCGCGTGCAGCCGTAGTGGATGACCGGTATCCGCGCCCACCAGGCTGCTGCATAACACATCGGGCAGGGCTCACAGGTCGTGTAGAGCTGACAGTCAGCGAGGTCAAACCGGCCGAGCCTCGCCGCGGCAGCCCGGATCGCAAGGATCTCCGCATGGGCGGTCGGGTCATTGGTTGCGATGACGCGGTTGTGGCCGACCGCGATGACGGAGCCGTTATGCGCGATCGCCGCGCCGAAGGGGCCGCCATCGCCTGCGTCGACACCCGCGAGCGCCGCGTCGATGGCGACCTGCATGAAGGGATTCATGGGGCGAAGGCTTAGGCCGATTGGGTGGACCGCTGTTGAGCGAAACTAGATGGCTTGGGCGCTGGCGGTCAAGCGTTTGCTCGCGCCCGCCACCAGCGCTGCGGTAACGCGCCGGCAGCTCCCGCCCGGGCAGACCGACGGGGCGCCACCACCTCCGGCAGCGCATGCCAACACAGGCGTCGTTGGACGGGCGTCGAGGTGTCGCCGACGACGCTGGTCGGCTGCCTGCGCCGGCCAGCGCCCAGCGCAGTCAAACCCGTTCCCGATCCGGCTGCCAAGCGGCCTCCAGCTGCTTGAGCACGTCGCGGCGTGTGATGATGCCGATGAGCTTGCCCTGCTCCACCACCGGGAGGCGGCGGAAGTGGCTCATGGCGAAACGCTCTGCGACCTCGGTGATGGGCGTGTGCGCATCGACGGTGACCACTTCAGTGCTCATAAATTTGTCCACGCGGCCACCATCCTCGCTGAAATAGCCGGCATCCAGGGCAATGCGCATGCAGTCGCGCTCAGTGAGGATGCCCACGAGGTTGCCCACTTGATCCAGCACGGGTGCGCCGGAGATCCGCTCCTGTACCAGGATGCGCAGGGCCTCCAGGACGTCCATTTCCGGGTGCAGGGTGATCAGGCCGCGGGACATGGCCTCTTTGGCGGTCTTGGTCTCGAGCACGGGGGCCTCCTGGGCATGCGGTGGTGGCTGTCAGCAACAGCATAGGCTGCCCGCCGACGGCGCGCACCGTGCGCGCCTGATCCCGACCCCGATGTCGGTCTTGAGCGCTGGGCGTGGCCTGTGCTCAGCGCAGGGGTGGGAGAACGCTCTGACCTCGCGGGGGCGAGCGCAGCGCTCTGCACTGCTGCTCAGTCGCGGCGGTTTGGGCAAACGCGCCCGGGTGTCCGGCAGGCGCCGCCGCAGTCGGACGCGATACCGGGGACTTGATTGAGTCCACCGCAGCTACCCGTGATGCCCGGACGGCCGGCGAGCACCTTGAGCGCGAGGCCGCCGACGGCGAGGGGAAACACGAGCAAAGCGAACAGCAATTCGGCCACGGGTGAGTGTCTCCTACCGATTCGGGCGGTGATGTCGGCTCGGGGCGACGGCCCGGGCCACGCTGGGGGGCCACGCTGGGGGGCCACGCTGGGGGCGGCGCCCGGCCGATCAGCCGCCGAAGTCGTCGAGCAGAATGTTGTCGTCCTCAACACCCAGGCTGCGCAGCATACCGATGACGGCGGCGGTCATCATGGGCGGGCCGCAGAGGTAATACTCGCAATCCTCTGGCGTGGGATGGCTCGCGAGGTATCGCTCGAGCAGCACCTGGTGGATAAAGCCCGTCTCCCCCTGCCAATCGTCTTCCGGCTGGGGATCTGACAGGGCGATATGCCACTGGAAGTCCTCGTGCTCCCTGGCCAGCGCATCGAAGTCTTCCTGATAGAAGATCTCGCGCTTGCTGCGGGCGCCGTACCAGAAGGTGATGGGCCGCTGGGTGTTCAGGCGTTTCAACTGATCGAAGATATGGCTGCGCATGGGCGCCATGCCGGCGCCGCCGCCGACGAAGACCATTTCGGCGTTCGTCTCCTTGGCGAAGAACTCACCGAACGGACCGGCGATGGTGACGCTATCCCCGGGCTTAAGGCCAAAGATGTAGCTGGACATGATGCCCGGCGGCACCTCCGGGTGGTCCGGCGGCGGTGTAGCGATGCGCACATTGAGCATGATGATGCCCGCCTCCCCCGGATAGTTGGCCATGGAGTAGGCGCGCGTCACCCGGCGCTTCGTGCCGGCCTCGAGACGCCAGAGGTTGTACTTATCCCAGTCGCCACGGAGATGCTCAGGAATCTCGAAGTCCGAGAACTTGACGTGATACGGCGGGCACTCGATCTGAATGTAGCCGCCGGCCCGGAAGGCCACCTCCTCGCCCTTAGGGAGCTCCAGCACCAGCTCCTTGATGAAGGTGGCCACGCTGCGGTTGGAGCGCACCCGACACTGCCATTGCCGAATGCCGAAGACCTCCCGCGGCAGCTCGACGCGCAGATCCTCCTTGATGGCCACCTGGCAGGAGAGCCGGTAACCGTCCGCGGCCTCGCGGCGGCTGAGGAGGCTCGACTCCGTCGGCAGCAGTTTGCCGCCGCCTTCCAGCACCTTGACCCGGCATTGCCCACAGGTGCCGCCACCGCCGCAGGCAGAGGGCATGAAGAGCCCCGCATCGGCGAGCGCATACAAGAGCTTCTGCCCGGCGCGGCTCACGATGTCTCGCTCACCGTTGATGTCGATGTGGATGTCGCCGGAGGGCACCAACAGGCTCCGGGCGCCGAGGATGACCATCACCAGCATGAGCACGACGGCGGTGAAGATCAGTATCCCGAAAGACAACGTCAGCATGGATCATGCCCTGCGAAAAGAGGTTGGCGACGGTTTCAGAGCGCAGGCCCAGGTCCGGGGGCCGAGGGCCCAGGTCCGAGGGCCGGGGAGCATCGGCTACCGCCGGGCAGCACGCCGGCTCCTGGGCCCTCGGCACTTTGCCGGCGACGGACCCGTGGCAGGCCCGCGATCCGCCCGCGCATCGGTCCAAGGCGATCGCCGCGCGAAACCCTAAAGCTGTATCCCCGAGAACGACATGAAGGCCATCGCCATTAAGCCGGTGGTGATGAAGGTGATGCCGAGCCCCTGCAGGCCGTCCGGCACATCGCTGTATTTGAGCTTTTCCCGAATACCGGCCAGCAGCACCAGCGCCAGCGCCCAGCCGAGCCCGGTGCCGAAGCCGTAGACGGTGCTCTCGGTGACGTTGTAACCACGCTCCACCATAAACAGCGAGCCGCCGAGGATGGCGCAGTTGACGGTAATGAGGGGCAGAAAGATGCCGAGCGCCTGGTACAGGGCCGGAAAGTATCGGTCCAGCGTCATCTCCAGGATCTGCACCATGGCGGCGATGACACCAATGTAGGTAATGAGCCCGAGAAAGGACAGGTCCAGCTCGGCCAGCCCCAGCCAGGCGAGCGCGCCATCGCGCAGCAGATACTGATGGATGACGGCATTCACGGGCACCGTGATGGTCTGCACCACGATGACTGCAAGGCCAAGCCCCAGCGCTGTCGTGATGCGCTTGGACACGGCCAGGAACGTGCACATGCCGAGAAAGAAGGCAAGCGCCAGGTTCTCGACGAAGACCGCCTTGAACAGCAGAGACAGGTAATGCTCCATCAGGTCGTCGCCTTAGGCAGGGCCGGCATGGCTGCGTCGCACGCGTTCCGGACGTGCATCGCGGTACTCCAACCACGAGGCGGCCACCATCGCCGTCGTTGTGTCGCCGTGCCGCATCTCAGGCCGACTCGGTGCGGTGCACGATATGAATATGATATTCAGGCTTCTCCACCTGCTGCGGGCGCCAGGTGCGGATGGCCCAAATCATGAGCCCAATAATGAAAAACGCCCCGGGTGCGAGCAGCATGAGCCCGTTCGGCTCATACCAGCCGCCGTCTTCCTGCAACGGCAGCACTTGCAGACCCAGCAGGGTGCCCGAGCCGAGCAGCTCCCGAATGGCGGCCACGGTGATGAGAATCACGCTGTAGCCGAGGCCATGTCCGAGCGCGTCCAAAAAGCTCGGCCAGGGCGGGTTCTTGGAGGCAAATGCCTCGGCCCGGCCGAGCACGATGCAGTTGGTGATGATGAGCCCGACAAAGACGGAGAGCTGCTTGGACAGGCCATAGGCAAACGCCTGCAGCACCTGGTCCACCACGATCACCAGCGAGGCGATGATGGTCATTTGGATGATGATGCGGATGCTGCTCGGCATGTGCTGCCGGATCAGGCTGATAATGACCGACGCCCCCACGAGCACCGCCGTGAGTGCGATGCTCATGGTGATGGCCGGCGCCAGCTTGGTAGTCACCGCCAGCGCCGAGCAGATGCCAAGGATCTGCAGCGTGATGGGATTATTGTCGACGATGGGCTCGACGAGGAGTTTGCTGTCGGTGCCGTTCATAGGGGCTCAAGGCGGGTGTCGGGGCTAGGGGCTAGGGGCTAGGGGCCGGAAGCTGCGGGCCGGGAAGCTGGGGGCTCGGCGCTAAAACGGCCGTCACGGCCCAGGTTGCAGCTCGGTCAAGCGCGCGAGGAAGGGCCCATAGCCCTGCTCGCCGAGCCAAAAGCGCATCAGGTTCTCGACGCCATTGCTGGTTAGGGTCGCACCGGACAGCCCGTCGATCTTGCGCTCCGCCTCAGGTGCACCTGGCGGCACGCTCCCCTTCACCACCTCGATCACAGGCGCGCCGTCGGGGCCGATGACGGTCTTGCCGGACCATTGGGCAAGCCACTTGGGGCTGGCCACCTCGCTGCCGAGTCCAGCGGTTTCGCGTTGCTCGTAGAAGGTAAGCCGCTCGACAGTCCGCCCATCCGCCGCCAACGCCAGCAGACCATGCATGGTGGACCAGAGACCCTGGCCGTACACCGGCAGGATCACGGTCTTCAGGGCACCCGCCTCGCGCACCAGATAGACCGGCATGCGGTTCGGCCGGCGGCGGATACCGGCGGGGTCCTGCGCCAAGGCGGTGCTCTGGGCAGGGTCCCGCGCGGCGTCACGGTAGGAGTAGGTCATCGGGCCCTGTTCCGCGAGCATCGCTCCCTGGTCCAGGTCCACGAGCCGGAGCTCGATCTGCTCAAAGGCCTCGCTCAGGCTCAGGCCTGAGTCGTCCAATCCGGCCACCTTCACCACCTCACGCTTGAGCTCCAACGCGGCGTTGCGCGCCTGCAGCGGACGCAGTGTCACCGCGGTTGCCGAGACCACCACCGAGCAGGCCAGGCACAGCGCTGCGGCCACGGCCAGGGTCTTGCGCGGATCATCGTTGGGCAGCCCAAACACCGCCCGCAGCGGCGCCAGCACAGCGACGCTCATGCCATGTCCCTCCGTCTGCGCCGGCGCACGTTCGCCTGCACCACGAACCAGTCGATCAAGGGCGCAGAGAGATTGCCGAACAGGATCGCCAGCATCACGCCTTCCGGATAGGCCGGGTTCAGCACCCGGATCAACACGGTCATGAACCCGATCAGGACGCCATAGATCCACTTGCCGACTTCGGTCATGGATGCAGACACCGGGTCGGTGGCCATGAACACCAGGCCAAAGGCGACACCGCCGAGGACGACATGCCAGTGCCAAGGCACGCTGAATGCCGGGTTCGTGTCGCTGCCCATGCCGTTGAACATCAGCGCCGTGCCGATCACGCCGACCAGCACGCCCGCCATGATCCGCCACGAGGCCACGCCGGTGAACAGCATAAAGGCGGCGCCGAGGATGATGAACAGCGTGGACGTGGCGCCGATGGAGCCCTGGATGGTTCCAAAGAAGGCGCTCCACCAAGTCACCCCGGCGGCCTGGATGGCCTCGACGCCACCCTCTGCCGCCAGCATCAGCGGCGTCGCACCGCTGAAGCCGTCGACGGCCGTCCAGACGCTGTCGCCGGAGATCTCCGCCGGATAGGCGAAGAACAGAAAGGCCCGCCCCGTGAGCGCGGGGTTGAGGAAGTTCTTGCCGGTTCCGCCGAAGACCTCCTTACCGATGACCACACCGAAGGACATGCCCAGCGCCACCTGCCACAGCGGGATGTCCGGCGGCAGGGTGAGCGCAAACAGAATGGACGTCACCAAGAAGCCTTCGTTCACCTCATGGTTACGCACGCTGGCGAAGAGCACTTCCCAGAAACCGCCGGCCGCCATGGTGACGGCGTAGATGGGCACGAAGTACGCCGCCCCGTGCCAGAAGTTGTCCCACAGGCTCGCGGGGTCGTAACCGGAGGCGCCGAGCAGCCAGAGCATACCGCCGCGCCAGCCTGGCACCTGGTCGACGCCCATGGACGCCATGGCCTGATTGGCCTGCAGGCCGACATTGAACATGCCGAAGAGCGCGGCAGGCATCACCGCGATCCAGACAAAGATCATGACGCGCTTGAGATCGATCCCGTCGCGCACGTGCGGCGCGCGGGCCGTGACCGTCGAGGGCGTGTACAGAAAGGTATCCACCAGCTCGAAGACGGTACCGAAACGCTCATACCGCCCGCCGGGCTGAAAGTGCCGTTGCTGGCGGTCGAGATACTGACGCAGGCGCTGGCTCATGGGATCAGGGACAGCTATTCAACCTAAAAAGAACAGTTGGACGGTCGTCAGGGTGCGTCCCGCCCAGTCGTTGGGATCAGGCTGACTGGCAAGGCACAACGACGAGGAATAGTCAGTCTATTGCGAGGCGTTGTAACGCAGCCAGGCGCCCCGCGGGGCGTGCACTGGCGGCCGTAGCGACCTTCACCCAGTGAGTGACGCGAAGAACGCGCCTGAATCGCAACCCGCACAGACACTTGCAAACACCGTGAAGCGGTCAACTGCTCTTTTTAGGTTCAAGCAAGTCGCCGCAGCGCTCACGGCGGGCGGCTGCGCAAACAGCCTCACCCGCGCTCACGCCGGATCTGCTCCAGGTTCCGGCGCAACGCCGGACCATAATCGTGCTTACCGCAGTCGACGAAGCTCATCAGAGCAAGGTCTTCTTCATCCAGCTCCAAGGCGCCCAAGGCCACGGCCGTCTCCACGTCATCCACCAGCAACGCCCGCAGGAGCTGGGTCGGCAGCAAATCGAGCGGCATCACCCGCTCGTAGGCGCCGACGGGCACCATGGCCCGCGGGCTGCCGTGCAGCGCCGTGCAGAGGTCCAGGGCCGCGCCGTCGCGCTGGGACCAGAACAGGTTCAGGGCCGAGTAACGCCCGCGCCCCGGCATGACCCAGCCCAAGAGTGCCCGCTTGCGGTGCTCACGCAGCACCGTGATCTGGTTGTGGAAGCGCCCGAGATAGGCGCTGGTGCCCACCGCGTGACGCCCCGTGAGCGCCGAGCCCGAGATGACCCGCGCGTCGTGTGCGGCCTTGAGCTCGCCCTGGATCAGGTCGTTTGTGCTGGCACCCGCACGGGTGCGCAACACCCGCGGGTTGGCCACCATGGGTCCTGCCAGAGCAATGATTCGAGTCGGATCAATGCGCCCGGTGCGGAAGAGTCGCCCGACGGCGATGACGTCTTGCCAGCCGATGTGCCAGACCTCGTGCGCGAGGCTCGCCGGGCGCAGTAAGTGGATGTGGGTGCCCGGCAGCCCTGCAGGATGCGGACCCGCCAGCTCGGCAAGCCGCAGATTGGCCGTCGCCGGCAAGGTCAAGCCGGCATCTGGCCGCGTGCAGACGTGCACAGGCCCGTCGGTCAGCTTGGCCAGCACCTTGAGGCCGTCGGCGAAGGCGTCGGCGGCGGCGCGGATGTGCGGCACCGGGTCCGCGGCCAAGGGCTCACTGTCCAGCGCCGTGACGAACAGCGCATCCGGCGCGCGCGCCGGATCGGCAATCATGCTGAAGGGCCGGGTGCGCAGCGCCATCCAAGCACCTGCCGCGGTCAGGTTCTCGACCACCTGATTGCGGCTCAGAGCATCGAGCTCACCGGCGCCATAGGCGTTGAAGGTTTCCTGATCCGCACCGTCGGGGTCGTGCTCGGGGGCGTCCAGTCGAATGACGACGGTTTCCAGCACGCGGCGCGGGCCGCGGTGGATGGCCTCCACCACGCCACTACCGGGCGCGGTGCCAATCACCTGCCGGTAGGCCTTGCGCCGGGTGATGGGCTGCCCCAGGCGCACCCGGTCCCCCTCCTTCACCTCCAGTGTCGGCAGGCGTTTCGGTCCGCGCACGTCCAGGCCGACGTAGGCCACCCGCGTGAGGGGACGGGCCGATTCCACCTCGCCCGCGTCGCGCACGGGCGCTGGTGCCCCGCTCAAGGGGATGTCGAGCCCCTTCCGGAGCCGAAAGCGCTGGACTGGCGGCCCTTCCGCCGCCGGAACATGCCCGGTTTTCAGTACAACCACCGTGAAAGTCCGACTGCGTCACAACTCTGCCGCTGGCCGGGTCGCCGCCACCAGGGTGCGGCATCCGCCAACCACGCCCGCTGCCTGTCCTGCGAGCTCGGACATTAGCACAGCCGCAGCGGCGATTGCGCACGCACAAAACCCTGGATTGTTGCACGGCGCCAGATACGCACTCCGCGTTCGCGTCCTAAGCTTGAGTAAGAGAGGCGCCGGCGCCCGCCCAAGGCGCCGGACACCAACACACGTGGAAGACAATGCCATGTCCGAGCCCAAGATCCCCGGCGCCAAACAGCCGTTGAGCCGCCTCACCCCGGGCGGTCAAGGCCCGCCACCGACGGCCGATTGGCGCAGCTATGCCCTCGCTGCCGTCAGCATCCTGGTGCTGGCGATGGTCCTCAACAGCCTGGTGACGGCGCCGCCGACAGCGCTCAGCTACAGTGCCTTCAAGCAGGCCGTCATCGACGATCGGGTCGCCCAGGTGACCTTCGACGGCGAGCGCATCCGCGGCCGTTTCAGGTCGGCGGCAGGGGCAGAGGACGCCATCGATGTACCGACCCGTGCCCGACGCGGCGACACGGACCCTGCATGGACCCGCGCGCCTGCGGTGCGACGGCCCATGGAGACCACCGACGCCGATACGGAGAGCCCGCAGGCGGGCGCGTCCGCAGCCCTCGGCGAGGCCTTCACCACCACCAGGCCCTCGGTGAGCGATCCGGAGCTCCTGGGCCTGCTGGAGCAGCACGGGGTGGAGATCGACGCCGTGGCCGCGGCGGACGCAACCTGGACCCGCGTCCTCATCGCCTTCATGCCCTGGCTGTTGATCCTCGGGGTCTTCTTCTACATCAGCTGGCGCATGCAGCAGCGGCTCATGGGCAACGGCGGCGGCGCAGCCGGCGGCATCTTCGGCTTTGCCAAATCCGGCGCCAAACGCTTCCGCACCGAGGATGTGAAGGTCCGCCTGGACGACGTCGCCGGCCTCAAGAACGCCAAGATGGACCTCGCTGAGATCATCGGTCACCTGGCAGACCCGCTACGCTTTCGCGCCCTTGGCGCCAAGATCCCAAAGGGCGTGCTGCTGGTCGGCCCGCCCGGCACCGGCAAGACGCTGCTGGCCCGCGCCGTGGCGGGCGAGGCCGGCGTGCCCTTCTTCAGCATCTCCGGCTCGCAATTCGTCGAGATGTTCGTCGGCGTCGGTGCCGGACGCGTGCGGGACCTATTCGACTCCGCCAAAAAGGCCGCGCCCTGCGTC
>CAZGCI010000113.1:0-11052 GCA_964524185.1 uncultured Thiohalocapsa sp. | reverse complement strand
CCGATTTCGATTTTTGAGGGTCCGGTTTCACCGCCTTCGAATTTTGGTCCTGGTTGCTACGAACGTTAGCGCCCGAGTTTGCCAAGCTCTCAAGGACGTCGGCGTTGAAGCTGAAGTAGCGGCGGTTGCCCCCGCGCTGAATTGCGTGAATGGCTTCGAGACGGCGCTCCATCGGGTTGACCGGCGCCAGCACGTCCTTCCCTGACTCGATGTCTTCATCCAACGACTTGGAGACAGCCGCCGCCACGCGGCGCACTCTAGCGTGGTGATGATTCGCCGCGTCCTCCAGGAACGCCATGTACCCAGGATCCAGGTGCAGCGCGTCGGCGAGAGGTAGTGGCTCGTCGTGCAACGCATAGACGTTACCACCGAATCTCCCGTCCGCTTCTCGGCTGCGTGCACACAACGACAGCCATCGCGTCGCACGCAGGATCGCGATGGCACGGGAGACAGTGGAGGTTGACGACACGTTCGCCAAGCGCGCGATGTCAGTGTAGCTCGGAAACACGGCCTTGGTACCGGAGCCTCGGCCACTCTGGCAAATGACCATCCACACCAGCTTGTCGACAGGCTCCAAGATCGGATCCTGCACGACGACCACCGGGAAGGCGTGGTGCCAGTTGCCGAGGAAAAGCAGGGCGTCCGAGTTGGCGGCGTTACCGCCGCGGTGTTTGCGGGAAAGGGTCTCGCGGATCAGGGCGTCGAGGGCGTAGGTCTCCGGGCGGATTTCCGAGTCATCTTGCGCCATGCAATCGTGCGATCACTGCCGTTGGCCGCCAGCAGCGCGCTGTTCCGGCGGCGGCGAGGCCTGCGACGACGACACCGTGTCCGACGGAACGTACACGTCGCCATACTCCAACCAGCGCTGAACCAAATTCCAGACAGCGCGCATCGAGGCACCGGACTCCTGCTGCACTGCCAGGTACTCCTTGGGATCAAGTGCTTCCTCGCCGGCCGATTCGAGACGCGCTGAAAGCGCACACCACAAGCGGTGGCCGGTCTCCTCGTCCGGCTCCGGAGGTCGGCCGACGGCCGGATCCACGGCGAGCATGCGGCGTAGCCGGGTGTATTCGCGCGATCCGACGCCGAAGAGGCTACGCATCATCTCGAGCGGTGCGTCGGCCTGGATCAGATCACGTTGCAGCTCCTCGGCTTCGCGCGAGGCGCGCAGGTTGGCGATCATCGGCCAGAACACCTCGCGGTCGAGCGCAATGCTCAGACAGTGAGCCTGCAATGCGCCGACTCGATACAGGTCGGCGAGATTCAGCTCGCGCAAGGCTTCGATCTCCCTCGGTCCGAATCGCATCGCGCGGAGGGCGTGCTGATCGCCCTCGGCCAGGCACCGCATCGCATAGAGCAATACGGCGGTGACGAGATCGGCTTCCTTGGTACCGATCATGCGCGGCCCCACAGGGCCTGGTCATCGGTTGCGGCGTTCCGACGCAGCGTCCGGTAGGTATCCATGAGACCCAGCAAGTCCTGCCAGTCTCGGTCGTCCAAGCGGTGCCAGAGCCGGTAGCCCATGTGCCCGGGATCGAGTGTCCAGACGCTGGCAAAAAGTAATCCGGCATCCTGCTCGACCAGCGCACGTCTCAGAACGGACTCCTCCGGTAGCGCGGGTAGGAGAGCGTCGAGCGGCGCGACCGTGAGCTCCGAACACGCAGCCAGGTGCCACCACACCATCGACACTTGCGCCAGTGCATCCTCGTCGAGCTGATCGACCAGGGCCGCATCCGGAACGTCGCGCAGCAAAAAACCGAGTCCGTGACCGGAGAGCGGTTGGACGAGATCGCCCAGCCCGTTTCGCTGGGCCAATCGGCTCGCAAGGGTCCAGAGCCGAGCCCGAAGCGACTTCAGATCTGCGCGAGCGGGTGTACCGATGCTGACTGGTGGACTCTCGTCTTCGGTATTGGCCTCGGGTATATGGCCATCAACGGGGTCGTGGAATCCTGGACTGGCCGCCAACTTTGCCGCGGCTCGGTCTGTGGGCTCAGCGGGCGACAAGGTTCCGTTTCGTGGCACAAGCGGCGCTTGGGTGTTCTCATCGGAGGCCTTTCGGGCAGGCTCGATAGCCTCGTCAATCGGTTCGTCAAGTTCGTCGGTTGCGTCTGGGGCGAAGGACTCCTGGTGACGTCCGGATAACCGCGCGTCGATCTCGAGGCTGACCGCATGGATGCTGCTATCGGCACGCTCGGCGATTTCCGCTTCGAGCGACCGCCGCAAGCTCGCGATGTCCCATTCCGATGTGTCGTAGCGTCGGCACAAGGCATCGAACGTCTGGTCAAACTCGATTTCCGTGTCAATGCCTCGGGCCATCCAGATTGCGCTTGCTGCGCGTTCCAACGAACGGATTTTGGCAACCTGCGGCCGACCGATGCCGCCTTCCAAGGCCTGTGACAGAATCGGGCGAAGCCGCTCGACCGCGTACGCCATCTGCGAGATGAGACCCTGGCTCAAACCGTATCCGCATTGCCGCAGCGCCTCCGCGAGTTGCGCCTGCGTGAAGGATTCTCCCGAAGCCTCCTCGAGAAACCGCTTCGCGTCGGTTACGGCCAGCGCCTTGTCGAGAAAGGTAAGGTCCCCGCGGAGGTCGTTCTCCTTGAGATGGGCGAGCAGGACGTCGGCCTCGCGGGTCCACGGTCGGATCACGGACGGAACAGTCGCGAAGCGCCGGTCGTCGGTCTCCTCGAACAGTTCCTTCAGGATTCGCAGACGAGTGTTCCCGCCGGCGTGCACGATGTAGTCGGTTTCGCCCGGTCGCTGGGTGACCACGAGCGGCTGGCTGAGACCGTCCGCCCGAATCGAGGCCTTGATGCGGTCGTATTCCGTGTTAGGCGCACGCCGGGGATTGTGTTCGTACGGGTGGATCCGGCCGACGTCGAGGGTCACGAGCTCCAGGACGTCACCGGGTGCCTCGCCGGCGTCGGCGTCGTGCCGAGCCGCCTTGCGGGTCATGGCCGCTCTTCCGCGACCATGAGATACGGCTCCTCACGCTCGAAGATCTCCGGATAGCGCACCAGGCTCTCGCGGGGCACGGTCTTGAGCCGGCCCCCGGAACGGGCCGCGACTTCCCGAGTCTGGGCCTCTATGCGCGCCGCCATCAGGGCGCTGGCGTACCGATGCTTACCCGCCAGCTGGTAGAGGTAGGACACGGAATCGTTACAGACGACGGCGACATCCGCGCGCTCCCGCTTGCTTGCTGCTCTCAGAAAGTCTCTTAGCTCCATGCACAAGACATTAGCGTCATGCTCATTGCCTTGCCAAGAGTCTTTAGCAGGTTTATCTTTACCATCGTGCTAAACACGAACCCGGCGGATGCGATGAAGCGAAGGCATGAGACGGTTCGGCTGAGCAACCTCGAGCTGCTGGTTGCCGAAGCCGGATCGGCGGCCGCGCTTGCCCGCCTCGCCAGCACGAGCGAGTCCTACCTCAGTCAGATTCGCAACCAGCTGACGACGCCGAAGGGCACGCCCCGCGGTGTTGGTGACGACCTGGCGGCGAAGCTCGAGCGCGCCATGGGCAAGCCGGACGGATGGATGGATGAACCACACCTAGTCGCAACGGAGGAACATGCGCACTACAACGCCGAACCGGGCCCGGACGTGCGCAGCCTGCACCCATTGATATCGTGGGTTCAGGCCGGCGAATGGTCTGAAATTGCTGGGAATTTTGAACTCGGCGACGCCGAGGATCTATTGCCGTGTCCGGTCCGGTGTAGCCCAGATACCTTCGTGCTGAGGGTCCGGGGCGAGAGCATGGAGCCCAAGTTCCACGACGGCGATCTGATCTTCGTCGATCCGCAAGTCGCCCCGGTCAGCGGGCGGTATGTGGTCGTTCGCCTGGAAGACTCCCAGGAAGCCACTTTCAAGCAGCTCATCGTCGAAGAGGGGCGGCAATATCTGAAGGCCCTCAACCCTGATTGGCCCCACCGCATCATCGAAGTGAACGTGGACGCGACGATATGCGGCGTCATCGTGTTCAAGGGAGAACTCGTATGACGTGCGGCTGCGTAGACGAGTTGATGAAGCCGGTGCAGAGTTACCGCGGTGCTAAGAGTTTTTTCTTTGTCGATTACGTTAGCACGATGCTAATGTTTTGTGCATCAAGCGATTCGACGAGGAAACGCCCGACCGGCGGACCGCGATCATGGCTCCAGCACCACGACGCCAGCAGACCTCATCCCGGCGTTCACGTCCGGTTGGGCGTGATTCGGTGCTTCTTTCTGCACGCCCGGCAGATGGCGGTCGCTGAACGACGCCATGTCGGTCAATTGGCTCACGATCAAGAAGTGCTCGGAGCTCACCGGCTACTCGGAGAACGCCATTCGCACGAAAATCCGCGATGGAGTCTGGCTCGAGGATCGCGTATGGAAGAAGGCACCCGATGGGCGGGTGTTAATCAGTGTTGAGGGCTATCACCAATGGGTAGAAAGCCCCGAACCGGTGTCCGCGCCGTCAGCGCCTCGTCCATCGAGATCTCCTTCACCTATCAAGGAAAGCGTTGCCGCGAGAAGATCAAGCTCAAGCCCACCCCCGCTAACCTGAAGCGGGCCGAGCGTCATCGCGCCGCCATCCTGGACGCGATCGAAAAAGGCACCTTCGACTACGCCACCACCTTCCCGAAATCGAAAAACGCGCCGCTGTTCAGCGACCAGCCCGGCGCGACGATTACCGTCGAGCGTTTCCTCTCCGATTGGTGGCGTGGTGAGGAGAAGGACCTGAAGGCCTCCACCCGCACCGTCGACAAGCGAATCGTCTTCAACCAGATCATCCCCGAGTTCGGTCAGCTCGCGCTCACGGACCTGAAGTGGCACATGATCCGCGACTGGGCCAAGTCCCAGGGCTGGAGCCGGAAGACCCAGAACAACAAGCTCAGCGTCCTGCGACGGGCACTCAACGAGGCCGTGGAGCAGGAGCTTATCCACAATCACCCGATGGCGAACAAGGTCATTCGCCGCCGCAAGTCGCGGAGCGAATCGGTAGCCAGTGCGAAGTCCAAGATCGACCCATTCAGCCATGAGGAGCGTACTGCGCTGATCGGAGCCGCCAGGGGACAGCTCCAGAACCTGGTCCAGTTCGGCTTCTGGACGGGGCTACGGCTCTCCGAACTGTTCGCCCTCAACTGGGGCAATGTCGACTGGATCAACGATCGAATCTACGTCGAGGGTGCGCTCACCCAGGACGCGGACGAGATCGAGGATACGAAAACGGAAGCCGGCGAACGCACGGTCAACCTCCTACCGCCGGCTATTGCGGCCCTGAAGGCCCAAAAGGAACATACGTTCCTGAAAGGCGTCGAGATATTCCAGAATCCTCATACCCGCGAACGGTGGACAGGCGACCAGGCACTTCGTACGCGGCAGTGGAACACGCTTTGCCGACGGGCGGGTGTTCGCTATCGTCCTCCTGGTCAGATGCGTCATACGTTCGCATCGATGTCGTTGATGGCCGGCGAGTCGCCCCAGTGGGTTGCCGCGCAAATGGGGCATACGGACTGGACGTTCACGGCGCGAGTCTACTATCGGTGGATCCCGAAGGATGCCGGTGATGCCGGAAGTAGGGTCATGACGAAGTGGGGAGGCAGCTGAGCCAGATGAAAACCACTTGGCACCAACGCAAGCCACTACTTCTCGAAGAACCAAAAATATCACCATACGGCAATGGCTACTGCCACTAGTCCAGCGTCTAGCGGTCCCGCCGGTAGCCAGTTCGAAGGGCAAGTCGGAGCCCACTACCTACTCAGCATGCTGGCCGACGCCGAGCCACGAGGCCTGCCGGGGACATCGATCGACACCGTTCAGTTTCAGCGCGCCCCTGAGGGTCACCCGCTCGACGACGTAATTGTCCACGCTCACGATGAGTCCGGCCACAATGCCGTCCTCGAGATCCAGGTAAAGCGAAGTATCACCTTCTCGCCCTCCGATGCGGTTTTCCGCGGCGTAGTAAGCCAAATCGCCGACGCCGCTCGCAGACCGGACTTCGAAACCACCCGATATGAGCTCGCTATAGCGACAGCCAGAAGTTCTTGGAAGATAAACGGCGCCTATCAGGAAGTACTTACTTGGGCAAGGCAACTGGGTGACGCGGCCACCTTCATGGACCGTCTAGCCAGACCCGGTTCGGCGAACGAAGACATGCGCACGTTCGTGGAGACCTTTAGGACGCATCTGGATACCGCAGATGCTCCAAATGATGATGAGACCGTATGGCGATTATTGCGCAGGCTCCAGATACTTGTTTTTGACTTTGCAGCAACGGGTTCGGCATCGGAAGCACTTGCAAAGGAGCGCTGCATTCGCGTTCTGCACCCTGACCACGCGCAACACGCAGATAGTCTCTGGGCAAACCTGATAGAGCTCGCGCTGCAGATTGCCGCGAGCGGCGGGGACCGAACTCGTGAACAGCTGGTTACGGACCTGATTCAACGCTCGTTCCGCATAGCTGGGGAACGGCGTTTCAGAACTGCGCGTAGGGCGCTCGCGGAAGCCTCACGTCATGCTCTTGCCGATATTGACGATAGCGTCGGCGGCGTAAGGCTGAATAGGTACCAGCAGGTTGCGGCCGTTCATGCGGCCCTCGATAGCGGGAGATTCATTGAAATACGAGGTGACGCCGGCGTAGGTAAATCGGGAGTGCTAAAGCATTTCGCCTCGCAGGCGGGTACCGAGGCTAATGTCGTTGTTCTCAACCATGGCCGAACGATACCCAACGGCTGGACTGCAATGCGAGGCGTTCTAGGATTCGATGGCACCGCTCATGAGCTCCTCTCGGATCTAGCCAGCGACGGGGCCGCCATTTTGTTTCTTGATAATTTGGACTCTTTTTCCGAATCAGAGCAACACACTGCCGTTGACCTTGTTCGCGAAGCCGCGACAGTTCCAGGTATCTCGGTAGTTGCAACTGCTAGGCGAAGCTTCGGAGTTGACGAACCAAGCTGGTTGCCAACAGACGCGATATCGCGCCTAAGGCGCGCGGAACCAGTTGTAATCGGCGAACTAACCGATCGAGAAGTAGAGGAACTTCGGCACGCTGCCCCACAGCTTGCTCCACTTCTGGCCACAGGCCACCCGGCGCGCGACGTTACTCGAAATCTCTTCCGCCTTGCTCGACTAGTGAATCACCCCGCGGGCGAACCAATCCCACGCACTGAGATCGACATGGCACATCAATGGTGGGAATCCGCGGATGGTCCACGCGATCACCTGCACCGCGACCGCTCTAGGGTCTTGAGATCTCTTGGAGAGCAAGCGTTGTCCCAGATTGAGTTTCTGGATGTCAGCGAATTTCCGGCGCCAGCCGTTAATGCTTTGATTCAAAGCGAGACCTTGCGGGACCAAGGTAACGACAAAGTATCTTTTCAGCACGACGTGCTTCGCGAGTGGGCGATCGCGAATATCCTGGTGTCAAATCCGACTCTGATAGAGCGCCTTTCTTTCGATCGACCGGCATCAGCGGCTTCGGCAAGGGGCATGGAACTTGCCGCTCGTTCTCGCCTTGAACGCAGTGCGGATATCGCAGAGTGGCAAACTCTTCTGGACCACGTCAGCCGAGACGATGTCCACGGTTCCTGGCGCCGTGCGGTTTTGCTGGCCTTAGTTCGCTCAGAGATCGCTAACGAACTGTTGACTCGCGCAGCTGGAGAGCTACAGCGCGATGGCGCCTCGATGTTGCGCGAGCTGATTAGGATCATCATTGCTGTCGATGTACAGCCGGCTTCTCAGGTACTTGCTGCTGCTGGTTTCGACCCCGCAACGATTCCCGCGAGCATCAATGCTCCAAGCGGTCCGTCTTGGCATCGTCTCATTTTCTGGTTGCTTAGCCTTGGGGACAACCTGCCCCCAAGCGCCATTCCAGACGTGGTGGAACTCTATACGTCTTGGTCCATGGGAACGATTGGCGTTGACCCGCTGACGCCAGTGCTGCTGCAGTGGCTATATCAGTGGTTGATCGAGATCGAAACCGCTCATCACGCCGACCTTCACCATCGAAGGCCAGTGTTTGGTGGCGAACTCGACCGCGAACGCATCAGATCTCTCGAGTCCGACCTACGGACAGGCTTTCTCCTGTTCTGTAATCGGATGCCCGAACTCGCTCGTCGATACCTTCAATCCTTAGGGCGGTACCAACGTAACGAAGAGATAGTCAGGGACATACTAAAATTTCGAGGGTCCCTGGCCCAAGCAGCACCAGAAGAACTAGCGGAGCTGACTGCGGCCACACTCATCTCTAGACCAAGCCGGGACGATCATCGCCATCGCCGCGAACTCGAGAGGCCTTTCGGCTATCTTGATCACCTTTTTCTTCCAGCATCTCCTGCGCAAGGCCCGTTCTTCGATCTACTTGTCCATGCACCACAGTCCGGCTTGGTGCTGATACGAAGACTCGTGGATCACGCGACCTTTTTTTACAGTCGCGGCGAAGAATACGGCGATGACTCGATAACAATCTCTCTTCCCGATGGCGCCAGGGTGTTTCCATGGCAGCGCTCATACGCATGGTCCCGAGAGGGGTCGGGGGCGTCTTGTGTTACATCGGCTCTAATGGCCCTCGAAGCCTGGGCGCATCGTCGAATTGATGCAGGAGATGACTTCGACACCGTCCTGTCAGACGTGTTGGGCTCGCCACCTGCGCCAGCAGCTTACCTCTTGGTGGCAGTCGATTTGCTGCTTTCGCATTGGCCATTGTCACGGCAGTCAGCCGTTCCGTTCGCTGCATGCCCCGAGCTCTTGTGCATTGATCGCGAGCGACACGTTCACGACAGAATCGAGTACCCGGACTTCTTTGGACTCAAGGAATTGCAGAAGGAGCCGGTCGGGACTGCCAGTGTAAGCGATCTCAACAATCGAGTTTCGCGAAGGGTGACGCTCGAACAGCTCCTCTACCAGTTTGCTTTTGGGCCCGAAGACCTGCGCGACAGATTAACGCGTCTGTTGCGGGACGCGACCGCGCGGCTCGGCCCGCCGGATTCGAGCTCGGACCTCGGTGATCCGAGGCTGATGGTCACCCACGCAATGAACCTGGCCGATCCAAGCAATTGGCGGGAGGTTTCTGTGACGCAAGACGATGGCACAGAAGCTGTTGCACGGGAGTATGTCCCGCCGGAGACCGAGCAAGCACACCTAGCACCACTCCAAGAAGCTGCGCGTAGTAGTCAACGGGATGCGAACATGCAGGCGGCTCTGGGTCTTGCGCTTGATGACCCTTCGCGCTCCTCACCCGAGCTTGCTCTCGCCGCTGTAACTTGGGCGCAAGAGTCCGCGGGCTCGCTTGAGCACACAGAGGCAGATACCGATGCCGACTGGATGCGCGAGCAAGCCCTTGTAACCGCGGCGATGATCTTGATGCGCGATGGCGAGGACCGGCTTCGGGCAGAGCATTCGGAATGGGCGCAGCACATATTTGCCGAAGCTCTTCGAAAGGACGGAGACCCCGTATATCGATTCCGGTCAGGTATTCGGTACAACCCAATTGCGATCGCATTTGTCGGGATGGCTCACGCCCTGAAGGACGGGGCGTCTGAGCAAGATTTACGTAATCTGCTTGAAGCGGCCGCACGAGATGATCCAGCGGCAGCTCACGGCTTCGGCGCAGTTGCTAATGTGCTTAGCTCGTTTGACGAGCAGCTACCCCCCGCGATCCTTCGGTGCGCGTTTCAGGCGTCCGTTCGACCGAGTCGAAGCTGGGACACTACCGAGGAGGAGGTCGAAGCGAGAGGCGAGCGCCTAAGGCAGCGGCTAGATGCTGCGATAAACTCTGAATTGGCGTGGCTTACTGGTAAGGGTCCCGAACCCAATTGGCCTGCGTTTCCGTCGGAGCCACTACGGCCTCGGCCGCGTCTCCGGCTGCCTGGTGGACCACAACGAGCACGCGAGGCGCCAGCACCACAACAGGTGAGTCCCGATGAACGCGTAGACCATCAGGCGGCGGCTTTATGGCTGTCCAATTGCGCTAGTCTTTTCGACGTAACTGCGCGGCCTTGGCTACTGCAATTGACTCGCCAATACGGCCCATGGACCGCCACCGCAAACGGTGCAGGGCTCGAGGCGCACGACGAGATTGACCATGAGCCCAGTGAATGGAATCACGCCTATCTCCTATTGCTAACGCACTGCATACCTGGATTAACACCTCCAGAAATCGCGGAACTTGCTCTCGGTCCGATTGCTTCTCTACCCGATGAGCCATTCTTCGACATAGTGGCTGACTTCCTTCGTTGTATCGATTCCGTCTACTTCAACGATCAGAGTATTGATGAGGCCGTTGCGGTTGGCATTCGATCGGAGCTTTCAAAGCGCCTGATGGAGAGCAACGGCTGGAAACGCCTGGCGGGCAGTGAATCCGCCTCCATCGAAATGCATATCGGGCCTGCGATCGGGGCATTCTTCTTCAATGATCACGGCTTCACTCAGCCTGCCAAGTGCTACTTACTGCCGAAGGGAATCGAACGGGTTGCCCCTTTCCTGCCGGTCCTGGCTGATTTAGTTGCGCGCGGTCCGTCCCTCTTCGGCGCGATAGTGACGCTCAACCTCCTGGAGGTGGCCCCGAACACCGCACATCTGCGCTTCCTCGTGGCGGCAGCCGCAACCTGGCTTGAGGCTTTTCCTAATGCCGACGCGTTTTGGGTCGACTACGGCATCGGCCGCCGCATTTGTGTGCTAATGGAGAATCTCAGGGATCAGGACCCAACCATCTTGGACAGCGACGAGGCTTTACAGAACCAAGTGGGTCGACTGCTCACCGCAATGATCAGCTTGGGCATTCCAGACGCCACTCGACTTGAAGAAGCGCTTGCCGCACGGACTGACTCAGGGCCGTAAGCTCAGAAAGATCGTCTTGCTTGGCACGCATCGAAGCCATGGCGAGCACGATCGGTTCCATCACACCCGGCCCCCGCATTCGAGCTGAAAATCGTGTCCGAAATCGTGTCTAACTGGAGCCCAAATTACCCCAAAACACCCCTAAAATTAGACACGATGGACATCTAAGTTATTGATTTATTGGCGGAGAGGGAGGGATTCGAACCCTCGATAGGCTATTAACCTATACACACTTT
>CAZGCI010000112.1:0-11165 GCA_964524185.1 uncultured Thiohalocapsa sp. | reverse complement strand
CAGCGCCGCCATCTCCTGTCGCACCGCCTGCTCGATACCGGCGGCATCCAGGCCGCAGGCGGCCATCTGCTCATCATGCCCGCCCTGCTCGATGCAGGCGTCGGGCAGGCCCAGGTGCAGCACGTGCACGCTCACGCCGTGCTCGGCGAGCAGCTCGGAGACGGCCGAGCCGGCGCCGCCGGCGACGGTGTTCTCTTCGATGGTGACCAGCAGGCGGTGGCGGTCGGCGAGCTCGAGGATGAGTGGCTCATCGAGCGGCTTGACGAAGCGCATGTTGGCGACGGTGAGACCGAGCTTGCGCGCGACCTGCACGGCGGCCTGCAGGCGGCTGCCGAAGGCGAGCAGTGCGGCGTCTTGGCCGTGTTGGCGCACCTCGCCGCGGCCGATGGGTAGGGGGCCTTGGCGTTTGTCGAGCGGGACGCCGGGGCCGTTGCCGCGCGGGTAGCGCACGATGGCCGGGCCGGGGTGTTGGTAGGCGGTCTCGAGCAGCCGGCGGCAGTCTTGTTCGTCGGCGGGGGCGGCGATGATGAGGTTGGGCAGGGGGCGGGCGTAGCTCAGATCGAAGCTGCCGGCGTGGGTGGCACCGTCGGCGCCGACCAGCCCGGCGCGGTCGACGGCGAAGGTGACGTCGAGGTCTTGTAGGCACACATCGTGCACCAGTTGGTCATACGCCCGCTGCAGGAAGGTGGAGTAGATGGCCACCACCGGTTTGAGGCCTTCGCAGGCCATGCCGGCGGCCAGCGTGACGGCGTGTTGTTCGGCAATGCCGACGTCGAAGTAGCGCTCGGGGTAGCGCTCGGAGAATCTGACCAGTCCGGAGCCTTCGCGCATGGCGGGGGTGATGGCCATGAGGCGGGGGTCGTTCGCCGCGGTGTCGCAGAGCCAGTCGCCGAAGAGTTGGGTGTAGGTCGGGCCTTTGGCGGGCTTGTTGTGCAGGGCGCCGGTGCGCCGGTCGAAGGGGGTGACGCCGTGGTAGGTGGTGGGGGCGTCTTCGGCGGGGGCGTAGCCGTGGCCTTTTTGGGTGATGACGTGCAGGAGTCGGGGCACGCGCATCTGTTTCATGTTGTTGAGGGTGGTGAGCAGGGCGTCGAGGTCGTGGCCGTCGATGGGGCCGATGTAGTTGAAGCCGAGCTCTTCGAAGAGGGTGCTGGGCATGAGCATGCCTTTCATGTGCTCTTCCCAGCGTCCGACGAGTTGGCGCAGTTGCGGCAGCCCGGCGAGGGCCTGTTTGCTGCCTTCGCGCATGCTGGTGTAGACCCGCCCCGACAGCAGCTTGGCCAGGTGTCCGCTGATGGCGCCCACGGGGGGGCTGATGGACATTTCGTTGTCGTTGAGGATGACCAGGAGGTTGGGGTCGAGCGGGCCGCCGTGGTTGAGGGCTTCGAAGGCCATGCCGGCGCTCAGGGCGCCGTCGCCGATGACGGCGATGACTTGGCGGTCTTCGCCTTTGGCCTTGGCGGCGATGGCCATGCCGAGCGCGGCGCTGATGGAGGTGCTGGAGTGGCCGACGCCGAAGGTGTCGTAGGGGCTTTCGCTGCGTTTGGGGAAGCCGGAGAGGCCGCCTTTTTGGCGCAGGCGGTCCATGCGCGCGCGCCGCCCGGTGAGGATTTTGTGCGGGTAGGCTTGGTGGCCGACGTCCCATACGAGGCGGTCTTCGGGGGTGTCGAAGATGTAGTGCAGCGCAAGGGTGAGCTCCACTACGCCGAGGCCCGCGGCTAGGTGCCCGCCGGTGCGCGAGACGCTGTCGATGAGGTAGGCACGCAGTTCTGCGGCGAGCGCTTGGAGCTGCCCGGGCTGGAGCCGGCGCAGGTCGGCCGGGGTGTCGATGCCGGCCAGTAGGGGGTAGGGGGGGGCTGGGGGGTGGGGCGTTGTGTGGGTCATTGGCCTAGTGCCACCGGGTCGTCGTTCAACCCGTACAGCCTAGAGGAACGGACGCGATTGCGGCACACACGCACTTGTCCGCGGTCAAGCAAACGACCTAGAACCCATCCCCTGATGACCCAGAGCTGCGCCGGCGCAACGGGTTGCAGGCCGCGCACGTTGGCGGGCCTACCTCCAGCCTAGGCCGAGTACCTGCATCGGTGGCGCAGTCTGCCTGGACATGAAAACGGCGACCGCAGTGATCGCCGTTGGGTGCTTCCCTGGGGAAGCGTTCTGTTTAATCTCTCGCAAGCGTTCCGGCGCTTGCCGTGTAGGACAGACGCCGGCCGCCCGGCGGGCGGCCGATCGTCTGGACCCCAGTTCAGACGAACATCTGCGAGAGCGGCGCGCCGGTTCAGCTGATCGGCGGGATGCCGTCGCCGAGCCAGTTGAAGTCAACGCTGCTCAGCAGGATGAAGTGAATCAACAGGGCCAGAACGGCGAGGAAGCCAAAAAGTGCCACCAGGCTCCGGCGTGGGTCGAAGATCTGCCAGATCTTATGCATGTGTCATCTCCAGTTTGTGATGCGGGAAGTCACAGCCCGATGCTGCGCCCGCGAAAGTCGACAGTTGTCTATGTAGAGCGATCGCCCTAGAGCCACGGACGCCACAGCCAGGCCAACACGTGCGCGAAGGCCGCGACACCGAGGAACCCGGTCATGCTCTGCGTGAAAATACCGTGGAACTCCTGAGCCTCTTCTTCGGTCAGGCCGGTCATGCTTTTATCGTCAGCCATGGAATTACCTCCAGTTTGCTCGATCGGCCTAGTGGCCGTTGCCGCGACGATCCCCCGCGGCTGGGTTGCCCTGAGGGCGTTCCGACGAAGTCGCCGGACCCGACGCCGTTGCGTCGGCAAGCAGCTTCGCCTCGGCCGACCACCATCCCGCAGTAGGACGCCGCGGCCGGGCCGATGCAGGAGTTGCCTAGTTCATGTTCCGAGCCGCCGGCATGGCCGACATGTTCGAAGCGGGTGCCGTGACTCTGCTGCCTGAGCCCATCCAGTTGAAGTCGGGTGACGCCAACAGGATGAAGTGGATCAACAGCGCCAACACAAACAGGAAGCTAAATAGCACCATCAGTGCGCGGCGCGGATCGAACCATTGCCAAATGCGATGCATGGGTTGACTCCGTTTTGAGTATGCGGGACGGCGGCCGTTACGGCTGGGCCGTCCCTGGAGGCCGATGATGAATCGGCCGGCCCTTGCTTACAGCCAGGGGCGCCACAGCCATGCGAGCAAATGCGCAAACGCGGCAACACCGAGGAAGCCCGTCATGCTCTGCACAAAAATGCCATGGAATTCCTGAGCCTCTTCTTCGGTCAGGCCGCTCATGCTTTTTTCTTCAGCCATTGCTATTTCCTCTCGTAGTCGAATTGAGGTCGGCGGCGCAGCCGGCGACCGGTTTGGTCCGGGTGGTCCGTCACCCGTCAAGTCCTTGTCTTGGGTCGAACGGCGTCCGCCCTCCTAGCGCGGGGCCGGGGCCGGCGGGTACTGCAACGGCGCCGGCGGATACTGCATCATGGCCGGCGGCGGATAACGCAGCTGCGGCCGAACCGGTGCGGATTGCGGCTGAGCCGGTGCTGCCTCGGCGGCCGGCGCCGCCTCAGCGGGCGCTGCTGCAGGCTCTGCCTCCGGTGCCGGTTCACCTGCGGGTGCTGCGGCTTCCTGCGTCGGCTGTTCCTCTGCCGGCGCCGGGGCTGGCGCTTCAGCCGGCTCCGCCATGGCCTGCTGCTCCGGCGCCTGCTCGGCAGCGGCCTCTGCTGCCTTCGCCGCCTCGATGGCCGCCAGGCCACCCTCAGGCAGTGGCTGTGCCAGGGACGGGTAGTCCTTGAGCATCGACGCACCGTACAGGGGCTTATAGGCGCCCTGGTGGCAGGTGGTGCAGTAGATCTTATACACGTCACCAAGCGGTCCCTTGCGGGTCTCCGGAATGATGTCGCTCAGGGGCACCACGTAGTCGTTATTCATCTCCCGCACGTGACGGATGGCGTACCAAGCGGTGGTCCGTTGCGGTGCGCTCTGATCCCACGAGTAGAAGGAACGACTGTTATGGCAGTAGGTGCAGTTGACCCCTAATGCCGAGGACATATGCATCATCAAGCCGTAGGTCCATTCCGCCTGTTTGATGGAGTTGCGGTTGCCCTGCGGCAGCACCGTCTCACCGATCACGCGGATCTCGTTGTCCTGCAACAAGAAGGGTGTGAATGGATCATAGGGCAGTGACGCATAGGCGACGGACTTGGACGCGACGTTCTGTCCCGTCGGCGCGATACCCGAAGCTTGGCCTGGACCCGGATCCGTAACCCAGACGTACTCCGGCACCGGCTGGCCGCGGTGGCAGGTGTAGCAGGTCACACCCGTATCCGCGACGTGGTCCTTCCAATTGGCGTTGGTGGTCTGCGTCATCTGGATCATGCGCCGGGAGACGACCTTGGTATAGATACCGTCGTACTGGAAGCCCTCGTTCACATGGCAGTAGTAGCAGCCTTGCTCCGGTGCCACCCAGTTGGTGAGTGCAACCATCAGCCGGTTGAACTCGCCCACAGTCAGCTCGCCCAACACCTGGACGTTCTCGTACGTGTCCTTGGCGAGCGGGCCACCGGGCGCTGCCGCTGGGATGGCCTCCGGCGGCACGTTGGCCTTCAACGACTCCTGCAACCGCTGCGTGTTGTAGTTGGTCTGCATACCCAGACCGCGATAGCCGTTTTGCACCACCTCTGGGGGTGGTGCCTCGCAGCCGGCGAGGATGACTCCTGCACCAACCGCTGCGAGCAACAGCGTTTTTGCGCTCAGCGTCTTCATTGCGACACCCCCTGAAGGAGACTCGGATCCTGGAGCGTAAGCTCGGATGGATAGGGCGCCACGATGCCGTGCTTGATACCCCAGAGGTACCAGTTCTCGACCACCGTGCCGGTGAGCAGGATGCCGATACCGGCGGTAATCACCGTCAGCACCGCGAACCACCAGGCCCAGCGATGGATGGATTCCATCGTCGCGTTGAAGCCCATGGTCCAGCGCCACAGCAGCGCGGCCCGTTCCGACGCGGTACCGCGATCGGTGATCTGGTCGATCTCGCGATCACCACCGTAGCGCGACACGGCCAGGATGGTGCCGCCGTGCATGGCGAAGAGCACCGCAGAGCCATACAGGAAGGCAATGGACAACGCGTGGAACGGGTTGTAATAGAAGTTGCCGTAGCGAATCGAGATGGCCGCGGTCCAGTCCAGATGCGGGAAGATCCCGAATGGCACCGCCTCGCCCCAGCTACCCATCATGATCGGCCGAATGAAGCCGAGCGTGAGGTAGAAGAAGATCGCCGCTGCAAAGGCCCATGCCACATGCGTGCCGGTGCCCAGTGCAATGGCGCGCTGGTAGGTGCGGACCCACCACAACAAGATGGACGCGGTGAGGAAGAAGCCGGCGATCAGCCACCAGCCACCGTCACCCAACGGCGGGAATGTGAGGCCGTAGGCAGGCGGCGGCGGCTCCAACGCGAGCCAGAAGAAGTTCTTGATGAACTCAATCGGGCTCCAGTTCACCGAGGCGGCCATATTAAAGCCAATGATCTCGATAGCGATGAAGCCGCAGAGCAGGGATGCGACCCCGGCGAAACCGAGGTAGAACGGACCGATCTGCGCATCACCGATCTTGCCGAGCCAATAGTTAAAGAATGGCTTGCCTAGGCGCGGCAGCTCACCCTTGGGTAGGGCGACGCCGGGATAGCCAGGTTCGCGGACCTGGACTTTCGTAAAGATGTTTTGATATTCGGCCATGGCGATATCCTCTTATGACCAGAACGGGATCTGCAGCCACCAGTTCCACCATTCCGGCCAGCCCCTCGTCCAGAAGGGTCCACTCAGAACGATGCAGACAGCGCTCCAGAATGCGGCGTTAATGGCCAGGAACAGACCCAGGCGATGGATCGCCAGCGCGCCGATGGAGTAACCGATGAAGTCGCGGAAGAACGTATTCTCGTGCTCCGAGGTCTTCACGGGCTCACCCTTTTGCGGGTTCACCATCGAAAGAATCAGCGAGCCGTGCAATGCCAGGGCCAGCGCGTTCGTAAAGAAGAACGTGATGGCTAGCATGTGGGCCGGGTTGTAATGGAAGTGCAGGTATTGGTAGCCCACATTCGACACCCAGTCGAGGTGACTGAAGATGCCGTATGGAAAGCCATGACCCCAGGCACCCATGAGCACGGGGCGGATCACCACCAGCGTGACATAGGCAAGGATCGCGAAGCTGAAGGCGAAGGGCACGTGCAGCCCAATACCCAGCTTGCGGGAGATCTCCACTTGGCGCAGGGCCCAGGAGACGAAGGCACCAATCGCGCAGATGGTAATGATCTGCCACAGCCCACCCTCGGCCAGGGGTGCCATTTGCAGCCCGTAGCTCAGGTCAGGTGGTGCGATGTTGATGCGCCAGACGTTCTGGGTCGGCCCCAAGGCCGCCCCCCAAACGATTAGCAGCGTACCCAGGGTAGCGAAGAAGACCGACGTGACCCCGAAGAAGCCGACATAAAACGGCCCCACCCAGAAGTCAAATAGGTCCCCTCCGACCAAGGTACCGCCGCGAACGCGGTATTTTTTCTCAAAACTCAGCATGGCCATTATGGATTCCTCTGCTTGGGTGCCGCGGGGAAGTGGCACCCGCGTCGCGAGCTCGGCGGCGGCGACCGGCGGCCGCGCCGGCCACCGCCGTCAACTGTTCATGCCCCCTACATCTGCTGCGGAACCGCGGGCTTCGCGGCGACCGGGACTGCTGGAATACCGTCTTCCAGCCAGTTGAAGTCAGTGGTGCTAAGCAGGAGCAGGTGGATCAGCAGCGCCAGGACGGTCAGGAAGGCGGCGAGGCCGGTGAGGACCAGTTGCGGGCTAAAGATGAGCCAAACTTTGTACAGTGCGTTCATGCTGCTCTCCGGAGTTACGGATTGGATGGAGCGGGATGCATCGTCCGGCGGCCGTGCCTCAGCGCGGCGCTGTCGGCGCCCGGTGCCTGGCGCTGGTGCGCGGGTCCGGTCACGATGCGGTTCAAAACGACGGTGTGCCGGGGCTGCGCTGGCGGCTTACAGCCACGGGCGCCACAGCCAAGCGAGCAGGTGCGCAAAGACGGCGACGCCAAGGAAGCCAGTCATGCTCTGCACGAAAATGCCGTGGAACTCCTGCGCCTCTTCCTCTGTGATACCGCTCAACGTTTTGTCGTCTGCCATGGGTTAACCCTCCAGTGAGGTTCTAAGGGCCGTCAGGCCGGCGGCACGCCCAATGGCGTCCGCGGGACTGCCGGAGCTCGACTCCGGCGGACCGACCACCCCGCGCCGCGGGGTGGACAGACCTGGCGAACGTTCGGCCGTCGCCGCGAGGCGCCGTGCGCCCCCCGATCGCGACCGGTGATCACGACGCGGTGTCGCGGCGCTGCGCGCGGTGCTATGTCGCGCCGACAGCGTCATGCGGCACGCCCGCCGCTGAGCGCATCCCGTGCAGCACGGATGCGCGCAATCGTGACCTGCTCCTCGCCGGCGTCGCGGGCGGCCTGCTCGGCCGCATCACGCAGGCGCTTGGCCGCGGAAATCCGCGTCAGCACCGGGTAGGCCTCCAGCAGCCGATCGAGCTGCTGCTTGGCCTCGGCGTCCCAGGGCAGCTGGCGGTGCTCGGCCGCCAGGCGCGACGGTGTCGCGTCCACCTGGTCCAGCTCGGTGCCGAGGGGCAGGATGTTGAACAGGGCATCGAACAGGGCGTTGCAGACCTCCTGTACGAGGTAGGTCGCGCCCGCGTAGCCCATGAACGGTGTACCCGTATGGCGGCGGATGATGGTCCCAGGCAGTGATGCGGGGATGTAGGCCGCGCGCCCGCCGATCTCGGCGAGGTACATGCGCTCGTTGTAGCCGCCGAACAGTATCAGCGGCGTCTTGTCGTGGATGGCCGCGCGCACGGCGTCGTTGTCTGGCTTGTGGCCGGGGCGGCGCGCGAAGGCGAAATTGCAGGGCAGCCCCAGCTCGTCCTCGAGGAAGTGACGTACACCGCGGGCATAGGTCTCGGTGGCGCCGATGCCGAAGCTCGCCGTGCCGAAGAAGTCCTGTGTGACCGAGCGCCAGAGATCCCAGATCGGCTTGATGGTGGTGTGCTTCTCGCGCTCGATGAAGGGCTCCGGGTCCAGACCGAGCAGTTCACCCAGGGCGCGCAGGAATTTGGTCGTGCTGTGCAGGCCGATGGGCGCCTGCAGGTAGGGCTTGTCCAGCGCCTCGCAGAGCTTGCGGCCGAACTCCCGGTACATGCAGATGTTGACGTCGGCATCCACCAGCCGCGGCACGTCATCAAGGTGCGTGCCGAGCGGAAAGGTCAGGTTGACCTCGGCGCCGAGCCCCTCCACCAGGCGACGTACCTCGGCGAGGTCCGACCAGGTGTTGAACACGCCGTAGATCGGCCCGATGAGGTTGACGCGGGGCTTTTCGCCCTCTTTGCGCGGCTGCGCCTTGGGCATACGCCCCTGCTTCATGCCGTATTGCTGCCACAGCCAGACCATGGCGCGGTCGGCGCTCTGCCATTGGTCTTCGTCGATGGTGCGCGGCAGGAAGCGCTGGATGCCGGTGCCGGCGGGCGTGACACCGCCGCCGATCATCTCGGCGATGGAACCGGTGACGACCACCGCGGGCTTGGCTGGATCGAGCGTAGCGAAGGCCCGGCGCATGGCGCCCTCGGTACCTTCCTGACCCAGTTCCTCTTCGCCGAGGCCGGTGACGACCACCGGCAGCTCGTGCGGCGGTAGCGCATCGGTGTAGTGCAGCACGGCGGTCACGGGCAGGTTCTCGCAGCCCACCGGACCGTCGATGATGACCTGCATGCCCTTCACCGCCGTGAAGACATAGACAGCACCCCAGTAGCCGCCGGCGCGATCGAGATCTTGGATCAGCATCAGCTGCGACCTCCGGCCTGCTTGGTACCGCCGGCCTTGCGCACAACGCCCTTGGGCGTGCGCGGCTCGGGCATGCGCTCCCAGATCCCAGCGGTCTCGCCGTCACCGACGCCGGCGAAGAAGGCGTTCATGCGGTCGAAGCGGGCGCGACTGGCGAGCGCCGCGTTAATGACCTGCGCCAGGGAGCCGGCACCGGCGGGGCCCATCAGCGGCCGCGCGGAAATCAGGTTGGTGAAATAGAGCGCCGGGATGGACTGTTGCTTGGCGTGCTGCACCACCGGCGTCGTGCCGATGGCCAAGTCCGGCTTGACCGCATCGACGGCCGCCTTGTCCTGCTCCAGCGCGGCACGGAACTGCACCATCACGCCGCGTGACTCGAGCCACTCCAGGTCCGGCTTGGACCATTCGGTCTCGGGGGCGGCGGTGCCGACGTAGGGCACCCGGGCGCCGGACTCGATGAGCAGACGCGCCACCAGCAGCTCTGAGCCCTCGTACCCCGACACGGTGATGGTGCCGTCGATGGGCGCTGCAGTCAGGGCCTCGCGGATCATCGGCAGTACGCCGTTCTTGGCGGCGGCAACCCGATCGGCAGGCACGTTGCAGGCCGCACCGATGGCGTCGAGCCAAGCCGCGGTGCCGTCGTGGCCGACGGGTGCGGAGCCGACGATGGTGCGCCCGGCACTCTGGAATTCCCGGATGGAGGCGGTGTAATAGGGGTGAATGGCGGCGACCGCGGCGCAGTCCAGCGCCGCGTACAGCTCGCGCCATTCTCGTGTCGGCACGACCGGGCCGGCTGCGAGCCCCAGGGGCTCAAGCAACATACCGACGCCGACGGGGTCGGCCGGGAACATTTCACCCAACAGCGTGACCGTGGGCTTATCGCTGCGGCCCTGGCGTGGGGCCTGCACCGGGCCCTGCTCCGCCTCGCCGCGGGCATACCTGAGCATGGCACCGGCGAGCACGTCCTTGGCCTCCGCGTGCGTGGGCACACCAAAGCCGGGCACGTCGATGCCGATGATGCGCACGCCGTCGATGGCCTTGGGCAACAGCCGCAGCGGCACGCCGGAGGCGGTGGGCACGCACAGGTTGGTCACCACGACGGCGTCATACTTGGCCGGATCGGCCAGCTGCTGGACGGCCTCGCGCACGTCTTCGAACAGCTTCCCGGTCACCAGCGTCTCGGAATCGAAGGGCACATAGCCCACCGAGCGCTTGGCGCCGTAGAAATGGCTCGTAAAGGTGAGCCCGTAAACGCAACACGCCGAGCCGCAGAGCACAGTGGCGGTGCGACGCATGCGCAGGCCGACGCGAAGCGAGCCGAAGGCTGGACACATGCTCTGGGGCTGATCATGCGGTCCAGTCGGATAGTCGGTGGCAAGACGTTGCAGCAACTCGCTCTGACCCGCGGCCTCTGCGGCCCGGCGTAACTGGTTGGCGCCGGCGTGGCAGCCGACGCCCTCGGCGGCCTCCCGGAGCGTGTCCGCGCCGGGCGCCGGCTGATCGGCCTGCGGCGTTGCCGTGGCCGGCTCCGAATTGGGCGCCCCCGTCGGCTCCCCCGCGGGCATCGCGGTTGCGGTGTTGCCCGCGGCTGCGTTGGTCGCGAGATCGTTGCCCAGCGGCGCGCGCCCGGCATCGTCGTAGACGACCTCGTCGGTGCTGCGCGGTGCGTCGCCAGCGGACATGTAGAGGACTTTGGCCTGCATCTGGATGCGCCCGCTCAGACGTCGTCGTAGACGATTTCGAGTGACGGCTTGTCGACGCTCGACGCGCCGCACATGTCTGCCACCGTCGCCGGCTCCAGCACCACATCACGGCCCACGGCGTCGCTGCTGAACAGGTTCAGCAACTCGTCCTGCGACAGGGGCTTCGGACGCATGGGCGGGGCCTCGGCCACGTTCGTGCTGAGCCCCTCGAACAGCGAGGCCCACTCGCCGCCGGGCATGCCGACGATCTGGTACGCGGCGCTCTTGCGGCGGATATCCTCGTTGGCGGGAATCGAGGCCAGCACGGGCACGCCCGCTTGCTCGGCCCACGCCTGCGCCTCGCCGGTGCCGTCGTCTTTGTTGATGACGATGCCAGCGACGCCGACGTTGCCGCCGAGCCCGCGGAAGTACTCCACGGCGGAGCAGACGTTGTTGGCGACGTACAGGGATTGCAGGTCGTTGGAGCCGACGACGATGACCTTCTGGCACATATCGCGGGCGATGGGCAGGCCGAAGCCGCCGCAGACCACGTCACCCAGGAAGTCGAGCAGCACGTAGTCGAAGTCCCACTCGTGGAAGCCGAGACTCTCCAGCAGCTCGAAGCCGTGGATGATGCCGCGCCCGCCGCAGCCGCG
>CAZGCI010000111.1:0-11444 GCA_964524185.1 uncultured Thiohalocapsa sp. | reverse complement strand
GACTGAGTCCAGCACCCGATGGGGTCGGCTAAGTTTGAGCCCGTGAACGGTTACGTTTTCATTTCGCGAAACTGATGCGCTGTCCGCGCCAGCCGTGCTAAACTAACGTCGCGGCTTGTTAGACGGTAGTCACGAGTCGCATCGATCCGCTCCCGGATTGCGCGGCACTTCTTCGCGGCGCTTATGTCGTCGTCGTAGACCCACAAGCAATAGCGCTCTAGGCCTTTCATAAACTCCTGAGACCCGCACAGCTTCCTGAAAAGCCGGGCGCACTCAGGGCATTGCGCCAACAAAGCAGCTAATTCCTTCGGCGACAGGATGAGGTTTCCGTTGTCCGCCGCCTTATTTCCATACTCCATTACAGGCAAAAAGCCCGAAATGGGACGACTCCTCGATTCCACAATCACATCATCGGCACTGGCAAGATAGAAATTTATCCGTTTTGCCTCAATCGAATGCTCGTCGTCGAAGAGCAGGGCTCGGCGGCTAAAAGTATTGCCTATTCCGACAATTATGCAAAAAACTGCGGCCTTGTGGGATGCGTTATTCGACCAGCGAAACGACCGATGAGCAAACCCGATATGAATAGGATCTACAAGAATCGCAGGCCACAGAATTGGTGCCTGCTGACCTTGGCAAATAGAATTTGTGGCTACGAAAGCGCATCGCCCCGAATTTTCCGAAAGGAACTCTTTTGCCCTCATGAACCACGCACAAACATAGTCGAGGGACTTCCAATTCCGGACCTTACCCTGAAAAACATGTTTTAAATCAGACTTTTGATTCGTATCTTGGTTTCTGGTGCCAAGATACGGCGGATTCCCACAGATATACGTTTCCCCGCCCTCATTCTCGAAGTCGATCTCCGGCTGCTCAACCGGGGCTGCGAACAAGTCATCTGCATGCAGCTTTACGCCCGTCCCAGTCGGCGGGCAGACGGAGAGCCAATCAAGACGCAGCGCGTTGCCGCAGGTGATCCAGTTCATAGCCTCCAGCGGCAGGAAGTCGCGTAGGGCCGCCTTCGGCCCGCGGTAGAGTACGTCGCACTGGTACTCGGCGATGATGAGGGCCAGGCGTGCAATTTCCGCTGGGAAACTTCGGAGCTCGATGCCGCGGAAGTTCGTCAGCGGGATAGCAGATTTCTCCCCGGTCTCCCGGCGCCGACGGTTAATCTCGGCCTCGATCGCGCGCAGCTCCTTATACGCGATCACCAGGAAGTTGCCAGAGCCGCAAGCCGGATCGAAGACCCTGATCCTGGCTATCCGATTGCGCAGATTGCGCAGCTTGCGTCGGCTGTCGCCGGCCTCTTCGAGCTTCGCGCGTAGCTCGTCGAGGAACAGGGGGTTCAGAACCTTCAGGATGTTGGGCACGCTGGTGTAGTGCATGCCGAGGGCGCCGCGTTCCTCGTCCTCCGCAACGGCCTGGATCATGGAGCCGAAGATGTCTGGGTTGATCTTCGTCCAGTCGAGGTTGCCGATATGCAGTAAGTAGGAGCGCGCAATCTTGCTGAAGCGCGGCACGTCACTGCTATCCGAGAAGAGCCCGCCGTTGACATACGGGAAGGCGTCGGCCCAGCGCGGAACACGAGCCTCGGCACGCTCGTGCTCCGGAAGGTTCATGGCACGGAACAGCTCCCCGATGATGGTGTGCGTGTTCGAGGCGTCGCGCGCGCTCATCTGCTCGATGGTCTCAGTGAAGCGCGCCTTGCTGCCAAAGATGTCGGTGTCCTCTGCAAAGAAGCAGAAGATCAACCGCGCCATGAAGTGATTCATCTCCTGGCGGCTCGCAGCGGTGCCCCAGTCGGGATTGTCCTTCAGCAGCTCGACATAGAGCTTGTTCAGGCGGCCGGTGGCCTTGATGTCGAAGGCGCTCTCGCGGATCTGCTGGACGGTGGTGATCCCCGCCAGCGGCAGGAAGAAGCCGAAGTGGTCGGCGAAGTCGGGATAGGCGCAAGCGATCGTCTCGCCGGAGTTCAGGTCCTCCGCCTCGAACGCATCGCCGTCGGTCGCGAGCACGAATTTGGCCTTGGCCTTTGCGGTCGCAGGACTCGCCTTCAGCGCAGCGATCGTCGCCGTGACCGCACCGACCGGGCAGGTCGCGAGGTGGATGTTGTTGGTCTGCAGCACCCCGCCAAGGTCGGACTTGTTCGACGCGCCGGAACGCAGTCGCTTGATGGTCGTTGCCTTGTTGCCAAACGCCTCCAGGAACGCGAACGGAAACGCCTCGGCATCGAACGGCTGCGCCGCCAGCGCGGAAACAGCTTCTTCAATCTCAACGGCATTCATCGATCAGACCCCGCCTGCCCAAACAGCCGAGATTCTACAGGCGTCGTGGAGGATCTGAGGAGTGACCACCGGCAGGCCCAGCACCAACCGTGCAGTCGACGCTCGCTGAGTTCGGCCCCGGGGAACGGGCAGCGCGCCGGGTGGCGCGCAGCGGCCAGCCGGGGGATCTCCAGCCGAGCACGCGCGAGCCGCATTCAGGCCCCTGGGCCGTTGCTGGGTAGCCGACAGCCCGCACAGCGACCGTCACCGCCACTCGATTACGGTTCCAGCGTCCCCGTCGCCAGACACGACCGCGCTACCAACTCGAACAGCGCGGCGCAGTTTGTCTCCACCGCCGCCGGCAGCGGTGCGGAGTAGCCCAGCAGCCTCTGCCCCCAGCGGCTGCGCGCGGCGCCCAGCGCAGCGTCGGTCGGCGGCCGCCCGCGCAGCGCACTGAAGGCTGCCGCGGGCGTCTGCACCGCAAACTGCCGCCCGTAGCGAGATTGGTCGGCGCGTGGACAGCAGATCAGGCGGGTCATTGATGGCAAGGATCGCGACTCAGGGAACACGATAGACTCTTGCGCCACCGCCGCCCGGTGCTCCCCCCGCGCCCATGCCCAGCATATCCCAGCACCTGCGAGCGCCTCTCGGCGCGCTGCTCTGCGCGCTCGTTATGTCAGCTCCCGGCGGTGCCGCCGGGGCGACTGCGCCCGCGGCTCAGGCGGTGTCGATTGAACTGCCCGACCTCAACGGCACCGAGCGCGCCTGGGCGGAAGACCCCGCATCGATCCCCGGTCCGCTGCGCCTTGGCTTCGGGCGCGCGGTGTCGACCGAGTCCGCGCTCGCAGCCCAAGCCCCTGGGAACTGGCACCGCACGCAGGACGGTAGCCATGTCCTCGCACTTCGGTTGCGCTCCCCCGGTGCGCTCGGCCTGCGGATCGCGCTCAATGTCGTCGCACTGCCCGACGCCGCGTTGCTTGGCTTCTTCGGCGCAGCGGGGCACCCGGCGGCAGTCCTCTCGGGGGTCGAGCTGAAGCGCGGCGGCGGGGCCTTTTGGTCGCCGCTGCTGGAGGGGGACGCAGCCTTCTTGGCATTGGCGCTGCCCGCTGGAACGAATCCGGCTGCGCTGCACCTGCGCATGCCGCAGATTTCCCACCTGGTGCGCTGGCCGTTCGCCGAGCCGGCCGAGCCGGAAGCCGCCGACAACCCGTGCCGGCTGGATGTCGCTTGCCAGCCCGCCTGGCAGGAAGTAAGCCGGGCGACGGTGCTGCTGGTCTATACCGACAAGGTGGGCGGCACCGGCACCTGTACCGGGACGCTCCTGCGCGACGGCGACACCACGTCGGCCATCCCCTATATCATCACCGCCCAGCACTGCGCGCCGGATCAGGATCGCGCCGCCAGCATCGAGGCCGTGTGGTTCCACGGGAGTGCAGACTGCGATGGCGCCGACGACCCGGCCATCCAGTCAGTCAGCGGCGGTGCCGACCTGCTCCAGTCGAACGCGGTGACCGACATCAGCCTATTGCGGCTGCGTCGTCCAGCACCGACGGGCGCCGTGTTCGCCCCCTGGTCGCCGCACCTGCCCGAGCCAGGTACGCAACTGGTGAGCGTGCATCATCCCGAAGGCCGGCGCCAAGCCATCGCCTTCGGTCAGCGCACGGGCCTCCTGGCCTGCGCAGACGTTCCACTTTGCGAGGACGACGGCGCGACCGCTGAGGCCCATTACCTAGAGGTCACCTGGCACCGCGGCGGCACCGCAATCGGCAGCAGCGGCGCAGGACTCTTCCTGGCATCAGGCGAACTCGTCGGTGTGCTCTCTGGTGGGTATGGCGATTGCCAGGGCAAGCAAAGGGCGGACCACTATGGGCGGTTCGATCTGAGCTATCGCGGTGGCCTTGTGCGGTGGCTGGGGCGGCAATCGCGCGGCCTCAGGAAGCGGTGACCGCGTACCGCCGCACTCCGGGCGCTGGTCGCGATTGCACTCGGATGCCGCTTACGACCCATTGCCGACACGGGCGATCAGTCGCCGAGCAAGGCGGCGCGCGAATTTTCAGCAGCAATTTCGGTTGGCGGGTCAAGCGGTCGCTTTAGATGTCGCATGCGCATGTTGAGCGTTCTAGGTCAGCTTCCATCTATGGGGCCGAACATTTCTTCGCCGGAACGCGCAACCCGTGGATAGAAAGGTCGGATCTCGCCGAGATCAACTAGCTGTCGTCGCAACGTGTAGTCCGTCGAGTTGTTCCACATCTCCCAGAACTGGACTTTATCGTCCCGCCCGCCCAACGCCTCGATAATGGCGTGCTTCACGGCCGCAGGACATCTGAGCCCGAAGATTACTTCGACCATGCGCAATGGCGAGGTTTGGATACCCGCGCTTCCGATGAGCCTCCACTCTCGCTCGTAGCTCCAACTTCTGGACTTGCGGAGCAACACAGCTTCATCGACTTCCTGCTGGGCGGCAGGGTCATTTGCGAGGACCGCTTTGGCGACAACTTCCGTACTGAGTTCCCGGGACCCGCCGTACACAACAGGATGCAGTTCCGGAATGGGTTTCCGGTCTCGAGAATAACCGACGCAGAAGCCCGCGTGCTCGTCACCGTAGTGGCTCCATAAAAGGGTGTTCTTGGAGTTGGTTGACAAGCTACAAATGGATTTTCCGATGCGTCGAAGCAGTTCAGTCTTGATCTCCCATTGGAGCAGCCACGCCTCAGCTTCCTCCTCAGAAGTTTCGTAGTCTGGATTCGTGGCATGGTACGCTACGTCAGCCAATTTGTTGGCCGCAGCAGCTACTGCCACTTTCTGGGAGTGGACCCCAACCCAGGCACCACGCACGACGGCACTGTCAAGCTTTGCCTTGTTCTCCGCCGCAGTACGCTCGGAAACTAGTTTTGACAATAGAGCCCGCAATGTAGTGAGATCTGACTCGTTGCGAAGTGAGGGGGCACATTCGAAAGGATCGTTTAGCGCGTCCGCAGTTGAATAGAACAGTTGGTCTTGGCACAGCGCAGAAAGCGACAGCGCCGAAAACCTTCGGTACTTGTAGACAATGCGTGGAGTTTTAGCCATGTCGATGAGACCCCAGCGACCGCACTACGCAGATTTGGGTCGGGGCATGGCTTTTACGCCCAACGCTCGGGCTCAGGGGCGGCAAAAAGTGAAGCGAGGAACGAACGAAACTTTTTGACGTCTCTTGGAGCCATGCCATTACCCATAAGTCGGCCGGACTCGCCCGATCAGAGGCTTAGGCGGCTAGCTTCCGCGGCACCCAGGCCCTGCGGACGCTGCGGGTGGATCGCCCAGTCAGGCACTTACAGGGCCGCACACAAAGCGACTGGAGAGATATGGGTAATGGCATGCTCTTGGAGCCCATTGTTAGGCGTTGAATGTTATTGCCCTAAAAGAATTAACGACATTCTCTCGGGCAGCCACCGCCACCGCCAGGACCCGAATATGCACCACCGCCAGGACCTGCATAACACGGTCCACCGGGGCCGGCGTAACAACGGCCACCAGGCCCAGAATATGCCCCACCTCCGGGACCATCGTATGCCGGGCCACCTGGTCCAGAGTACATGCCACCGCCAGGACCTGCGTAATCAGGGCCTCCTGGACCGGAATATCTTGGCCCGCCGGGACCAGCATATGCTCCGCCCCCAGGACCAGAGTATTCGGGACCTCCTGGACCTGCATAGCAAGGGCCGCCGGGGCCAGCATAACCGTAGCAAGCTGCGAAGGAGCTGGCCGATGAAACCAAAAAACCAAGAACAAGGATGGCCTTAAAGAAAGGTTTCATATTTTCTTCCTCTCTATTCGAGATAAAGGTGGCGATGCGATACGCCGCACAAGTGATTATCCAGTTTCCGGATAACACCCCTGAGTGGCATGTTATCCAGAAGTAGCAGACGCCAGCCGACCGATGAGCATCGCCTGAAGCAGCGAAATCGGGAGCGTCCCTGCAACCGCCACACTGGTCACGTTGCTTGTGGCATTTCGCCGAATCCTGCCGTCCTGGAATGGCGGCGTCAATGTGAGCCGCACAGCGTGCCGGCCGGGCGCCCAAGCCGCCGCACGAGGTTAGGACGTCCACCAGGCGGCGTCTGATGCGACCGGTCCGCGTCTACAGACAACGCCTCGTGGTTCGTCTCAACGACTTCCCGCAGTGGCTCCGGGTTTTCGGACCACAGCATTATGCCGCCCACCGCTCGGACAGGACTTCCGCCTGCTGGAGCACCGTCTGCACGGCGGCGTCCTGTAGGTCCGTAAGCGTCCAGCGAAATACATCTATCGCGCGCCCGGTCTGAGCGGCACCATGGTCTCCGAGTTCAGACACGCGGAAACATCACCATGGCACAACAGCGACGCACGCGCGAGCAGTGGCGGCGGCTTGTGGAGGGCTGGCCAGGCAGTGGGCTGACGCAGTCGCAGTAATGTGCGCGCCATCGGATCTCGGTGGCGAGCCTCCATCGTTGGCGAGAGGCGTTTCATCGGGACTCCGCAGCGCGTGCAGGCCCGGCAGGCGCTTGGTGCGCGGAGCCGTTGCGCCTGTTGCCGGTCGAGTTCTGCGAGCGCAGTGCACGTTGCCTTCCAGCGCCCGCCGGCAGGTGTCTTGAACTAACTGCTCGACTTTCTCGTCGCCGAGGATTTCCCGCAGCCGCCCCGCGTGCGTCTTGCCAGGCGGCCGGCCAGGGCCTCCCGGATTGCCAACCGCGAACCGACCACGCCCATCTCGCACATCATCCATAACCGTTTACCTCCGTCAGGAATTGGTACCCATAGTCCAGAGTCTATGGCTCGGTGCCGGTGCCGTCCACCACGCCCAGCATCTCGGCATGGCGCCGGGCGATGTAGCCGGCCAGGATGAACTTCAGGGTGTCGTGGCCCATCCGAGCCAGGTCCTCGGCGTCGTCGCGAAACTCGTGCAGGGCCTCGGCCAGCAGCTCGCGCAGTACCTGACGCATGGCCTCCCGTGCGGTTTTGGATAGAGTCATGGTGTCAGCCAATCCCCGACACTTGTCTACTTTGTCGCTTGCGCGCGTGGGACGGATTTGAAAAACGTCGACGGACAAAGGAGGAGAAGGGTTTTTTTCGCCTCTAACCCGCGCGCGCATGTGACAAAAGTCGACAAACATCAGGAGCCCCCCGCTGTGGCCAGCCGAATCAGCTCGCGCTCCCGCTCCCGGCGAGCCTTTTCCTGGCAGGCTTTTTCCTTGAAAACATGGTGAACTGCGGGGTTAATCCGCCACTTGGCGTGCGGAACCACAACCGTCTCGGCCTCCACCCACCCGAACGTTTCCAGAACCGCCATGGTCCGATGCACGTCCCAGTCGGAGGCGTGGCGCATGGCCTTGTAGGCCCGCTTAATCGTGCGCCGGTCAATCTCGGTCAGGCCCTTGGACAAGATGTGCCCCGCAATCCAGCGGGCGGTTGGGATGTCGTCTGTGTCGCTCAGGATGCCGTCATAGAACACTTGCGCATGAGGCAGCAGGTATTCCATGAACAGCCGACGCACCGCCTCTGCGGTCTCGCCGGACACCGGGACGGCCTCGGGGTAGGCCTTGTTCGCCAGACACTTGATGCAGTGCAGCATCAGCGCGTAGCGCGCGAACTGGCCTTCCCACTTGCCGATGTGCGTCCGCATCTTCGGCGGAAACGCCTGCACTTGCTGCGCCGTGTTCACGAAGCTTGAAAACTCAACAAACACGCTTTGCGCATCGCTCCCGAACCGCACCACGCGCTCGCTCGGCTGAATCTGGAACAGCCCCCGCACAATGCTCCTGTACCGATCGAACGCGTCGGTATCTCGGGCGCGGTCGTGCCCCTGGCGGGCAGGCTCAGCCAGCACGACATTGAACCGCTGCAGCAGGCCGTCGTCCTGCAGCTTCCCCGCGACGGCGCGTATTGCTTCAGGCTGAATGCCGCCGACGACACTCAAACCCCAGTTCGAAACGAACGTGCTCTTGTTCCCCGCGCGGTCGACACGATGCGCGCCGCCGTCGTAGAGCTTCAGATACGCGGGCCTGTCCTTGCTGACGCCGCGCTCGCGGTAGGCGTCCATGCTGCCGAACAGCGCCGACAGCTCGTCCAACATCGCCAGGGTGCCGCGGCTGGTATCCGCCAACACGTCCCGCAGGCCCTCAATGGTGATGTCTTCAACGATGGCTCGATGCACCGTCAGTGGCTGCAGGGGCTCGGGCTCGTCGGATGGCTCGTCGTTCGCCAGCGCGATGATGTGCTTAGACAAGCGCTTGTTGTAGACCCGCTCCTCGATGTTGCGCCGAGAAAGCGCGCTGCGCTCCTGCTCGCGCCAATCCGCGTCCTGCTGGGTAAGCGGGATTGCCATCGCCTTATGCGCGGGCGATTTCTTGATGGACGGCTCTCCCACTGCGGCAATCCAGACGCGGGCCGACTCGCGCCAAGACGGGTCGCTGGCCTTTGGCTGAATCTTGATGCCGTCATGGATGGCGGCTGCGACAGAAGACAGGGCAAACATCGCCAGCATTCCATGGTCAGCACCCATGCGGTCGGACATGTCGGCCACGTGGGCGACAAAGTCGACAGGCAGGATGTTGCTTGGAAAAGCGGCCGGCGTGCCACGCGCAAAGGGGTCTCCAGGCGTTGGCCAGGCCCCTTCGTCCTCGCCGCTAAGCCGCGCTTTGGCGATAGCCTCCTCCAGCTTCGCCCCCAGTTCCTCCGGCGGGCCAGGGAAATCTGCTGCGTCGTTGCCCCAAGCGCCGTGGGGCTGCTGGTACTCATAGGGCATCGCACTCTCCCGCCATTCCAACCGGGGAGGCGCATCGGTTGGCCTCCAGCCACGAAGCTGTCGGGCGCACCATGCCCTTGCCGAAGGCCACGTAAACAACCACATCCCCCAGGGCGCGCCACAAATGAACGCCAGTGGCCCAACCTTCGCAGACGTGGTGAGGAAGCCGAGCATTGATGCGGTTGCCGAGGGGGAGGGCAGCGCCTGCTTTCTGCCCGAAGCTCTGTCGCAGGAACTTGCCGTGCTCGTCCACGCGGTCGGACAGACACTCCACGCCGACCACCTCGAAGTCCTCAAGGCGCCGGACCGGGACCACGATGCAGTCCGCGTTATCGCCGATGATTGAGCCGGCGGCAGTCGTCCTCGCGGCTCCGGCGTTCCAATCGATGCGCTTGGCGCGGGCGTATGGGTGGCCCGCCACATCGCCGCGGTTGTCCTCCACGCGGGCCCAGATGGCTCTGGCGTAGCCCAGCGTGGCTGGTGGCTTAGGGGGCGGTCTCGGTGCCGCCACGGGCCGCACAGGCGCGTCCGCTGGCATGCCGATCCGCTCGCGGGCTCCCCGGTAGTCCCAGTTGAAGACGTGCTTCAGCAGGTCCCAACCGTCGCCGTACGCGATGCCGCCGCCGCCCTGGCTGCAAATCCAGGTGCCGCGGCCGTCTTTGTCGTCAAATCTGAATCTGTCGGTGCCGCCGCAGCCTGGGCAGGCGTGGTGTTTGCCGTCCAGCAGATAGGACTCAACACCCTGGCGGATAAGGGTTTCTCGCCAATTCATGGCCATCTCCCTGGCCGGGGTTCCAACCCGTGACGCGCGGTGCTATAGTGTCAACGTCCGCCAAGACAGTTACTTTGTCCGCGCGTCCAAAGCCAGCCCCCGGCCACTCAAGTGGTTCGGGGGTTGTCAGTTCTGGGGAACGCGATTCTCGGTCCTCGCCTGCTCCCACTGAAGCGCCACCTCGCGGGCTGCCGAGCCTTTGATGCGGTGCGGCCGCGGCCCCCGCGCCCGCAGCAGCAACCCGCGCTCGGCCAGGTGGTCGGCGAGCCCTTGGCGCAGATCCCATCGCAGCGCATCCTCCGTGCTCGCGACGTCCGCGTAAAACGCCTGCCGCCACTGCTCTCGCGGCAGAAAAAGCTCATCGTCTTTCATCTAGCTATCTCCAGTTAACCGCGCCCCACGCGGCTTAGGGGAGATTGTTCCACCAATTTGAGCAATACACAATCTGTCAACACTCAGCGTAACAACGTTGCAGTGAAGATTGACAAAGACGGAATTTACCTCCAGATCAATAGCTTGTAGAGTCAACATTAAGTTAATCGATGCTGACTATTGTTAAGCCATTTACGATTGTTAGAAACGATGAAACAGGGCACAAAAAAGCCCGCGCGATGGCGGGCTCGGTGGGGTTAGCCGAAGACTGTGTCGGCGATGCGTAGCTTGTCCGACGCGTCTTGGTGGACGTAGCGCTCTGCGGCGCGCAAGGACCTGTGCCCCATGACCTGCATGATCTGCCCCTGACTCACGCCGGCTCGGGCCATGGCGTAGCCTGCACTGTGTCTCAGCCAATGCCAGCTTGCGCCCTCGGGCAGGCGGGCCAGGGTCGCCGCGCGCTTGAATGACTTCCTGGGGTTGTATGGCCGCCCCGTGGGGCCGCCGAAGACCAGCGCAGCGGGAAACCTACCCGACAGCCGCTCCAACGCCTCTACGGTCCTTTGAGGCAGCGCCACGCACAGGGGGTCGCCGTTCTTGGTGCGGGGAATGGTAATGACGCGCCGCTCAAGGTCAACATGCTCCCAGCGCAGCGCCAAGGCGTTTCCAATGCGCATGCCAGTCGTGGCCAGCAACTGCACCAGCGCGCTAAGCCGCCCCCAGCGCCCATCCACGATGGGGCACACCGCCAGCAGTCGCTCGATCTCCGCGGGCTTGAGGTAGCGCTCGGGGTCCGGGCGCTCCGGCGCGCGCTCCAGGCCGCGAGTCGGGGGCTGGAAGGTCCGGGGCACCAGACGCTCGCGGCGGGCGAAGACGTAGACGCTACTGAGCTGACTCAGGTAGCGGTTCAGCGTCGAGCCCTTCAGGGGCTTGCCCGTGGGCTCGGTGCCCGTACGTGATGGGCGCAGCCGCCCACGCCTGGCCAGTGCGACCAGGGTGGCGTCAACGTCGTCGATGCTGATCTCGGACAGCTCACGTTCACCGAGCCCATCGACCCAGTATTGCAGTCGCGGCAACGCGCCGCTGTCCAGTTCGCGGCTAGCGATGTAGCCGCGGATGGTCTCCGACAGTGTCGGCATGGCGGGAATCTCCTACTCAACGGTTCACAACCTGACGAACCGCCGCGTGGGGCGCGAAAACCGGAGATGTCCCAAGAACTTGGAGCGGGAAACGAGACTCGAACTCGCGACCCCAACCTTGGCAAGGTTGTGCT
>CAZGCI010000110.1:0-11453 GCA_964524185.1 uncultured Thiohalocapsa sp. | reverse complement strand
TGGCTATGGCGGCGCAGCGCGAGCTTGGCGAGGGACGTTGTGTGTAATAGTCAGGTTCGAGCCGACGCTCGTTTGGCCCGCCGCGCAGGAAGATCACGACGGGGACCACGCGCCGGGTCTGCAGCAGATCGGCGATATCCAGACAATAGTGTGCCAAACGCAGCGCTGAGAAGCGGGCTGGGTCGCTCTCTTCTTCGATGACGAAGACCAGCGCGGCCCGACGCCCGTCCGGCCATTCCACCAACAGCGGGATATCCAGCTCGCGAAAGCGTTCGCCGAGGCGCTCTTTGAGTTGCTCCTCGCGCACCGGGGTAATGCGCACATCGGGCGTGATCGCACGCGCTTCCGCCTCAGCGCAAAAGGCCAGCGCCTCACGCGGATAGTCAAGCACCAGATTCTTGAAGTTCTGGTCGTGGTCCATGCCGCGGATTCTAGCCGACGCGACGCACCGCGGCGACGGACAGCGGCTGCCGACCACCTGCGCCTAGGCTTGGGCACGCCCCAATTCGGCCGCCGTGCACTGCAGGCGCGTCGGCTGGGGTGAGCGCGCGAACCCCAGCAGCCAGGCCAACGGGGTGCTGGGGTTCGTGCCGCACCCCAGCCGACATACTGCTGCCACCGCCGCCTTGCTCGTGGGAGTGGCACGTCGCGTTGACTGCCGCGGCTTCGATTTCCGCGACGCCCCCCGACGCTGATCGGGGCGACAGTCGGGCTGGACCTGCGGCACAATCGGTCGGGTGCAAGGCTTAGGCTCACTCCGCAACGCGGTTCTGCTGTTCGTGCTGCTGCCGCTGCTCGGCATCTTGGTTGCTGTCGGCATGCTTGGCCTGCGCGAGCTTGAAGAGCAGATGACCCGGCGCCTGCAGGACGACATAGAGCTGGTGGCACGCTCGATCCGGCTGCCCATCGCCGCGGCGATGGTGCGCGCCGATACCGAGGCCGTGCAGGCGGCGCTGGACTCGGTCTTTCAGATCGATCAGGTGTTCGGCGCCTATGTCTACGACAGCGCCGGTGAGCGGGTTGCTACCAGCGGGCCCCGCAGCCCGCTGCTGGAGCGGCGTCGCGACGCGCGCGCGCTGACGGCGGAGGGGACGCAGGGTAGCTTCGAGGAGCGTCGCGGCCGCGCGGTGTTCTCGTTTTTTCTGCCGCTGTTCGATCCTGCGGGGCAAGTGGTTGGGCTGCTGCAGGTGACGCGCGACCTGTCCCGCTTCCAGGACTATCTGGCGCGGTTGCGTTGGCTTGGTGGCACTGGGCTCGGGCTGCTGGCAATGGTGTTCGTGCTGGTGGTGCTGGTGGGACATCATCGCGCCGTTGGCCGTCATGTGCGCGGTCTGACCGAGGCGATGGCGCCGATCGGCACCGGCAAGCCGGGGCTGCGCGTTCCCGAGCGCGGACCAGACGAGCTGCGACGCCTGGGCGCCGGCATCAACGCAATGATCAGCCGCTGGGAGGCCTCGGAGCAGCGTCTGCGCGAGCAACGTCGCCGCGAGACGAGGCTCGAGCGCGAGCTGCAACAATCCGAGCAGCTGGCGGCCATCGGGCGCTTGGCGGCCGGCCTGGCGCATGAGCTTGGCACCCCGCTCGGCAGTGTCGCTGGCCGCGCCCAACGCGCGGCCCGCAGCTTGCCAGAGACGGCACCCGCCCGGGCTGAGCTATCGCGGCTGCTCGCCGAGCTGGCCCGGGTGGAGACCATCGTGCGCGAGCTGCTCGATTTTGCCCGCCGGGGTCCGCTGCACCGACGGCAGGTGGTGCTGGCGTCGTTGATCGAGGGCGTCGTTGCCCGCTCGCAACAGGCCTCGCCGCGCCGGGAGCTCCATGTCGCTGTCGCGTTGCCCGCCGCCTTGGCCGAGATCGAGCTTGACGTCGATCCGCTGCGACTGGAACAAGCGCTGGGCAATCTGCTCGATAACGCGCTGCAGGCGGCAGAGGTCGGGGTGCGAATCAGCGCCGAGCTGGCGGCGGACCAGCTGCTGCTGCGGGTCGAGGACGACGGCCCAGGGGTGGCGACTGATGCCGTCGGGCGGTTGTTCGAGCCCTTCTTCACCACCAAACCGGCCGGACAGGGCACCGGGCTCGGGCTCGCGGTGGCCCAGGCGGCCGTTGCTGAGCATGGCGGCCGCCTCTCGCTGGTGGAGCCCGCTGCGGCGCGGGGCGCGTGTTTCCAGATCGCCTTGCCACTGTCCGGAAGCAATGCCCCTTATCAGCGCCTGACACGCGACGGGGCATCGAACACATGACGCGCGTGCAAACAGCACGGCGCCGTTAAGCACGCTAGACAGAGCGACCCAACGAGGAGGCCCGACCGATGTCCGATGCGCCTGCGGTGCGGCCATCCAAGCGACCCGCCGCGCGGCCCGGCACCCGCCCGGAGATCCTGGTCGTCGAGGACGACAGCAGCTATCGGCAGTTGCTGGTCGAAGAGCTGGATGACGCCGGGTATACGCTCATCGGGGTCGCAGACGCCGCCGGGGCGCGCGCGGTACTCGCCAGCCAAGCCGTCGCGCTGGTCCTGAGCGATCTGCGCCTGCCCGGCGAAGACGGCTTGGCGGTGTTGCAGACCACGCGCACGCTGAGCCCCACGCCCGGGTTCATCATGCTGACCGGATTTGGCACCATCGGCCAGGCGGTGGCGGCGCTCAAGGCCGGGGCGGATGACTTTCTGACCAAGCCGGTGGACCTGGAGCATCTGCGCCTCGCCGTGGCGCGGGTGCTGGAGAACCGCCAACTCCAGGCCGAGGTGGCGCGGTATCGGCAGGCGCTGGCAGGCGGCGAGCGCCATGGCATGCTCGGTGAGAGTTCGGTGATGCGGGCGCTGCATGACCTGATCCGCCGCGTGGCCCAGTCCGACAGCAGCGTGCTGATCACCGGCGAGTCAGGCACCGGTAAGGAGTTGGTCGCGCGGGCGGTGCACGCCGAGAGCCCGCGCGCCGCGGCGCCCTTTGTTGCATTGAACTGCGCCGGCATCCCCGAGGCGTTGTTGGAGTCAGAGCTGTTCGGCCACGCCGCCGGTGCCTTCAGCGGTGCGCGGGGCGAGCGCCGGGGACTGTTCGTCGAGGCCGACGGCGGCACCCTCTTCCTGGACGAGATCGCGGAGATGCCGCCCGCGATGCAGACGAAGCTGCTGCGGCTGTTGCAAGACGGCCGGGTTCGTCCGGTGGGCGCCAATGCCGAGCTCAGCACGGATGTGCGTGTCGTCGCCGCCACCCATCGCGATATCGGCGAGCGCATCGCCGACGGGCAGTTCCGCGAGGATCTGTTCTACCGTTTGGAGACGTTCCGCATTCAGGTGCCGCCGCTGCGTGACCGCGGCGAGGACATTGCGCTCTTGTTGCAGCACTTCCTGCGGGCGCATACGGCGGTGCGCGAACGCCCAGAGCGGCGGTTTGCACCCGAGGCGTGGCGGGCACTGCTGCGCTATCCCTACCCTGGCAATGTCCGCGAGCTCGCGAGCCTGGTGGAGCGAGCCGTCACCCTGGCACCGGACGTGGTGATCGGCCTCCAGGATCTGCCAGAGCGCGTGCGGGCTGCATCCCGTGCGCCCGGAGCCCCGGATGCGCCCGCGTCGAGCCCGCGCTCCGATGAGGACTGGCAGACGCTGGCCGAGCTCGAGGCACGCTACATCCGCACGGTGCTGGACTGGACCCAGGGCAACAAGCAGCGCGCGGCCAAGATCCTCGGCATCGGCCGCAAGACGCTCTACCGCAAGCTCGGCGAACCGGGTCAAGATGTCACGTAGCCAGCTGACACATGTGTCATTTTGACTCGCCACAAGCGCCGTCCAGGCCATGGCCAATCGCTGCCGGTCATCTCCTAAACCGCTGATTCATCGATGATCATCCGACCATGTCCGCATTTGGCACGGTAGGTGAATAGGCAGGGTTGCACTCACAACCGTTCCAAATTGGAGGTTTGACATGAAGACGCTGACCCTCGAGGCACTGCCACGCACACTGGCGCCCGCACTGGCACCCGCATTGGCAGTGAGCGCGCTGCTCGCATTTGCAGGCACCGCCATGGCCCAACAGGATCCGAGCGGTGATCCGGCAGCCGGCTCCCCCGCAGCGCCGCAGGCGCCGATGGAGGTGGACACGGAGACGCTGTCGGGCTTTGCCGATGCCTTCCTGTCAGTGCAGGGCATTCGGGAAGACCTGGCGGAGAACCTCGCCGAGGCCACCACGACGGAGGCCGCGCAAGCCATGCAGCGCGAGGCCCAGGAAGAGATGGCGCAGGCCGTGCAAGAGAGCGGCATCTCGGTGCAGGAATACAACGACATCGCCGTTGGGATGCAAACGAACGCCGAGCTTGCCGGACGCGTCGAGGCCGCCATCGAGCAGGCCCGCTGAGGCAGCGCTGCCGTTGCAGTCGCGGCCACTCGGGCTTGAGGTCGAGGCGCTCACGCGCCAAGCCCAAGCCCGCACCGAGGCCGCTCACAGCCGCCGCCCGCCCGGGTCGGCGGCTTTTTGTTGTCAGGCCTTCCTGGCTCCCCGCCGGAAGACTCCTTTGTCCCGGTATCCTGCGCGGCGCCGTTGCCGCCTCACCCCTGCCCGCCCGGCGGGCGCCCCGCCGTTGCCTCGCCTGCGCTGGCCATTAAGCTGCAACTTGGCAAGCTGCAACTTGGCGGCATGATTCAGACCATTGCGGGGCTGGGGTTAGTCCATTGTGGGACCAAGGCGTACGCCACGGCCCCCGTGCGGGTCGCATGGCACAAGCCGCCACCTTTGATCGGCATCCAAAGCAAGGTATAACGTGCGATGTTGGCGCCGACGCTGACGGCCTTCGAGACCCGCCCTTCCCGACACCGCTGCGGGATGCGCGCGGCGGGCGGGTATAGGTCCGGCTGCAGCGTGGCGCCAACCGCCGTCTAACCGCCCGCCCCATCGAAGCGCGCCGCCCAACCGCCATGGAATCCGCTGTGCATACCGGCCCGGAATCGGCCCCGGACTCGACCCGCGAACCGGACACCAATCGCTGGCGTCTGCCGGATCTTCTGGACTTCGATTACTACGTCGATCGCGACGAGCAACGCATTCACGCGGACCCCGCCGAGCGCAAGCGCCTGATGGACCGTGATCGGCACTTCTACCGCGAGCGCATCGCGCCGCACGTCAAGGCCCCCGAGCACACCCCGGCGCATCGCAGCGCGTCCCTGCGCCGGTGGCTCGGCATCCGGCGCGGTGCTGAGGACCCGGCCATCCGGGCGCTGCTGCCGGGGTCCGTTTTCGCCCGCGGGCAGCGCCTGGTGGCGGTGTTCCTCGGGGTGATCGGCTTTTTCGCCGGCATCGGTGTTGCGTCCGCGCTGTTGCAGTACGAGGGCGACCGGCCGGTCAACGTGTCCTGGTTTGTGTTTGTGCTGGTGATCCTGCAGATGCTTCTGCTCGTGAGCACCGCGGCGGCTTGGTACAACCGCCGCTCGCGGGCCATGCGCGCGGCCGTGCACGACCTCTCCCTCGTCGGCCACCTGCTGAAGCCGGTCTTTGCCACCGCCGCACGCTGGGTGCAGCACCAACGCATGGCGCATCTGCCGCCGGATGTGCGTGAGCGGGCCAAGGCCCGCGAGGGCCTCCTCTCAGCGCATTTCTCGCTCTACGGGCCGGCCGCCTATTTGCCCATGCTGATCCCAGCACAACTGTTCGGCATCGGCTTCAACTTGGGCGCCATCTTGACCACCATTGCCCTGCAGTGGTTTACGGACCTTGCCTTCGGCTGGGGCTCGGCGCTCGACGTGCAGCCGGGGACCATCCATGCCTTGGTGCAGCTCATTGCCCTGCCGTGGTCTTGGTTGTTCGGGGAGGGCGTCGGCCTACCGACGCTCGAGCAGGTGCAGGGCACTCGCATCAGCCTGAAGGACCCGTTGTTCATTATGGATGCCGAGCAACTGCGCTCCTGGCGCTCGTTTCTGGTGCTTTCCTTGCTGACCTATGGCCTGATGCCCCGACTCATCCTACTAGGGCTATCGGTCATTAAGGAGCGGCGGACGCTGGCGTCGCTGCCCTTCACGCATCAGCGCACGCAGGCGCTCTATGCGCGCATGATCACGCCGCAGCTCGAGACCGGAGGCGGCAGCGGCCACGGCCCCGAGATGCACATCCCCGGGCCGCTAACGCGCCCGAGTGCGCCGCGCGTGGCGCCCCGGTCAGGGTCCCCGCGGGCGCCGGCCAAAGCGCCTACTGCGGCGGCTGCGGTCACGTCACCCCCGCGGGCAGCACGAACGGCGGGCGCCCAGCCGATGACCCAGCAGGCCACGGCCACGCCGCCTGCTGCCAGCGCCAATGCCATTGCCCCTGACGCCTGTCTGCTGCTGATGCATGTGGATGTAGCCGACATGCTGGAGCCAAGCGATCATGAGCGCCTGCAGGGGCTGCTGCGCAGCCATTCCGGCTGGCGCGTGGCGAGCGTCGCCACGTTCGGCGGCGGCAGCGCGATGGCCAAACAGGCCCTCGACATGATCGATGCCGCCGACTGGCAGGCGCCGCCGGCGCGGGTGGCGATCCTCACGGACGGCTCACAGCCACCCATCACCGAAACGCTGCGCTTCCTGCGCTCGGTGCGGGCAGCGGCCGGCGAGCACGCGCAAGTGCTGGTGCTGCTGGTGGGGGACCCGGAGGGTGATGATCCGCTGCCGCCGCTGTCGGCGTTCGAGCTCCAGGACTGGCAACACAAGATGGAGCGCTTGGGCGACCCCTACCTACGCCTGGAGATGCTGGCGGGCCCCGCCGAGGAGGGAGACTGATGGCCACCGCAAGCCGCGCCCAGATCACGCGGCGCCCAGGCAGCACCAAGCGCAGACGTAAGGCGCCGGGGCAGCCCGGTGCCGCCGGCAGCCAGGTGCCGGTGCTCGCCATCATGGGGCACCCGAATGCCGGCAAGTCCTCGGTGGTGGCCACGCTCACCGAGAACGACCGTATCTCCATCGACAAGCGCGCCGGTACCACCACCACCACCGACGAGTACCCGGTCATTATCGACGGCCGCACGGTAATGATGTTCGTGGACACGCCGGGTTTTCAAAACCCGAGCGACATCCTGGAGTGGTTTCAGGTCCATGCCGACGAGCCGAACCTTGCGGGGGCCTTCGTCGCCGCGCACGGCGACAACCCCATGTACAGCCACGATTGCGCGCTGTTGCGGCCGGTGGCCGAAGGCGCCGGCATCATCCTCGTGGTGGACGGCTCCAAGCGCATCAAGGAAAAGGATCGCACCGAGATGGAGCTTCTGCGCCTTACTGGGCGCCCGCGAATGGCCATCCTGAATAACCTCAGCAACCTTCACAAATACATGCCGGTCTGGCAGGACGCGCTGAATAAATCCTTCAATTCGGTGCGTGAGTTCAATGCGCACCGGGCGACCTATGCCGAGCGCTTGGCCCTGCTCGGGGCGTTGAAGGCCATCGACCAGCGCTGGGAGCCCATGCTGGATGAGACCATCCAGGCCTTTCGCGAGGACTGGGGGCGACGCATCGAGCAGAGCGCAGACACCATCGTGCAGCTCATGAAGGACGCCCTCACCAAGCGCGTCACGCGTGTCGTCAAGGTGGACGACATCAAGTCCGACGACCAGCGCGAGGTCATTCAGCAGCAGCTCACCGAAGCGCTGCAAGAGGCCCTGCGCCAGCTGGAGGTGGACGCACAGCAGGACATTCGCGGCCATTTTCGGCACCACGTCTGGGACGTGCCCGCCACGTCGCTCTTGGCCAAGGACTTGTTCTCAGAGGAAGTGGAGCAAGCCCTGGGGCTGCGCCAGCGCCAGATCGCCATGGCGGGGGCCGCGGCCGGCGCCGTGTCCGGAGGGGCCATCGACCTCGGGCTCGGTGGGCTGTCCTTTGGCGCCGGGGCGCTCATCGGGGGCGTCGTGGGCGGTGCCCTGGGCGTGCTCGGCGGCGCCGCCCTAGCGAAGATGGACATTCAGCGCACACTCGGCGTCGAGCGCTTCTCCATGGGCCCAGTCAGCAACCCGCGCTTCCCGTTCGTGCTGTTGGACCGCATCATCCTCTATGCCGCACGGGCCATGAACTGGGCCCATGGCCGCCAGGCAGCCGACGAGGCCGCACCCAATCGCGTGCCCGACCGGGACGTCAGCCGCAAGCGTGGCTTTACCGAAGAGCTCAGTGCCGGGGACCATCGCTCCCTCGCGCGCTTCTTCGCCGCCGCCCGGCGCGGCAAGAACGACAGCCCGCACGAGGAGCGCAGTCGGGAGATCATCATCGAGATCCTGCGCGGACTCTCCACCAGCGACGTGGACTCCCGGATCGGCCTTTGAGCCCGCAGGTGAGGGGCCCGCAAGCGCCTGTCGGCGCTCTGGGCGCGGTCGCCAACGCCGCGCTCCGCTCAGCCCGCCGTGTCGGCCCCTGCCGGTTCCTCCGGCCCAGGCTGCGCCGCTGCGCCGCCGCCCTCCTCGGCCACCAGGTGGTCGATCACCTCAAACATGCGGGTATTGCTGCCGGTCTGGGTGGCACTGGTGAGGTACTTGCCGTTGACGACGATGGCCGGCACGCCTTCGATAGCATAGCGCCGCACCAGATCCGCTGATTTGCGGACCTGCATGTCCACCGGAAAGGAATTATAAGCCTCCCGGAACGCGGACTCGTCGATCCCCTGCTCGGCGGCGAAGGCGATGATCTGCTCGTCGGTAAAGATCTTCCGGCGCTCATCGTGGAGGGCCCTGAATAGGGGCACGTGCAGTTTGTCCAGCACGCCCAGCTGCTCGGCGGCGAAGTAGGCCCTGGCGTGCGGCACCCAGCGCGGCGACGCCGCGGCGGGCATGCGGCGGAAGCTCACCCCCGCGGGCTTTTGCTCCAGCCAGCGGTCGATGTAGGGCTCTAGCTGATAGCAGTGCGGACAGCCATACCAGAAGAGCTCCAGCACCTCCACGTCATCGCCGGCTTCAGCGCGGGCGGGTTCCGTGACGCGGCGATAGTCGATACCCTCATCGACGCTCGAGGCCACCGCGGCGGAGACCAGGAGCAGGCTGAGCAGCAGGGTCAGCAGTGGGGTCAGCAGTGGGGTCAGCCGCGGGCCCGCCGAGGCCGACGAAGGCCGGCTGCCCAGGATCAGCGCGTGCAAGGTCATGGCAGGTTCTCCATATTGACGTGAGTGGACAATGCGCGTGGCGTTCACCGCCGCCTGGGCGGCAGGTGGGGACGCCGGGGGTTGTTCTGCAGGGCTGCCGCCCAAGCGGGAGATCCATGAGCCGTCACATCGCCCTCCCGGGCGCAGTCTCGGCACGGGCCTGCAGCGTCTGGGTCAACGGGCCCCAGGTCAGCCACCGATGGCCGGATGGAACCAATAGTCGAGCACCAAGCCGATGAAGATCGCCATGCCGACGTAGTTGTTATTGAGGAAGGCGATAAAACAGCGCTTCGGCTCCCGCTCGCGGGTCAGCCATTGCTGGTAGAGCCCAAGTAGCCCGGCTGCCGCGAGACCGGCAAAAAAGGGCCAACCGCGCCCTGCGGCGACCCCGACCCAGGCGAGCAGGGCCAGCATCAGCAGCTGCAGCAGGCCGACCATGAGCCGATCGTGGCGGCCGAACAGGATGGCCGTCGATTTGATGCCGATCTTCAGATCGTCTTCTCGATCCACCATGGCGTACTGGGTATCGTAGATGAGCGCCCAGATCACGGTTGCAGCAAAGAGAACCCACGCGAAGGCTGGAATGCCGTCCTGGATGGCCATGAAGGCCATGGGCACCGCCCAGCCGAAGGCGGCGCCGAGAAACAGCTGCGGCACATGCGTGTAGCGCTTCATGAATGGGTAGACGATCGCTAGCACCACCGCCACCACCGACAGCGCCACCGTCTGCCAATTCAGGAACAGCACCAGGGCGAAGGCCAGCAGGCTCAGGACCGCGAACACGCCCACCGCCTCTGCGGGCGAGATCAGGCCAAGCGCGAGCGGCCGGGCGTTGGTGCGCGTCACATGCGCATCGAAGTCGCGGTCGGCGTAGTCGTTGATGGCGCAGCCCGCCGAGCGCATGAGCACCACGCCGGCGATGAAGATCAGCACCACGCGCCAAGGGGGCTGGCCGCCACCGGCGATCCAGAGTGCCCAGAGCGACGGCCACATGAGCAGGAAGATGCCAATGGGCTTGTGCAGGCGCACCAGGCGCACGTAGGCCTGCAGGCGCTCGTGCCAGGCGGCTGGTGTCCGGGATGTCTCCAGCTTGCTGTCCGGAAGGCTCATGGGTGACGAATCTCCGGCTTGCTGCGGGCGCCACGGCCGCAGGTGTCCCGCGAATGACGAGGGCCCATGCAAAAGCCGCCGATTATTGCATAGGGCTCTGGCGAGGTGGCTCGCAACAGGCGTTGGGGCCGGCGCACCGCGTTAGACGGCGCCCAGGGCCTCGGTCAACGACAGCACGGGTCGGATCGCGAGGCCGTCGATGCCACCCTTGGGCACATTGGCCTTGGGCGCAATGGCCTGCTTGAGGCCGTGCTTGGCCGCCTCGCGCAGGCGGTCTGGACCATTGGGCACCGGGCGGATCTCCCCGGACAGGCCGATCTCGCCGAACACGGCGAGGTCCAGCGGCAGCGGGCGGTCGCGGTGGCTGGAGAGCACCGCCAGCAGCAGGGCCAGGTCGGCCGCGGTCTCGGTGACGCGCACGCCACCGACGGCATTGACGAAGACGTCCTGATCCGCCATGCCGATGCCGCCATGGCGGTGCAGCACCGCCAGCAGCATGGCCAGGCGATTCTGCTCCAGCCCCACGGCGACACGGCGCGGGTTGGCGAGCGGGCTCTGGTCCACTAGGGCTTGGACCTCCACGAGCATGGGTCGGGTGCCCTCACGCGTCACCAGCACCACGGAGCCGGACACGGGTCGGTCATGCCGGCTGAGGAAGATCGCCGACGGGTTGCGCACCTCGCGTAGGCCCTTGTCCGTCATCGCAAAGACGCCGAGCTCGTTGACGGCGCCGAAACGGTTCTTGACCGCACGGATCAGCCGGTGGGCGCAGTCCGGCTCGCCTTCAAAATAGAGCACCGTGTCCACCATGTGCTCCAAGACGCGGGGCCCGGCCAGCGCGCCCTCCTTGGTGACATGGCCCACCAGGAACACCGTCGTCTCCGTCTGCTTGGCGAAGCGCACCAACTGCGCCGCGGTCTCGCGCACCTGGGAGACGCTGCCCGGGGCCGAGGCCAGCGTCTCGGTGGACAAGGTCTGGATGGAGTCGACGATAAGAACCCGTGGGCGCTCGGCGGCGGCGGTGGCGAGGATCTGCTCCACCCCTGTCTCGGCCAACAAGCGCAGCGCCCCGCCCGGTGACGCCGCACCGGGCGCCGTGAGGCCGAGCCGATGCGCCCGCAGGCTCACCTGCTGCGGCGACTCCTCGCCAGTGACGTAGAGCACCGGGGCGCCCTGCGCCGAGGAGGCCGCCACGGCGGCCGCCGCCTGTAACAGCAGCGTCGACTTGCCGATGCCTGGATCGCCGCCGATGAGGACCACGGAGCCGGGGACGAGGCC
>CAZGCI010000109.1:0-11876 GCA_964524185.1 uncultured Thiohalocapsa sp. | reverse complement strand
GGCCCTGGGATTCGGTCTCCGGCACCCGCTGCACGCGGTGGGCGCCGGACTCGAATTTGAGCCGCGCATAGACCGCGTTGCCGGCGATGCGCACGACCACCTCCTTGTAACCGCCGAGCTCGCCATCGCTTGCGCTCATGATTTCTTGGCGCCACCCTCGGAGATCCGCGTAGCGCAAGTACATGCGCAGCAAATCGGCCGCGAACAGGGCCGCCTCGGCCCCGCCGGTGCCGGCGCGAATCTCTAGGTAGATATTGCGCTGGTCGTTTGGGTCCGGGGGCACGAGCAAGCGCAGCAGCTCCGGCTCCAGCGCGTCACGGCGGGCCTCGGCGGCGGTGATCTCGTCGGTGGCGAGGCCCTTCATTTCCGGGTCCGACAGCAGCTCTTGGGCGTTGTCGATGTCGAGCTGGGCCTCTCGGTACTCGCCGAGACGCGCGACCAGCGGCTCCAGCTGGGCATACTCCCGGCTCAAATCCCGGAAGCGTGCCTGGTCGTTCTGGGTGTCCGGCTCTGCGAGGAGTGCTGTGATCTCAGCGTGGCGTTCGGCGAGCTGTTCGAGCTTGCCCCAAAGGGATGGATTCATCGGGCTGGATTCATCGGCGGGGTGACTCAGCGGCTATGCTCGCTCTTCACCTTGAGCTGGAATAGCTCGTTGGCCGCCTCGAGCAGCTCGTTGCGGCCCTCGCGGCCGGCCCGGCGCAGGCGCACGCTGGGGCTGTGCAGGAGTTTGTTGGTGAGCAGATACGCGAGCTGACAGACGACCTCTTCTGCCGGCTTGCCGGCCCCGAGTTGGCGCTGGGCGCGCTCCACGAGGCTGTCGCGGGTGTATTCGGCACGGGAGCGGTAGTCCTGGATCAGTGACACCGCATCCAGCGAGCGCACCCAGGCCATGAACTCCTCGGTGTGCAGCTCGATGATCTCCGTGGCCTGCTCCGCGGCCTGCTGGCGCGAGCGCATACCCTGGTCGACGACGCCCTGGAGGTCGTCGACGGTGTAGAGGTAGACATCGCGCAGGTCACGCACCTCCGGCTCAATGTCCCGTGGTACGGCGATGTCCACCATGAACATCGGGCGCTGCCGGCGCTTCTTGAGCGCCCGTTCCACGGTGCCTTTGCCGAGGACCGGCAGCGGGCTCGCCGTGGAGGACACCACGATGTCCGCTTCCGGTAGGTGGCTGGCGAGCTCCGTCAATGCGATGGCGTAGCCGTCAAACTGTTGGGCGACGCCGTGCGCGCGCTCCACGGTGCGGTTGGCGACAATGATGCGCCCGATGCCATGCTGATGCAGATGGCGGGCGGCGAGCTCGATGGTCTCACCGGCGCCGATGAGCAGTGCGGTTTGCTTGCTGAGGTCGCTGAAGATCTGCCGCGCCAAGCTGACCGCCGCGAAGGCCACCGACACCGGGCTGGAGCCGATGGCGGTGTCCGTGCGCACCTGCTTGGCGACGGAAAACGTGTGTTGGAACAGCCTCCCGAGCATGCGCCCGGTGCCTCCGGCCGCGCTGGCGACCTGAAAGGCCTGCTTGACCTGACCGAGAATCTGCGGCTCGCCCAGCACCATGGAGTCCAGGCCGCTGGCCACCTTGAGCAGATGGCGCACAGCGTCGCGGTCCTGATGGTGATAGAGGTGCTGCGCGAAGAGCTGCGGCTCCAGGCCATGGAATTCACCGAGCCACTCCCGCAGGACCGGTCCGGCGCCGCTGCCCTCCACGGCGCAGTACAGCTCCATGCGGTTGCAGGTGGACAGGATGAGCGCCTCTTCGGCGGGGGTTTGCTCGGTGATGCTGCGCAGTGCACCAACGATGACGTCCGGCCCGAAGGTAAGGCGCTCGCGGGTCGCGACGGGGGCCGTCTTGTGGTTCAAGCCGAGGGTCAATATCGTCATGGTATCGGGTCGGCCGCTGCTGTCTGGGCTGTCTGCGTTGCCCTGGCATTCCCACCGGGGGTGTCGTCCCCATGTGCGGGGGAGGGCGCGCAGGGATGTATGGATCAGGCTCGGCGGTCTCAGCGTATAACGCTGCCAAGGCCCAACGCGTGATGTCCTGCTTACGACGCTGCCCGTTGCGCGGTCGGGGCGGCGCGGGGCGCCGGCGATCCCGGTCGCGCTACCGGCCCAACCGTTTGGGCCGCATGGCGCAGGAACTGGCCTAGTATACTGCGCTCAAACGTTCTCTCCGCTGATCGTGGTCAACACCCCTGGGGACGCCGCACGCCTATGACTCCGTACGCCCAACTCGCCGCCTTGTGGCTGGCCGCAGCAGTGCCCCTAGTTGCTGCAGCCGAGACCCCAACGAACACCGACGGCGCGTTGCAGCAACCTGCAGCCGCGGCGGACACGCCGGCCGCGGAGACGGCCCACGCCGACACGGCCGCCGCAGCGGCGGCGGACGCTGATGCCGCCGCCGGTGACGTCCCGACGGCGCTGACCTCGGACCTCATCTATTCCGTGCTCGTTGGAGAGGTCGCTGCACAGCGCGCCGATCAGCGCACGGCCTTCGAGCATTATCTCCAGGCGGCGCGCCTCGCACGCGACCCAGAGTTGGCGGCCCTAGCAGCGCGTGCCGCACTAGCCCTGCGTGATGCCCAGGCGGGGGAGCGCGCCATCGCCCTGTGGCAAGAGCTGGATCCAGAGTCCCTAAAGGCGCGGCAGCTCGCAGCCTATGTGCAAATCGACGGCGGCAATCACGCTGGTGCCCTGACCGCGCTCCGAGAGCTGGTGCGGCTGACGCCCCCCGTCGCCCAGCCCTACATGCAAGCTGCACAGCTCCTCGCCCGCATCGATAATCCGACCGAGCGACTCGAAATGATGCAGGTGCTCATGCGCGACGCGCTAGACGACGCCGACGCGCAGTTTGCGCTGGCGACGCTGGCCGCGGCTGCGGACGACACGACGCTGGCACGGGAGGCCGCCGCGCGTGCTGTCGAGCTACGCTCGGACTGGAACGAGCCGAAGGCGTTCCTGGTGCAGTTGATGGTCAACGACGACGAGCGCGAGGCCGGCGCTGCCCTGCTAGACGGCTACATTGCCGAAGCGGGCGATGAGAAGGACCTGCAGCTCTTGCGGGCGCAACTCCATATCGACGCCGAGGAGTACGCGGAGGCGTTAGCCGTGTTCGACGCACTGCTCATGGCCGAGCCGGAGCAGCCGGAGGTGCTGTTTACTGCGGCCGTGCTTGCCCTGGAAGTCGACGCCCTGGAGCAGGCGCGGAACTATCTCACGCGGCTGGACACGTCGGGCCGTCGGAAGAATGACGTCGCCTTGCTATTCGGCCAGTTGGAGGAGCGTGCGGGCAACCCAGATGCCGCCCTCGGCTGGTACGCGCGTGTCGACGGCCCGAACGCCACCGACGCGGTGGTGCGTATCGCGCGACTGCATGCGGCCAGCGGCGAGTTACGCCGCGCGCAATCTATGCTCCAACAGCTGCGGAACGAAATGCCGGACGACGCCGTCACGCTTTACCTCATCGAAGGCGAAATGTTGCGTGGTCAAGACGCGCCGCAGCAGGCGATGGCGGTCTATGACGAGGCCATCGAGGCCGAGCCAGACAACGCCGATCTGCGCTATGCCCGGGCGATGGTGGCCGTTGGTCTCGACCGCATCGAGGTGCTCGAGTCCGATCTCCGGCACATCATCGAGCGGGATCCAGAGCACGCCGACGCCCTCAATGCCCTCGGCTACACACTCGCGGACCGCACGGATCGACTCACAGAGGCGCGTGCATTGGTGGAGCGCGCGCTGGAGCTAAAGCCCGATGAGCCGGCCATCAAAGACAGCATGGGCTGGGTGCTATACAGGATGGGTGACCCAGCGGCGGCTGAGCCGTACCTGCGCGAGGCGTTAGAATCCGTGTACGATCCCGAGATCGCAGCCCATTTGGGTGAGGTGCTTTGGGCGCTCGGGCGCAAGGATGAGGCGCGCGAGATTTGGGATCGTGCGTTGGCGGAGGATCCGGATCACGAGTACCTGCTACGCGTGCTCGGCAAGCACCGTTACACCCAGACCCCCAACTAGCACGCTCGCAGGCAGCGGCGAGACGCTGCGGCGCAGTTGGCAGCCCTCGTCATCGGCACCGCTCGAGCTATGCAGGCGCTCACACCACATCCAACAGCCGACGGCGCCTGGCTTGCCCCAGCCAAGCTGAACCTGATGCTGCGGGTGGTCGGCCGGCGCCCGGATGGCTATCACAATCTGCAAACCGTCTTCCAGTTCCTGGATCGAGCGGATCGGCTTTACTTCGAGCCCCGAAATGACGTGCGCATCGTACGGGTTTCCGGCGCCTCGGATGTGGCGCCAGAACACGATTTGGCGGTGCGAGCGGCACTGGCGCTGCAGGCGGCGACCGGGTGTCGGGCGGGGGTCGATATGGCTGTGGAAAAGGTGCTCCCCATGGGCGGCGGGCTTGGGGGCGGTAGCTCAGATGCCGCAACAACCCTACACGCGCTCAATCATCTCTGGGGCCTGGGTTTGGAGGTCGAGGCCCTGGCGGATATTGGCCTCGCCCTGGGTGCTGACGTGCCCGTGTTTGTGCGCGGCCAGGCCTGCTGGGCGGAAGGCGTCGGGGAAGCAATGACACCCGTCGCGCTACCCGAGCCCTGGTACCTGGTCCTGGTGCCGCCGGTCGCCGTCGGCACTGCGGACGTGTTCCGGGACCCAGAATTGACACGGGATTCCGTCCCTATCACAATGGCGGACTTCGTTGCGGGGACTCAGCCCAACGACTGCCTCGACGTGGTGCGCAAACACTACCCGGCGGTTGGTCGCGCGTTCGATTGGCTCGAGTCGCGGGGCGCCGCACCAAGGCTGACGGGCACTGGCTGCTGTGTGTTCGGGACCTTCGACTCGGCCGAGGCCGCCGACGCGGTCCGGCTGCAGGCGCCGGCGCAGTACCGAGCCTTCATCGCCCGTGCCTGCAACCGCTCGCCGCTCTTTGATTGACCGAGCCGGGCCGCGGGCTACCACGGGCAGGGCAAGGCGCACCCTCGGGGCCCGTCCGAGCGCCGGGGAACAGCCAAACAGCGTTTTTTTTGGGGCGTCGCCAAGCGGTAAGGCACTGGGTTTTGATCCCAGCATTCCCAGGTTCGAATCCTGGCGCCCCAGCCATTATTCGCGCTCCGGAGCCGAGCAAGGGAGCAGGCTCGCAACCCTCACCAAAGCCACCGCCCGAGATGGCCGAGCGCCCCGCGGAGTAGAGCCGTGCCCGACAGCCAATTGATGGTCTTCACCGGGAACGCCAACCCGGAGCTCGCCGCAGAGATTGCGTCCCACCTGCATCTGCCGCTCGGCAAGGCCGTGGTCGGCCAGTTCAGTGACGGCGAGGTGATGACCGAAATCCAGGAGAACGTCCGCGGCCGGGACGTGTTCGTTGTGCAGCCCACCTGTGCGCCGACGAATGACAATCTCTTGGAGCTTGTGGTGATGATCGACGCGTTGCGGTGGGCCTCTGCCAAACGCATCACCGCCGTCATACCCTACTATGGCTATGCGCGGCAGGACCGCCGCCCGCGCTCCGCCCGGGTGCCCATCACGGCGCGCCTGGTTGCGAAGATGATCGGCACCGCCGGCGCGGATCGGGTGCTGACCGTCGACCTCCACGCGGATCAGATTCAGGGCTTCTTTGACATCCCGGTGGACAATGTCTACGCGTCGCCAATCCTCCTCGGCGACATCTGGAAGCAGAAGTATCCCGCACTGATGGTGGTCTCGCCCGACGTCGGCGGCGTGGTCCGCGCGCGCGCCCTGGCAAAGCGTTTGGATGATGCAGAGCTGGCCATCATCGATAAGCGCAGGCCGAAGCCGAACGAGGCGAAGGTCATGAATATCATCGGCGACGTGCGCGAGCGCTCGTGCGTGCTCATCGACGACCTCGTCGATACCGCCGGCACGCTGTGTCAGGCTGCGGCGGCGTTAAAAGAACACGGCGCGGCGATGGTGGTGGCCTACTGCACACATCCGGTCCTCTCGGGACCGGCTGTGGACAACATCACGAACTCGCAGCTCGATGAGCTGGTGGTCACGAACACCATTCCGCTGGGAGCCGACGCACGGTCTTGCCCAAAGATCCGCCAGCTCAGCATCGGGGAGTTGCTTGCAGAGACGTTGCGGCGCGTCTCCGATGAAGAGTCCGTGAGCTCGTTGTTTGTGGACTGATTCCGCCGGCCACGTCCCAAAGGTCTAGCGCCGGCCAAAATTTTTCTTACAACCGCTGCAATCGTGCAGCGGCAGGCGGACGTCGCGCACCTGGTCGCGGGTGGCGGCGTTCATTCATTGTGGAGAGTGAAAATGAGTGACACATTCGAAGTCGTTGTTCAGCCGCGGACCGACGCGAGGAAGGGTGCGAGCCGCCGCCTGCGTCGCCAAGGTCTGGTGCCGGGCATCGTCTACGGCGGGCATAAAGACCCGCAAATGATCTCGTTGTTGCATAGCGAGCTGCAGCGCCAGTTGGACTACGAGGCGTTCTATTCAAGCCTGTTGGACCTGAAGCTCGACGGCGAAAACACCAAGGTCGTGTTGAAGGATCTGCAGCGCCACCCGGCCAAGCCTTTCATCCTGCATGTGGATTTTCAACGCGTCAGCGCTGAGGACAAGCTCCGCATGAGCGTTCCGCTTCACTTCGAGAACGAGGAAACCGCCCTCGGCGTCAAGATGGGTGGCGTCGTGGCGCACAACCTGACGGATGTGGAAATCACTTGTCTGCCGAAGGATCTGCCGGAGTACCTCGCCGTGGACATGGCCGAGATGCAGATTGGCGATGTCTTCCAGGTGTCCGACCTGCAGCTCCCGGAGGGCGTGGAACTGACCTATGCGATGGATCCGGAGGCACCGGTGGTCAGCATTCAGTCGGCCTACGGCGGCGCCGAGGAAGGGGATGCGGAAGGGGCAGAAGGCGCAGGCGATGATGAGGCCGCCGGCTGATACACGGGGGCCGCGTGGGCTGAGTCCTGTGTGCGGCGGCCCGCTGGGCAAGTGTCTCGGCGTTGGGCCGTTCACCTCCTGCCGTCCCGCACCCGGTATGGATGTACCTCGGCTGGACGCGCACTGAGGTCGCACCGATGTCGCATCCCGGCATTCGGCTGGTCATCGGGCTCGGCAACCCGGGGCCCGACTATGCCTTGACTCGGCACAACGCGGGGTTTTGGTTTGCCGACCGGCTGGCCGAGATGCATCACGGCAGTTTTCGGGCGGAGGCCAAGTTCCACGGACTGGTCGCGCGGATCACCGTCGCCGGAGTCGATCTACGGCTCCTGAAGCCAAGCACCTACATGAACCACAGCGGCCGGGCCGTGGCTGCGGTGGCGCGCTACTTCGATATCCCTCCTGAGCAGATACTCATCGCCTATGACGAGCTGGATCTGCCGCCCGGGCGGGTCAAGCTGAAGCAGGGCGGTGGGCACGCCGGTCACAACGGCATGCGCGACAGTATCGCAGCGCTGGGCAGCCGCGATTTTTGGCGGCTTCGCATCGGCATCGGCCATCCGGGGGAGAAATCCCAAGTGGTGGGTTATGTGTTGGGCCGCCCGTCGCAGGCGGATGCGACGGCGATCGTCGATGTGGTGGATGAGGCGGCGCGGGCAATGCCGGATCTACTCGACGGCTGTTTCCAGCGGGCAATGAATCGTCTGCACGCCGCCTGAGCGCCCTGCGGCGCCAACTTCTCAGCGCGTCACCAGCGCCTGTGTCGTGACGCCGTCGACGTGTGCGCGGGCGCTGTATCCGTGGCTCGTGACGCTGGTTGTTGGGTTATTGCAACGTCATCCCTTGTTGCCCGGGCGCTTCGCTGCGCTGCGGCCGTCGTCACGACCCCAAGGCGGATCGACGCCGCGTCGGAACCCCTGACTTTGAATGCAAAAGGCGAGCGTACTCTCCTGCGGTGCGTTGACAACCTGCGCAAGCCGGTTACTATTGGTGGCAAGGCGACATTGTTGTGTACTTCCCAAGAAGGCGCACCACAAGGCGTGCGTTGCCAGGTTAGGGGTGTGACACACAACGCGCCTCGGACCGGTGTCGACCGGATTACACGAAGGCACAATCACCGAAGGGGTACCACATGGAGACTGCATCACTGGCCAAGGGGAAGCTCTACACCGCACTCGCGTTGGCACTTGCACTGCCAACGTCGGCCTGGGCGACCAACGGCTATTTTTCGCACGGTTGGGGTACGAAATCCAAGGCCATGGCCGGCGTCGCGACCGCCTTGCCGCAGGATACCTTGGTGACTGCGACCAACCCCGCCGGCATGGCCTTCCTCGGCCGGCGCCTGGACATCGGCGTGTCCTTCTTTAGGCCGTCGGATCGTGGCTATCAGGCGAACAGCGACTTTGCCACCCAGACCGTTCCGGCGACAGCCGGTCCCGGAGGCCCGGACTTCAATGTGGACTTCCCGACCGGTGGCTTCGTGACACCGGGTCGGATCGACAGCGATGGTGATTGGTTTCTGATTCCGAGCATCGGCTATAACCATCCACTGGACGAGCGCTCGAGTATCGGTATCAGCATCTTCGGCAACGGTGGCATGAACACCGACTACCCAACCGCCGTATGGGCAAACTTCGCGCCTGCACCGAATCAGCGTGTGATCAACGGCCAGCCGGTGTTCGCCACCTTGCCCCCAGGGACGCCCATCGAGCAGGGCGGCAGGATCCTGATCCAGGACGGCGCGCCAGTGCCCGTGACCCAGCCGATCCCCGGCAGCCAGAACGGTAATCCCAACGGCTTCCTGACGGCCACTGGACCCACGGGTGTCAACCTGGAGCAACTCTTCATCGAGGTGCCTTACACCATCAAATTGGGGGAGAACCAAGCCTTCGGAATTGCCCCGTTGTTTGCGGTCCAGAGCTTCGAAGCAAAAGGGTTGCAGCCGTTTCGGGCGGCGTCGGTGAGTCCGGACAAGGTCACCAACAACGGCAAGGAGTGGTCCTACGGCGGTGGGCTGCACTTCGGTTGGTACGGTGAGGTCACGGATGCACTTGCGCTTGGGTTGTCATACCGCACCAAAGTGTGGATGACCGACCTGGATAAGTACAGCGGTCTCTTTGCCGACGGCGGTTCCTTTGACATTCCAGCGATGTTCAATTTCGGCCTGGCTTACAAGCTCCGCCCCGAGGTGACGGTCGCATTCGACTATCAGCGCATCTTCTACAACGAGGTCGACGCCATCTCCAACTCGAACGATCTCGATCTCAGCCCTTGCTTCGGCGCCGCGCCGAAACCCTCTTATTGTCTCGGCGGCAATGCCGGACTCGGTTTCGGCTGGGACAGCATGGACGTGTTCAAACTGGGCGTGCGGTGGGATCAGAGTGACAGTTGGAAGTTCTTCGGCGGCGTAAGCTACAACAGCGACTTCCTGAAGACCGACCGGGAGTCCTTGTTCAATGTGCTGGCGCCGGCGACGATCCGTTGGCATCTCGCGCTGGGCGGGACCTACGTACACAGCGCCTCCGACGAGTTCAACCTTGCGTTCACATACATGCCCAAGGAAACCGTGGACGGACGGAGCCCGGCCATCACCGGCACCCAGACGGGTAGCTTGTACATGGAGCAGATGGACATCGAGCTGAGCTGGAACCACCGGTTCTGAAGCGCCTGCACCCTGCCGGCGCGCTGATTCGAACACGCGCAGGGGAAACGTTGGTCGCGGCATGGCCGCGGCCAGCGTTTCTTGCGTTTGGGGCGGCGCTGGAACTGGTTGCGTCTGCCGCTCGACTGGCGCGGGGGGATGCTGCTCGGTCTGAGACTGAGGCCCCGCGCCGCTAAGCCGCAGGTGACATTGGCCCCCGGCCGATGGAGATGTAGGTGATGCCGGCCATGGTCACTTGGCCCGCATCGAGTATGTTGCGGCCGTCGAAGATGACGGGATGCCGGAGTCCGCCGCGGACGGCCGGAAAGTCGGGGCTGCGAAACTGGCTCCACTCCGTCACGATGACCAGTGCATCGGCGCCCTCGAGTGCAAGCATTGGGTCGTCCGCCAAAGCGAGGTCTGGACGCTCACCATAGAGCCGCCGGGTTTCATCCATCGCCACCGGATCGAAGGCGCGCACGGCGGCGCCGGCTGCCCAAAGTTGCTCCATCAGCCGGCGGCTGGACGCCTCGCGCATGTCGTCGGTGTTGGGCTTGAATGCAAGACCCCAGAGTGCGAACACCTTGCCCTTCAGGGCGCCGTCGAAGTAATCCGAGATCTTTCGAAACAGGATCTCCTTCTGGCGGAAGTTGACCGCCTCCACCGCATGCAGCAGCTCCGCCGTGTAGCCAATGCTTGCGGCGGTGTGCTCGAGGGCGCGGACGTCCTTCGGGAAGCAGGAGCCCCCGTAGCCGCAACCAGGGTAGATGAACTGATAGCCGATACGCGGATCGGAGCCAATGCCGACGCGCACCTGCTCGATGTCCGCGCCGACGGCTTCTGCGATGTTCGAGAGCTCGTTCATGAAGCTGATCTTGGTGGCCAGGATCGCGTTGGCCGCGTACTTCGTCAGCTCGGCCGAGCGTACATCCATCACCATGAGCCGGTCATGGCTGCGGTTGAAGGGGGCGTATAGCGCTCTCAACAGCTCGGCGGTGCGCGGATTCTCGGTGCCCACGATGATCCGGTCAGGACGCATGAAATCCTCGATGGCGGCGCCCTCTTTGAGAAATTCCGGATTGGAGACGACGTCAAACTCCACACGCACGCCGCGCGCGGCCTGCGTGTCGCGGATACGCTCGGTGACCCGGTCCGCCGTGCCGACGGGAACGGTCGACTTGTCGACGATGATCCGATAGCTGTCCATGCATTCACCGATGGTGGTGGCGACGCTGAGCACGTGCTTGAGGTCCGCGGAGCCGTCTTCATCCGGAGGCGTCCCAACGGCGACGAACTGGAATAGGCCGTGGGCGACGCCGGCCGCCAGATCGGTGCTAAACGCAAGCCGGCCAGCCGCCGCGTTGCGACGGATGATGTCCTCGAGCCCTGGCTCGAAAATGGGCACGCCGCCCGCGTTCAGCAGGTCAATCTTGCGCGCGTCGACATCGACGCAGAGCACGTGATTGCCCACTTCCGCGAGGCAGGCCCCGGTGACGAGTCCGACATATCCGCTACCGAAAATCGTGACGTCCATCAGACGTGAACTACCTCTCGACATCGACCTAAAAAGAGTTGGCAGAACGGACGCGCGGCGTGTGCGGCGCGTTCGGCTGCTAGGATAGCATCGCTCGGGCCCACACCGCGAAACGTGCAGGGTTTTCTGCTCCCTTGTTGATATTGGGATCTTGACCCGGATTTTTCGTGCGCCTATACTGCGCAGCTCGGTCGATTTGGAGGGGTTCCCGAGCGGTCAAAGGGATCAGACTGTAAATCTGACGGCTCAGCCTTCGGAGGTTCGAATCCTCCCCCCTCCACCAAAGTACGGCTCCGCCGCGGGAGTCGGCAGCTAACGTTGGCCATGTGGGGTAGCTACCCTGCTGCGAACGGCCTGCTGCGAGTGGGGTTGCTGACAGGCGCGAACACTGGCATGCCGTGGTAGCGTTCGCCGATGAAGACATGGCGGTGGCGCAGCGCGGTGGGCGCGCTACCACCTCGAGGTCGTCTGCGGGTGTAGTTCAATGGTAGAACCTCAGCCTTCCAAGCTGATGGTGTGGGTTCGATTCCCATCACCCGCTCCAACGCGACCGCCCCGCGTATCATTGCCTGCTTCACGCGGGCGACGGCGAGAGGCGCCACCCCTTGCGAAGGCGCATCTGGCTGCCGCGGACGGTTGGGCCGACCGAGACACGTTATGGAGACCGGGGTTGCTGGTCAGGGTCGTCATGGCCATCGGGCGGTGTGGGTGATGACGCCACACCATGCGTTCTAGCCCATGTAGCTCAGTTGGTAGAGCACACCCTTGGTAAGGGTGAGGTCACCGGTT